>CAYMRH010000008.1:27941-57860 GCA_964392785.1 uncultured Brevinematales bacterium
CGGAACTGCTGTTGAACGACGGGCGGTATGCGGAAGCCAAACAGGTCGCGGAAAAAGGTTTGGCCCTGGCTTTTGACCCGAAATCGCCGCGGGAAGAGGAGCGCATGATATACGAGCTTTCCCGGATTCGCGATATCGCGGACGGCAGGATCGTGCGGCCCTGACGCGGCTCAAAAACAGGGTCTATCGGACAGACAGGATTTTGTGGACCTGCGGAATGACGCGGATTTCCACCGGGCTGTTTTGGGCAAGTTCGAGAATCTCAGGCAGAAGACGGCCCGTTCCCGCCCGCTTTTCCCCGGTGACCGGCTGGAAGACCAGCATGGTCCGCCTGTTCTTTTTCCGGAGTTTTTCCGCCATCATCAATGCCGCGCGCAGTTCCTGGAGCGGTGTCCGGCCGGAAAAAACGGCCTTCAGGACGACCGTTCCCGCGTCCTTCATTTTTTCCAGGAACGCTTGAGTCCGGTCCTTCACGTCCTGCCCGGTCATTCCGGGCAATTTGATGTCAACGGACCAGATGTCCACCCGTTTCAGGAGTTTTTCGCTCACGCGATCCGGGAGCGTGCCGTTTGTTTCCATCAGGATCTCCCGGCCGCGGAGCGCGGGCAGAAGTTTCTCGATGAAATCAGAAGAGAGCAGGGGTTCGCCGCCCGTGAGGGACAACCTGTCTGCCGGGAATCCGCGGATCACCGCGGCCAGGCGGTCCGGGGTCAAGGGATTGGGCAGCAGGGTCACGCCCCGTTTGCCGGTCACGGCGCAGCGGCTGACGCGCCTGCGGGCCCGTATGGTGTCGCAGTAGCGGCACCGGAGATTGCATTCGCAGAAACGGACAAAAAGAAACGGAAGGCCCACCAGCGGGCCTTCCCCCTGGACGGAGCGGAAGACCTCCGACAGGAAGGCGGAAATCATGGCAGGAAGGCCAGGTCAATCAGGAGCGTTTTCAGCAGGGCGCCGCTTTCGCGGATCAGGAAAAAAACCTTCTTGTCCCGGTCTATGTTTTTCCGGTCCGCCGCCACAAAGGACGCCCGTTCCAGTTTGAGTTTGCGGGCGATGAGCGCGATGCGGGGAATGTGGTATTTCTGGCTGATCAGCGCCACGCCGTTGGTCCATTCCGCTTCCGCGGCGATTTTCCGATAATTGGCGACGGTTTCGAAAGTGTTGTTGCCGTTGAAGTCCACGATGATGTTGGACGCCGGAACGTTCTTCCGGACCAGATAGTTTTTCATGACGAACGTTTCCGCGATTTTTCCGCTGACCAGGATCCGGCCAATTTTTTTCCTGCGGTACAGTTCGTGGCCCTTGTCCAGCCGCAGGCGCAGCGCCGCGCTCGGTTCACCGGATTTCATGATGCCGGCGCCGAACACCAGGCCCACGTCCCTGTTTTCCGCCAGGTCCAGCCGGACGGGGTAAAGCAGTATGGCGGCCGCGCTGGACGCGAACAGGATCGCTCCGATCGCGGCGGAAATCAGGAACAGCTTGACGAAAAATTTCATGCGCGCCCGCCCGTCAGATTATGACGCCATGAGTATAACACCGCTTTTTTCTTTGATCAAAATATGGCGGATCAGCCGGCTTTGGATCGCGGGGCCCGACCGGGGGTCGGGTCGCCGGATTGACGGATCATTTTGGGGCCGCGGACCAGGGGCAGGTACACAGTAAAATCGCTTCCTTCGCCCTTGCGGCTTTCCACCAGGATTTCGCCGCCGTGTTCGCGCACGATCTTGTAAACGATGGTCAGGCCCAGTCCGGTGCCGTATTCCTTGGTCGTGAAATAGGGTTCGAAGATCTTCTGGAGCATGTCGTCGCCCAGGCCGCCTCCCGTGTCGGAAATGGAGATCCCCACGGCGTCGCGGGAAGGTTCGTAAAACGACCGGACTTTTACAACGCGGAGCCGGGACGGGTCCGCGGCGGCCGCCTGACGCACCGCCTCGATGGCGTTCTTGAACAGGTTGAGAAAAGCCTGGCGCAGGTAGTCCCGGTCCATGAAGATCCCGGGGGTGTCCTGGAAATCCGTGGAGAGATCGATGCCGGACGCGCGGAATTCCGGGTCCATGAGGGCCAGGATGTCCCTGAGAAAAGCGGGCACGTCCTGGTAAGTCAGGACCAGTTCGCGTTTGCGCGCGGCCATGAGAAAGTCGTTCACGATCTGGGACAGGCGCTTCTGCTCTTCGTCCACGATCCGGATGTATTCCCGGACTTCCGCCGGAACGTCCACGATGTTTTTGTCGATTCCCCTGCGGATGATCTGCGTGTGCAGGTCGATGGCCGTGAGCGGGTTCTTGATCTCGTGCGCCACGCCGGCGGCCAGGGTATTCAGGGCCCCGATGGATTCCGCGTTTTTCAGATGAAGATCCAGCGTCCTGTCCAGGGTGACGTCCTTGATCTTGACGATGCGGAAATCCCCCTCCGTGGAGATTTTCTGGATCCGGTAATAACGCATGTCCCGCGCTTTTTCAGAAATTTCGGTTTCATAATCCTGGTCGTGCAGGGACGCGGCGATAAAATCCAGCAGCTTCATGTTGACGACCTGTTTCTTCATTTCAGCGAAACCGATCGGCGTGGGGAGGGTCACGGGCGCCATCAGAAGTTTTTTGGCGGACCGGTTCATGAAAATGACGCTGTCGGACTGGATGACCAGGATCCCGTCGTCCAGCAGATCCAGGGTGGCCTTGAACGTCCGGCGTTCTTTTTCCACGGATGCGAGGTATCTTTTCACGTTGGATTCGTCCAGACGGGAAAGGTTTTCTATGAATTTATCGAAGAATTTGTTCTCTTTTCCTGTCATAGCGACGGTATTCCTTACCCTTTATGGTATTTATCCGATACTTTATATTGGAAACAAACCGTTCTCCATTATACTATTAACGGGCTGATTTTGACAAGATCAGGAGTGACCCATGGCGTTGAAGCAGATTCCCAAGGAAAAAAAAGAGGCCTATAACGCGATCGTCAAGGACCTGAAAGACCAGGTCGAACTGGTCCAGAAGAAGGCCCAGAAATTCGAGCGGGAAGGGATGAGGGACAAACTGACCAATTCCCTCTACAAGCGCATCATCGCCTGCAACGCCTATCTGGACACCGTTAATCTGTTCTGCAAGATGAACGAATACAGCATCCAGATCATGGACATCAAGAACGATTCCTATCTGACCAATGCCCGCAAGAACACCTATCAGGCCATCAAGATGATCGAGACCATCGTGGGGCACCAGGTGGATTCCACGCTCACGGAAAACGAAGAGATCATGACCCAGCTGTCGGAACTCACGCCCAAGCGGGTGCTGTTCCTGGCCAAGAAGATCGAATACTGCATTGCCCAGGTGGAGTTCTCGGAAGGGGACAATTCGCGCTGGAAATGGGCCTTTACGGAACTCTGGGGCAAGTTCGCCACGCTGATCAAGAACGTGGTCAATTTCAAGGTCTACGTGCAGAAGATGTACGATCCGCGCGACCCGTATTACGCCGAAATCAACGAGGTGCTGCAGATCTGCAAACGGTCACTGGAGCAGGGCGCGCAGAAATACCGGACCAAGTACGAGCTGTCCACCATGGACATCGCGGACATGAACAAGGGACTGGATCTCATGAATCTCCTGGTGAGGGTGTACGTAGTGTTGAACGAACACCAGTTTGCCCAGGAAGCGAAAAAGACAATAGAAAAATGGAAGGACAAGCTCGAACAGGACCTCAAGAAAAAGGAAGAGGAAAAGAAAAAAACCAAACAGGCCACCCTGCAGCGTCCGGTTTTTCACAGGAAAAAATAGCCGGTCAGCCCCTCCGTCCGTTCAGGATTTCCCCCAGCCGTGCGCGGTCCCGTGACAGGGACGCGTTCTCCCGGCTCATCTTTTCCCCGTAAACCGACCAGGCGTCCGCCAGTTCCCGGGCTTTGGCCAGGGAAGCGGCGATCCGGTAAAAGTGGCCGCGGGCGTTTTCCATGCCGGTGATCATCCGTTCTGAAAGAGAACGGGATTCCGCGCAGGACGCGCCCAGTTTTGCGGCCAGATCCGCCATCGCTTTCAGGTTTTCGCGGGTTTCCGGGACGTTTTCGTCAATGCTGCCCGATTCGTTCACGATGTTCAGGATCTGGGCGAAAATTTTGTCCGTGATCTCCTGGATTTCCAGGAAAAACTCCCTGACGCTTTCGGTGGAACGGATGCCGCCGTCCAGGTCCGACTGCAGGGAGCGGAGGACATTCCGGATCTCGACGGTCTGGTTGCGGATTTGGGAAGACAATTCCCGCAGGTCCTGGGAGACCACCTGAAAGCCGGCGCGCGCCTCATCTGAAGCGCCGGCGGATTCGATCGCGGCGCTCATGGCGAGGGTGTTGGCTTCGTCCGATATTTTTTCGATGGTCTGGCTGAAATTCCGGATCAGGTTCAGTTCGTCGCGGATGCCGTGGATGATCTGGTAGCTTTTGTCCGTGTTTTTTTTCGCGCTGTCGATGATGGATGTCAGGTTGACCACTCCGCTGGAAACCACTTTGCCCTTGTTGGCGATCTCCTCCAGAATGCCCGCGATCGTTTCCACGACCTGCAGGTTCTGACCCGCATTGCCGCTTTCAGCGGACAGCGGTTCCAGGCGGTTCTGGATGTCCACCAGCCTGTTGCGGGCGGTTATGCCGGCGGTTTTCAGGAAGATATCCAGCGACGGGACCTGGGAGGAAGGCCGGGCCAGTCCCCGGCTCATGCGGGACAGGAGAGCGGAGAGTTCAGCGGTCACGGTTTCATAGCGGCCGGCGGTTTCCGACAAATCGGTCAGGATCACCCCGGTCCGGGTTTCCAGGTCGCCCAGGTTCCTCAGGAGGGGATTCAGGGCTGACAGCGACGGAACGGACTCTTTCAGGATCAGGGTAATCAGGTCCAGGGAGCACAGAGCGTAGAGCAGGGCCAGCCCCAAAGGCAGGAGAGCAAACGGGGCCGGAGAAACGCCCGTCCTGATCAGGAGAAAGTCGTGGGCGGCCAGCAGGAAGAAAACAAACGTGACCGCCAGAAAAAGAGCCCGGGGAATGGTTCCATTGTGCCGTTCCCTGCGAGACGCGGCGGAAACCGGGATGAAAACGGCCAGGAAAAGAAACGCGGAATGACCGGCGTGGGAACCGGGCAGAAAGACGTACAGGAGAACGGAACAGCCCAGCAATACGAACGCCGGGAGAGAGAACAGGAATGAAAAACGGCGGCCGGACAGGGAATCGTTAAACAGCTGGAAACCGATCAGGAAAGCGAACGGGGCCAGCACGGCCGGCGGAAATGAAAAAATCCGGAAGGAGGCCGCTCCGGGAATGGCGGGCAGGACGATTCCGGTCAGGTATAGAGCCGTGAGAATCGTCAGGGAAAGAAAACGGGAGCGGACGACCGGGGCGGAATCCCTGAGAACGGCCAACGCCAGAACGGCTGACGCCAGCGCGATCGCCACGGGCACAGCCAAAGCGGACAAAAAAACGTACAGGTTGTCGCTGGATCCCGGTAAGAACGAGGCTGCCATGGACGCTCCGGAAAACCGGTTTCTTTACTAATTCTTCGATAGGAATTTATAGGCGTTTTTTTTCACCAGCTTCAGGACCAGCCAGGCGGCCAGAAAACCGCCCAGGAGCATGAGAAACAGTTTTTTATTCCAGAGGAAGACCCCGAGAGGGATCAGGAACAGGACGCCGTAATACAGAACGGGAAACAGCGCGTTCTTTTTGAGAAGTTTTTTTTTGAGATAGGAAACGTTGTAGAGGTTTTTTTCCCTGACCGGGTCGCGGCGGCACCGGTGACCCGAATAGGTCAGGCGGTAATAGGCGTCTCCGTTTTTTTGCGAGCGTACTCGGGCCCAAAAAGAGATCCGTTTCAAGCCGACTAAAAGGCTTGCCGGAAGGTATTCTATGGATTCGGCTCCTTCCTCGAAAACGGGCAGGATGGCCGCTTCCAGGGCCTGGAGAAATTGCGCGTCAAAACCGATTTTCGCGGCGGACAAAAGATAGAGGGCCGAAAATTTCGGGGCCGCCTTTTCGTCCAGAACCAGTTCTGCGAAGTCGGTATTGAGAATACCGATGGTCATCTCGGCCTGGTCGCGGTAGTTCGAGCCTTCGCCGTACTGGTCCAGGACGTGCATTCTCATGTTGTGGATGCTGTCGTCTATGACGAAACCGATCGAATCGTAGGGGAAGAGGTAAACGCCCGGGCGGATTTCCTTGAACATGACTCCCTCTTCCTTCCAGGCCTCGCGGGGAACCAGCATGTTCCCGCCTTCGTATTTTTCAACAACGAAGCGTTTCAGGTAGGGCACGTCCACCATGTATTTGAGCGTATTCCATACGGATACGACGTTTTCAAACTCCAGGACGGTTTTTTTACCGTCCGATTTCCTGATTGTGAGGGCCATTGTGTCTCCGGTATCAATATTGCGGCCGTTTAATGCTGGATCATGATATATTCCCGGCCTTATTTGCGCAAATATCGCGGACAAGACGGCCGTTCAGCGTTTGTCTTAGACGATTCACGGCGTTTGTGGGGCGCAAAACGGGTATTTTTTGAGTTATTGGCCGCTTTTCGTTATAATGATATTTGATTTATCTAGGGGAGGAAACAATGGCTAAGACCATGAAAATGATGGAAGGTAACACCGCGGCGGCGCACGTAGCTTACGCGTTTTCCGAAGTGGCCGCGATTTACCCGATCACACCGTCGTCCACGATGGCGGAATACTGCGACGAATGGGCCGCGCAGGGCAGAAAAAACATGTTCGGAAGCGTCCTGAAACTGTCAGAAATGCAGTCCGAAGCCGGCGCCGCCGGAGCCATGCACGGGTCCCTGCAGGCCGGATGCCTGACCACGACCTTTACGGCGTCCCAGGGCCTTCTTCTCATGATACCCAATATGTACAAAATGGCCGGCGAACTGCTGCCGGGTGTGTTCCACGTAAGCGCCCGCGCCGTCGCCTCTCATGCCCTGTCTATTTTCGGGGACCATAGCGACGTGATGGCCTGCCGCCAGTCGGGATTTGCCATGCTGGCCACGTCCTCTGTCCAGGAAATCGCCGACCTGGCGCCGGTGGCCCATCTGGCCGCTCTTAAAACCCGCGTTCCTTTCCTGCATTTCTTTGACGGATTCAGGACGTCCGCCGAGGTTCAGAAAATCGAGGTCCTGGATACGGAGGATTTCCTGCCCCTCGTGGACAAACCCTCCCTGGACGGGTTCCGCAAGCGCGCCCTGAATTCGGAAACTCCCGTGACGCGCGGCACCGCCCAGAACCCCGACATCTTTTTCCAGGCCCGGGAAGCCTGCAACAAATTTTACGACGCCGTGCCGGACATCGTGGCCTATTACATGAAGGAAATGTCCAAGTTGACAGGCCGTGAATACCAGCCGTTTGACTATTACGGGGCGAAAGACGCCGAACACGTGATTGTCGCGATGGGCTCGGTCTGCGACCTCTCCCGCAGCGTGGTGGATTACCTCGCGGCGAAAGGCGAGAAGGTGGGGATCCTGACCGTGCACCTGTACCGGCCGTTTTCCGCCAAGTATTTCCTGAACGTCCTGCCCAAGACAGTTAAACGGATCGCCGTCCTGGACCGCACCAAGGAACCGGGCGCTCCGGGCGAACCGCTGTATCTGGACATCAAGGACCTCTTCTATAACCGGCCGGGCGCTCCCCTGATCGTGGGCGGCCGCTACGGCCTGTCTTCCAAGGACACCACGCCCGAACAGGTGATAGCCGTTTACTCCAATCTCAAACAGAAGGAACCCAAGGACCATTTCACCGTGGGCATTGTGGACGACGTCACCTTCCACTCCCTGCCGCTGGCCTGCGCGGACGAAGGCTGCGTGGACGTGACCCCCAAGGGCACTTTCGAAGCCAAGTTTTTCGGGCTGGGTTCCGACGGGACCGTGGGCGCGAACAAGAACTCGATCAAGATCATCGGGGACAGCACCCAGAAATACGCCCAGGCGTACTTCGCCTACGATTCGAAAAAGTCCGGCGGGATTACGGTTTCCCACCTGCGTTTCGGGGACCAGCCCCTGCGGCTGCCCTATCTGGTCACCAATCCCGATTTTGTGGCCTGCCACGTTCCGTCCTACCTGGATAAATACGACATGCTGAAAGGCCTGAAAAAAGGCGGGACGTTCCTCCTGAACAGCATCTGGGACGAAAAAGAAGTCGTCCATCACCTGCCGGACGCCATGAAAAAGCAGATGGCGGAAAAGGAAATCAGGTTCTACATCATCAACGCGACCCGGATCGCGGAGGAACTGGGCCTGGGCGGCCGGACCAACACCATCATGCAGGCGGCCTTCTTCAAGCTGGCCAATATCATATCCTACGAGGACGCCGTGGCCCAGATGAAGGCGGCGATCAAGAAAAGCTACGGAAAAAAAGGCGACAAAATCGTCGAAATGAACAACCAGGCCGTTGACCGCGGCGGGCAGGTGGTGCCCGTGACGGTTCCGGCGGAATGGAAAAACGCGGCCGGAAAGCCGCAAACCCGGGCGAACGATTATCCGGAGTTCATCAACCAGGTCATGATTCCCATCAACCGCCTGGAGGGAGACAGCCTTCCGGTGAGCGCGTTCACGGGTCGCGAAGACGGCACGTTCCCCATGGGGACCACCGAATATGAAAAGCGCGGGATCGCCGTCAACGTGCCGGAATGGGTTCCTGAAAACTGCATCCAGTGCAACCAGTGCGCGTTCGTTTGTCCCCACGCGGTGATCAGGCCGTTTCTGATGGACGAGAACGAAATAAAAAAACTCCCCGCCGGCACCAAAACGCTCAAGGCCATCGGCAAGGGTCTGGAAGCCCTCCAGTACAAGATCCAGGTGAGCGTGCTGGACTGCACGGGCTGCGGAAACTGCGCCGACGTGTGCCCCGGCAAGCAGAACCAGAAGGCCCTGCTCATGAAACCGCTGGAAAGCCAGATGGAAGAAGCCGCGAGATGGGACGCGATCGAGAAGACCGTGACCTACAAGGACACGTTCCACGACAAGACCACGCTCAAGGGCAGCCAGTTCTGCCGTCCGCTGTTCGAGTTCTCGGGCGCCTGCGCGGGATGCGGAGAAACGCCTTACATCAAACTCGTGACCCAGCTCTACGGCGAACGGATGATGATTGCCAACGCCACGGGCTGTTCCTCCATTTACGGCGGGTCCGCCCCGTCCACTCCCTACCGCGTGAACGAGAACGGATGCGGTCCGGCCTGGGCCAATTCGCTGTTTGAAGACAACGCGGAATACGGCTTCGGCATGGCCATTGCCAACGGGCAGATGCGTGTTCGTCTGGAAGAGCTGATGAAAAAAGCCGTCACGGAGGGCGCGGCCGGGGATCTCCAGGCCGCTTTCGAGGAATGGATGGCCGTGCGGGAGAACGGGGAAAAGTCGCGCGACGTAAGCCGCCGCATCAAGGAGCTCGTCAAAGGCAAAACGGACGGCGCGCTGGGAGAGATCGCGAAACTGGCCAAGTACCTGCAGAAAAAGTCCGTTTGGGTCATCGGCGGAGACGGCTGGGCCTACGATATCGGTTACGGCGGCCTGGACCACGTTCTCGCGTCCGGAGAAGACATCAATGTCCTGGTTCTGGACACGGAAGTGTATTCCAATACCGGCGGCCAGGCATCCAAGTCAACGCCCACCGCGGCCATCGCCAAATTCGCCGCATCGGGAAAAAAGATCCGCAAGAAAGACCTGGGCATGATGGCCATGAGCTACGGTTACGTTTACGTGGCGCAGGTGGCCATGGGAGCCAACAAGGTCCAGTTCCTCAAGGCCCTCACGGAGGCGGAGAGCTACCCTGGTCCTTCCCTGATCATTGCCTACTCGCCCTGTATCAATCACGGGCTCTCGGTCGGGATGGGCAAATCGCAGGAAGAAGAAAAGAAAGCGGTGGAATCCGGGTACTGGCACCTGTACCGCTACAACCCCTTGCTGGTCAACGAGGGCAAGAATCCCTTCACCCTGGACTCCAGGGAACCCACGGCCAGTTTCCGCGACTTTATCATGAGCGAGGTCAGGTATTCCTCCCTCATCAAGTCGTTCCCCCAGCAGGCTGAAGAACTCTTCAAAGCGGCCGAAGAGGACGCGAAGTACCGCTATCAGAGCTACAAACGCCTTGCGGGACAATAAGTTAGAGGGGTAACCCCCTTTTTCGATCAAACACGCCCATCCCCCGGATCGACAGGAACGGGGGATGGGTTTTTTATTGATAAAATAAAAAAACGGGGATAAGATAATCCGTTAAGGATTTTCAAGGCGTTTTCCGAATAAGTATATCAGGATCAAACCGTTTTTTAACGGCTCAATGCGGGGTCCGGGCAATCGATATCCGGCGGTCAAGCCGCTGATACGGGCCGTGAAAACGCGTGAAAGGGAATTTTTTATCCGTCAATCCGGTATGACGGCAGATCATTTTAGGGGATGGCCATGCGGTTGATGAAACCGATCCTGATCGCTCTTCTTTTATTCGCCACGGCATCGCTTGTCCTGGTTGTCTATTCTGCGAAGAACCGGCAGGGGATGTTCGGAAAAATTTACGAGGATTATATTCTTCAGCAGTCGGCCAGCCGGGCCCGTTCGGTTATCGATGCGATGGAAACCATGAACCGCGAAGTGCAGACACTGGCGTCCGATCAGACCGTGCGTTCCGTATTCGTCAGCACCGGGTTGGGCGAGTCGACTTTGGGACAGCTGGACAATTTCCGGAAGATCGTGGACGCGCTGAAGGACTGCCGGAAGATCCAGGTTGTGGACTCCGCCGGCCGCGTGATCTTCTCCACGGTGAGCGCGGAAATCAACGAGCAGAGAATCATCCCGACCGTTTTCCGGAAGATGAAGGACTATTTTTCGGCAAACGATTATATCTATCTCCCGCCCGTGGGCCAGGAAGAGATCGTGGCGCTTTATCCCGTGTCGGACAAAACCGGATCGGGTTTCGTGGCGGTCTATTACGCCAAGAAAAGGCTGGTCCGGGACGGCGCGGACAAACTGTCCATTCCCGTGATCCGCGACCAGTATATCTTCATGACCACGGCCGGCAAGAGCGTTCCCGGGGAAGACGTCAGCGGGATCATCAGCCATTACGCGAGCAGGCCGGTTTCAGAGTCCACCAACAAGGCGCCCGCGGCCGGCGCGGTTGTCCAGTACAAGGGGAAAACCATCGTCAATTACACCAAAAACGAACCGTTCCTTCCCTGGCAGGTCATCCTGATCCTGGTTGTCAATTTTGTCCTGCTGGGAGCGATCGTGTACGCGTTGATCCGGTCAGCCCGGGGCGATACGGTTTACAAAAACATCCGGCTGTCATCTTTTGACCGCGAACTGGAAACGCCCCCGGTCCGGTCTCCGGCGGCTTTCCGCGCCGGCGGCGACGACGAGATCCAGGAATTGGTGACCGATATCGAAGACAACCGTCCTTACGGAGAAAAAGCCGCGAGGAAAGGCATAGAGGACATGATCCTGACCAGTGACGTTTCCGTGCCGGAGGAAACTCCCCTGGAAGCCGCCGAACTGTCCGTGGGTGACGACGATTCGGCCGGCCGGGATTTCCGCCTTTCGCCATCCGACCTGACCTTGTCGGAGGAATCCTTTTCCGGGCGTTCCAGTACGGAACTGTTCGCGGAACAGGACCGGATCCTGGAAGGTGTGGATAACCGTCCATTTCAGGAGAGCCTGGATTTTGAAAAACCCGACGCCGGTTTCACAGGCGGGACTCCGGAGGGGACTCCGGAACTGGAAATCATCAGCCCCGAGATGGAAGTATCTTCCGAGGATACGTCCGCCATTGAGGCGGTTGAGCCGCCCGCCCTGGAAATGGCCGTGCCGGAAACCCCTCCCGTGATATCCGAAGATGAGGAATTCAAGATTCCCTCCTTCGGCGCGGTCACGGAAACTGCGGAGGCCGTTGAACTGCCCCAGGATACGGATTTGTCCGGCACCATACCGGACGTGACCGAAAGCCGCGACGATTTCCGGATCAGCCTGGACGACGAGGATATGACGCTCATGGCCCGTCCGGAGGAGGAGGAGATCGTCCTCACGGCCGATACCGGCGCAGGCGATGAACGACTGGATGATATCACGCACCGCGAAGAAATGGTCCCGCTGGAAGATCTTTCGCAGGAAACACAGTCTCCCGTTCTGAGCGAAGAACCCGCTTTGCCGGATTCCGCAGGGATCGGTGAAGACACGCTGGAAAGCGAGAAGCTGGATTTCGCGGAAGCTCTTCCGGAGTCTCCTCCGGAGATCACGCCGCCCGTCCCCTCGCCGGAAGAATCCTCGCTGAGCGAAACAGACGCTTTCACGGCGGAAAAAGTGGACGCGGTGGTCAAACTCTCGCCCCAGGAATATGAAAAAAAGATGCGGAAAGTTTTCGTGGAGCCTCCGGTCCGTCTGTCCAAAATCACTTCGGTCCAGGAGTACGGAAAAGCGGCCATGGATATCGCCAAATCCAGCCTGAATATCGACAAAGTTCTGGTGCTCCAGAAAAAGGGAGACACCTTCCAGCCCGTTCTGAACAGGGGCTTTGACACGGCGTCTTTCCGGCTGGACACGGCCGATCCCGTCTATCAGCTGTTCCTGAGGGAGAAAAAGAGCCTGGATATCACGGGTCATATCCGCAATACCCGCTATCTCAAGGAGAAATTCAGCGACAAGGACATCGGCGAAGTGGAGGAGTTCTTCATCATGCCGATCATCAACCGCGAATCCATAGAGGGTATCGCGATGTTCGCCCGGGACAGGGGCACGCCCGCTCCCACCAATTTCCAGAGGTCCGAACTCTTCAATATGGGCTATTTGCAGGAAGTCTGAAAACCGGTTATACTGATGGAAAGCGGGGTGAGGCGAATCGGCCTCACCCTTTCTTTTTCGGGGGTCTTTTTGTGATCGGATCCGCCGTTTTGGCCGTTTTGATTTTTCTTCTGGCGGTCGCGGCCGTCTTTTATGCCGTCCGGATCGAAACCGGAGCGATGGAATTACGGACCATACGCATCCGGACCAGGAAAATCCGGGGCCGGGCGCGGTTTTTACTGATATCGGACATGCACCTGCACGCCGGATCGCCGTCCTGGGTCAGGGCCGCGGCGAAAAACGCCATCCGGTCCTGCATCAAGTCTCGTAAGCCGGACGCTATCCTGATTGCCGGGGACATGATCGACCATCATTCGGGCATTAAAATGCTCCCGGTGTTTCTGGCTGAACTGAGTTCCCGGCTGGGGACATACGCGGTGCTGGGCAATCACGATTACTACCAGTACAACCTTCTGCATGTTTTTTCGCCCTTGTTTGACTGGATAGACCGGAAGAGAACCGACCTGGCTTTACTGGAAAAAACCTACCGGCGCTCAAAGGTCCGGCTGCTCCGGGACCGGTCCGTCAGGCTTCCGGTGCCGGGCGGGGGCTCCGTCATGCTTACGGGACTGGATTACCGGAAAGACCGCCTGAAAGGTCCCGGTGTTTTGCCCGCCGCGCCCGGGAGAAAAAATACATACCGGATTCTTTTGTCACACTATCCGGATGTGGTAAAATACCAGGCGGGGCGGTATGACCTGATCCTGTCGGGTCACACGCACGGAGGCCAGGTGACCTTTTTCGGCTGGCCCCTGGTGAGCCGGAGCGGCATCCGGAAAAAACACATCCGGGGCACCTCGGTTCACGGGTTCATGCGGGGCACCGCAGGCGATGAAACGGTCCTTCACGTGACCAAGGGCATGGGAGTGGGGCGGCATACTCCGTTCCGGTTTTTCGCCAGACCGGATATCACCGTTATCGAACTGGAGGGTTGTCATGACCGGTAGGAATTTTATTCTGATCGTGGCGGGCGCCATGGCGGTTCTGGCCCTGTGCCGGAACGGACTGTCAGCAAAGGACGTGACCGGCTGGATCGCGACCAACCGGAGCGCGTACCTGGCCGGTCGTTACCAAAGCGCGGCCCGGGCCGGAATGTCCGCGCTGGACGGGATACTCGGAAAACAGGCCGCCCGCATACAGGAACTTCTGCCCGTACCGGCCGGGTCACGGGTCGTGAACACCGCGTCCCGTTATTATTGTTCCATCCAGTCCGGCATCCTGGACGATTCGGTGCAGGCGGAAAAATCCTACTCCAATGAAAACGGGCTGGTTACGATGGCGGCTGACACGTCCGTCAACATGATCGAAAGAACCCTGAACCTGATCCGCAGTTATGAATTCCTCAAGGACCGGGGCGGCGTGACCAAAACGACGGCCAAAATCCGGAGAACCGAATGGATCTGGCTGACGGACGGTCTGGACGCGTATTGTCTTCCCGTGCTGATCGAAAAAGACGGTCAGGTTTTGTCCGGTCTCCACCTGAAAATATCCGTCACACCCCGGGTCAATCCCCGGCCGTCGGACAGGGAAAAAACGATGGATGCGCGGGTCAAAGAGGTTCTGGAGATCCTGGAAACCCGGCCGTTGACCAATATGCTCAGGTAGTGAGGGCCGTTGTCAGGAATCCTGAGCGGGGCCAGGCCGGACGCAGGGAATAATTCCGGGGTCCTTCACTCGGGAATGGACAGACCCTTGACGGCCGAATTGCCGAGCGCGTCCGTGACCTGCACCTGAAGAAGAAAAGGCGTCTTTTCCTCAAAGCTCGCTTCAAACGTTTTGGAACGCGAATCAAACAACCCGTCCACGGGAATAATCCTGATCCATTTCCCGCCGTTGACGCAGTAGGACGCGTCTCCCAGAAGGGACCCCGAGTCCGAAGCCGTCCAGCGGGCCGTGGTGACGCCGCCTTTTCTGGTCAGTCGGATTTCGCCGATCTCCGGCGGAGTGTTGTCTATCGGGAACGGTTCGCTGACACGGAAGGCCTTGCGGGATTCCGCCATGGGGTTGGACCGTTCGTCCGATGCCTCGATCCTGACGCGGTAAATACCGTCGGGAAACTGGTCCATGGAAAACTCGAACGAGGCGTCTTCGAGCGGTTTGTCGTTCAGGAGGATCCAATTTTTCTCGGTCCGGGACAGGTAAACCCGGTAGATCAGGGTGTCTTTGTCTTCGTCGCGCGCCTCCCAGGTGATTTTCCAGTTTCCCGCCGCGGATCCGGACTGGACGATGACGCGGTCAATGACCGGGGAGGTGTTGTTCTGGAAAAACGGCACGCTGAAGTAGCGGAAAACGGGGGATTGTTTGCCCTGAGCTGACGAGAGTTCCACTTCATACTGGTAAAACCGGGCGGGGGCCGGAACCGTTCCGGACCCGCTTTCCGTCCAGCCGCCCCAGAGTTCTTCCGTCATGACGGCGCCGCTCCGGGACCTGATCCGGACGCCTGTGTCCGGGACAATCGAGAAATCTGCGTCAGGCCGGCCCCAGCGGGAGAAACCGCCCGTATCAAAGGGGCTGGACCGGAACCGGCCCCGCCGCGAAAGATTCTCTCCCACTTCCAGAATACGGGACGGATCCAGAAGGACGGCGTAGGTCCTGCCTGTCACATTCAAAAAACGGAAAAATTTTCCGTCCCCCAGGCTGGTGAACCTGGCCGGGCGGGCGGCATCCGGGTCAATCTCGAAATATCCCGCGTTTTTATCGGTCCCCACGACCAGCGCGCCGTCCCGGACGGACAGGGACAGAAAACGGATGTTGCTTCTTCTGAAAATTTCCTCCGCCGTTCCGTCCGGGGAGAACGCGAAAACGGAACTGCGCAGTCCCGATAGACGCAAAGGTCTTGCCGTTCTGGAGCTTTGAGCGTCTTCGTCCTGCCGGGCGGGAGATCCGGCGGCCGGTTTCAGGACTTCTTTGGGAGAAACGGAAATCCAGAGGCGTTTGCCGTCTGTCGCGATGTCTGACGGGGAGTTGTCGAATGAATGGACCGCCGTGATTCCGGGTTCCTTCCCCGTGTTCAGGCGGTAAAGGGCGTTGCCTTCGCCGATCAGGTAGAGGATTCCGCGGAAAAATACCCCTTTCAAAAGGTGGTTTTCTCCCGGAACGGGAGCGCTCCATTCCAGAACGCCTTTCTCGTTCATGTAATAGAGGGCGGCCGGGTCCCCGGCCAGAAGATAATACCCTCCGGGAGCGGGAACGATTTCCCAGACATAACGGTTGGTCAGTCTGACTTTTTGTACGGGCCGAAAATTCTCGTCCAGACGGTGAACGGTTGCTTCCGGAACGGCCGCCAGGAGAACGGATTTGCCGGTGACCAGGATGTCGGAGAAAATCACGGCATTGGAGTCGGTATAGACGGCGGCGCGGCGTCCTCCGGATATCAGGGACAAAGTCGCGTTCTGGCCGGACGCAACCAGAAACCCGTCCTTCCATTCCGCCAGGTCCCAGAGAATGTCGGGATCTTCCGCCAGAAGGCGGGTCTCCCGGGCCAGTTCAACGCCGCCGTTTTCAACGAAAGACACGTTGGAAAACTCGAAGTTCTCCAGGTTCTCAAAACGGAAATCGCTGATGGATCGGGGCCTGACGGCGTGAAGCAGGGCCGGAACAACCACAAGAACGGCCGCGAACCGGAACAGGATCGTCATGAAGCGCTCCTTGATGGCGTCCGTTATTTTAGTCCGAAGATGCGGTTTTCGCAAGCCGTGAATTGCGAGAAAGGGCGCTCCGTGTTATCATTTCCGGACTTCGATTCCAGGGGACTGTCATGAAAGGTCTGGTGATCATCCCGACATACAACGAGGCGAAGAACATCCGCCAGCTCGTTCCGGTTGTCCTGAAGCAGGGCGCGGACATTGACGTGCTGGTGGTGGACGACAATTCCCCCGACGGCACGGCCCGGGTGGTCAAGGGGCTCATGAAAGGCAACCGCCGCGTGCATCTCCTTCAGCGCGAGAAAAAAAACGGCCTGGGCAAGGCCTACGTGGCCGGTTTCAAGTGGGCCCTCTCCAGCGAGAGAGGTTACGGCTGGGCCTGTGAAATGGACGCGGATTTTTCACACGATCCGAACGAACTCCACCTGTTCCGGGACGCGCTCAGGAAGGGTTATGACGCCGTGTGCGGTTCCCGATATATCCGGGGCGTGCGAGTGCTGAACTGGGACTTGAACCGCCTCTTTCTGTCCCTGGGCGGCAATTTCTACGCCCGGATCGCGACGGGCGTCCGGATGACCGACCTGACGGGCGGATACAACTGCTATACGCGGCGGGTTCTGGAATCCCTGAACCTGGACAAGATCAGTTCCAAGGGGTATTCCTTCCAGATCGAAATGAAGGCCAAAACGGTCTTCAAGGGTTTCAAGATCACCGAGGTTCCCATCGTGTTCCGGGACCGGTTCGAAGGAACAACAAAAATGTCAGGCGGGATTTTCAACGAGGCGCTTTTCCGGTGCTGGAAGATCCGCCTGGACAAGTGGCTCAAACGCTTTTAGCGGCGCGCGGCCGGTCAAAGATCTTCTCCGGAATCCTTTCCTTCCTTCCTGTGTAAAGCCATAACCCCCGGAAACGGGCGGTTCTCCAGCTGGCGGAATATCCGGTCGCTCAATTCCAGCAGGCGTTCTGGGTTTCCCGCGACGCCGGTCCCTCCGTAGGCCTTGGAGACGCATTCGTCGTACAGTTCATTGAACCATTCCGTCAGTTGCTCCGGGCCGGGCCGTTTTTTCAGTTCTTCCAGAACCTGATTCCGCGATACGCCCGGGGGAAGTTCCAGGCGGTCCGCCAGGAATTTCACCACGGATTTGACGAGTTGGGAGTGGAAGTTTTTCAGATCGCCTTTTGCGAGGGCCGCTTTGGCCCGGTCCCGCATTTCGTGGAAACGGTTTCGGGCCGAATGGCGGCGGGCGTAGTCCGGGTCGGAGGTCATGCGGTCCGCGTGACGCCCGAACAGGAACGCGGCGGCCGGGAGCAGGGCGAAAACGACCAGGAGAAACGGGAACCAGAAGTGGAAAAACAGGAAACGGTAGTTTCCGGGAGCGCGTTCGGGTTTCAGGACAAAGGAAGTCCGGGCGGCACCGGATGCGCTGTCTTTTACGGCCGTGAGCGTAAAACCCGGGATCCGGACGGACCGCTCATGTCCCTGATGATCAAAATATTTCAGGTTGACCGGAGGGATTTCATATGTTCCCGGCCGGGAGGCCGTGATCGCGTAACGCACCGTTTGCCTGAAAAAAGCCCTTTGGCCCCGCATTTCCAGAAAATCAACGGAAGTTTCCGGCGGCGGGATGAACAGGTCCCGCCGGGAAACATCCCGGTACAGATTGGCCAGTGTTTTCAGGTTCCCGTCTCCCGTCATGACCAGTTCCAGCGTTACGCTCCGGCCCGTTCCGGTATTCGTGGCGCTCAGTTTCTGCCGGATATCCAGATTTCCAACGTAGGACAGGCCCGCCTGATTCCCCAACAGTTCAGAAACGACGGCAATATTTTCGCTCCGCAGCTGGAATTGGCCGTAAGGCGTGATGGCGACGATCCCGGGAGGCGCCACGCCGATGCGTCCTGTCTCCACAGGAAACAGGACGTAGCGTCTCACGGTTTTCCTGTAAACTGCGTCGTTCCCGCTACCGGATTTACGGGCGGATGTGTCCTTTAAAGAGCCGGAAATATCGTAAACGGTGCATTTGTCCGACCGGATGGGCGAAACTTCCGTGAATTGGTAGGAAAACGATCGGGAATCGGGGGATTCCACGGCGCCTTCCAGGATCATCTGCTGGTTTTGAAAAACCTTCCCGTTTTCCGGACGGCTGGTCAGACGGAATCGGACCGGGGGAATGCGGGACCGGCCGTGAAAGAATTCGTTGATTTCCGCGAACGGGTCAGCGGAGGGGTGCCCGGGATTCCTGGGATTCTGGACCACCGTCAGCCGCGCGGAAGAAGGGGTGTATTGTTTTCCTCCCGCCTTCACGGTAAACCCCTCCACGGAGAAACGGCCTGTTTTCCGCGGGGTCAGGATAAAACTGTAGCTGAACGTGGTGCGGGAGCTCATGACGCCGTTGACAATGCTGACCTGTGACTGCCGGGATTCCCCGCTGAACTGCAGGGTGAAGGGCGCGTTTTGGGCGTCCGTATCCGGCGGGGAGACCTGATCCGCGCGGCGGTTCATTTCGATGACGACGGCCGCGCGTTCGCCAAGGCCTATGGTGGAGGGGTTCACCTGAAGCGTGATTTCCGGATCGGTTGCGGACAGGACCGGACGGCCGGCCGCCAGAAACACGGTCAGGATCGCGAGGAAGCGCATGGCCGGAACCCCGTCGTTCTAGCCGAGAGAGGCTTTCGGTTCGCCGAAGTAATAACCCTGGGAATAATCCACTCCGAGCTCGCGGGTTTTTTCGAAGACTTCGCGCGAATGGACGAATTCCGCTATGGTTTTGATGCCCAGCTTGCGCGAAAAATCCACGATGGTCTGGATGATGATCTGGTAGTTCTTGTCCAGGTTGACCATCTGTGTGAGCGAAGCGTCGATCTTGATGTAATCCACGTGGAGTTTGAGGATGTGCGAAAAATTGGAATAGCCGGCGCCGAAGTCGTCTATGGCGATCTTGCAGCGGATCTCCTTGAGGTTTTCGATGAAGGTTTTGACTTCCTCGTAGTTCTCGATGCCTTCGGATTCCAGGATCTCGAACACCATCCGCTGGGCCACGTCCGGGTTTTTCCGGAGAATGTCCAGGATGAAACGGTTGGTCTCCTCGTCGATGATGTCGTCCACCGACAGATTGATGGAAAACCGGTAGGGCGATTCCCGGAACATGGCCATGGATTTCTGGAGCATGATCCGGGTCAGGTGGTAATACAGCTTATTGCGCTTGGACAGGTCCAGGAAAAAAACGGGGGATTTGACGGCGCCGTCCCGGTCTATCATCCGGACCAGGCATTCGTATTCCTCCACTTTTCCGGTTTTATTGTTGATGATGGGCTGGAAAAAGGGGACGATCCGGTCCTCCTGTATGGACTCCTGCAGCTTGGCGGTCCAGTTGATGTTGTGTTCGTATTCCTTGCTGATCTGCATGGATTCGTCGTAGATGATATAGGCCTTGTTCATTCGCTTGGCTTTTTTCAGGGCCATGTCCGCGTTCAGGGCCAGGGCGTGCCATTTGCTCTTGCCCTCGGGGTTTTCCGGCCGGTCGTCGCCGATGGCGATTCCCATGGCGACGGAAAGGCGGATGGAATTGTTGTTGTAGGGGAACGGTTTGTAGCTGACTTCCTCGTTGATCGATTTGGCGATGGGTTCCACTTCCCTGGGGGCCAGTTTCTTGTTGAAGAGAACGGCGTATTCGTCCGTGGGCATTTTGTATAAACGGTAATCCTGGGAGGGCAGGATGGACTGGAGTCGGACGCCCAGCGAGGTCAGGAGACGGTCCCCGATCTCGTTACCGTAGAGGTCGTTGATCTGCTGGAAGGAGTCCACGTTGATCAGGATCAGCACGGGGTAGAGCGTTTCCTCCACGTCCTCCAGCAGTTTGGTCCGGTTGGGCAGGCCCGTCATGCGGTCCGTGTAGAGCTGGCGGAGGAGTTCCTCCTCCTTTTCGATCAGTTCCGTCACCTCGTAGGCGATGAACATGAATTCCACGATGTTGTACTTGCTGTCCGAAATGGGGACAATGGTGGCGTTCATGTAATAGGAGGTCCCGTCTTTTCTGAGGCATTTCAGCACGTTGCGCCAGATCCTGCGGTCCCGGATCGTGCCCCACATGTCGCGTTCCCGGTTTCCGTACGTCGCGTCCGGATCGCCCGTCTGCTGGAAGGGCTTGCCCAGGATTTCCTCCCGGGCATAACCGGACACCTGGCAGTAGGCGTCGTTGACATAGATGATCTGCCCTTTCCGGTCGAACTTCAGTACGATGCAGCTGGCGTCTATGGCGTTTTTGTATTCCGTCAGCAGGCCCGCGATCTCCACCAGCTGCTGCTCCAGGCTGAAATTTTTCATGCACTTGTAGAGCGACTCCACCAGTTTGGAACCGATGACGGGTTTGAGCAGGAACTGGTTGATGCCCATGTCGATGGATTCCACGAGATATTCCACGTCGTTATGGGCCGTGGTGATGACGAACGGAATATCGGGATTGATGGCCTTGATCCGCCGGGCCATCTCGATGCCCGAAAGCCCCGGCATGCGGATGTCCGTGATGATGATGTCCGGATGGGCCTTTTTATACAGTTCGATGCCCTGCTTTCCGTCCTTGGCCGTGTGGATTTTTTTGACCTTGAATTTGAGGAAGTCCGTAATGCCCTTGCGGGTTTCGTCGTCGTCCTCCACGTACAGGACGGTCATGTTTTCCAGGATGTCTTTTTCCGAATGCGGCATGCCGTTTTCGCTCCTCTGCGTTTTCCGACCGGCCGGGTCAGGCCCGGTCGCAATAGGACCGGAAATCGATTTCCGCGAAAATATTGTCCCGCTGTTCGGTTTCGCGGAGCCATTTTTCGTCAATGGCGGAACTCTTGACCATGTCGTAGATTTTCAGAAAGCGGCCAATGTGGTCGCGCGTGCGCTTTTTCGCGTACTCCACCATGGTGTTCGTTTTCATGATGAAGGCCCAGTCGGAAGACTGCGCGAGCAGCAGCTCCCGGGCCGCCTGGTTCAGGGCCCGGCGGGTCAGAGCGTTGTCCGTGTTTTTGTGGCGGTTGGCCAATTCCGTCATGCGTTCGGCCGCCTTGTGGAGATGGGGGTAGATCCAGTCGTTGGATCCGTTCAACCAGAATTCGTTGTAGCCCTTGAAACCCCAGCTGCACATGGGCGGGGTGGCGGACTGGCTGTCGGGATATTTTTCCAGGTATTCCGGCCCGGTGATGGTGCCCACAACGGGATGCTCGGAGAGCCTCCGGAACACGTTGTAGAGAAAATCGGGGCCTTCGAACCACCAGTGACCGAACAGTTCCGCGTCGTACATGGACACGATCACGGGTTCGCGGTCCATCACGCCGGAAAGGTATTCCACCTGACGTTCGCGGTTAAACACGAAATTCGCCGCGTGTTCCGCGGTGCGGGCAAACGCCGCGTCGGGATCGTACGGCTGTTTGTATTCCATGGGTGTGTTTTTGTCGGTGATCCGGTGGTACTTGATGCCCGTGGACACCCGCAGGCCGCTTTCGTGGATATAGGGTTTCACGTAGTCGTAATCCAGGTCAAAACCGATATCCCGGTAAAACTCGCGGTACCAGGGGTCTCCGGGATAGCCGTCAGACGCGCTCCAGACGGAGTGGGAGGTTTCCACGTCCCGGCCAAAATAGGCGATGCCGTTGGGCGTCTTCATGGGCGCGTAAACCCCGTAACGGGGCCGGCTGTCCGCGTGCAGGAGGCCGTGGGTGTCCGTAAAAAAGTAACGGATTTTTCCCTCTTCCAGGATTTTTTCCAGGCCGGGGTAATACCCGCATTCCGCGTTCCACATGCCCCGGGGGGACCGGCCAAAATGCCGTTCGTAATCCCGGACGGCCGTCAGGATCTGGCCCCGGACCGCGTTGGGGTGGTTTTCCATGAGCGGAAGGAAACCGTGCGTGGCCCCGCAGGTGATGATATCCAGTTTCCCGAGGTCCTGGAATTTCTTGAAACCCATCAGGATGTTTTTATTGTAGGTCTGGACGAACATATGCCGGGCCTTGAGGAAACGCTCGCGGTACAGCCGGGCCGTCTTGTTGAATTCCGGGACGAATTGGGTGCGCATGGTCTCCTTTTCCGAAAGCTCGATCAGCGAATCCAGGTGCTTGAGATAACGGTTCTGGAGGAGGGTGTCGGAGAGCATGTTGCACAGGGGTGGGGTGATGGACATGGTGATCCGGAAGTCGATTTCCTCGCCGGAGAGTTTTTCCAGCACGTCCAGAAGGGGGATGTAGGTTTCCGTGATGGCCTCGTACAGCCATTTTTCTTCCAGAGAATCAGCGTATTCGGGATGCCGGACAAACGGCAGATGAGCGTGCAGAACCAGCATCCAGTAGCCGCGGGCCATGTGTTTTCCCCCTTGGTTTTCCTATGATAGGGCAAACGGGCGAAAAAGGCAATTCGACCCCTTAAGAAGGGCGGTGAGCGTTTCGTTCCTCAGCGGATGCCGACCCGGGTTCCCTAGGATGCGGAATAATCGCTCTTGGGGTAAGACCCCAGGACTTTCAGGAAAACGGAGATTTCCTTGATCTGCTCGAGCGCGGTCCGGGTTTCTTTCTGGTGGATGCCCCGTTCCAGGTCCATGAAAAACAGGTAGTCCCAGGGCCTGCGCTTGGACGGTCGGGACTCGATCTTGGACAGGTTGATGTTCAGGGTGTGAAAAGGTTTGAGCAGGTCCAGAAGCGCGCCGGGATGGTCCTTGACGGACACGAGAACGGTGGTCTTGTCCGGGTTTTCAAACGGGTGGTCCTTGGCGGATATGACCCAGAACCGGGTGTAATTTTCCGGGTTGTCCTCTATGTTTTCCGCCAGGACGGAGAGGCCGTATTTTTCCGCCGCGATGGAGCCCGCGATGGCCGAGGAAAATTTGTCCCAAGGGACCATGCTGGCCGCCTTGGCGTTGGAGGACACTTCCACTTTCTCCGCGTTGGGCAGGTTCATTTCCAGCCAGATCCGGCACTGGCCGAAGGTCTGGGGGTGGGAATAGATGCGCTTGATTTCGGAGATCTTGTTCGTATTCGCCATCAGGTTGTGGTGGATGCTCAGATAGAGTTCGCCGATCACGCGCAGGGGGGAGTCCACGAACTCGTCCAGCGTGATGTTCACCGTTCCTTCGAGGGAGTTCTCGATGGGGACAATGCCGAAATCCGTCTTGCCGTTCTCGACTTCCCGGAACACGTCCGGAATGGAGGAAAGCGGTTTCATGTTGACGGAGGAACCGAACTGCTTGCGGACGGCCTGTTCGGTGTAAGTGCCTTCCGGCCCGAGATACCCCACGGTGATCGGCTCTTCCAGCGACCGCGCGGCGGAAATGATTTCCGTGTAGATCTGGAGAAGACCGGACGTGGGGAAGATTTTTTTGGAACGGGACAGGACCCTGTCCTTGATTTCCTTCTCGCGTTCGGGCTGGTACACCGGGATCTGGCGGGCCTTTTTGTAGTTCCCCACCTTCTTGACCAGTTCCGCGCGCTCGTCCAGCAGTTCCACCAGCTTGGTGTCAATGCCGTCGATCTGGGTCCGGACGTCCTTGAGAAAATTATCCGCGTTCTGTTCCGGATTCATGTTGTCCCCGCTATTGGTTGAAAATGCTGTCTTCTTTCCGGGCGCCGGCGGCCTCTTTTTCGCCGTCTCCCTCGGGTTCGTCAAACCCGTCGTCGTCTTCCGCGGCCGCTCCGGCCAGGATCTCGTTCATTTCCAGGCTGTTCAACGCCGGGAGGTCTTCCAGGCTCTTGATCCGGAAGAATTCCAGGAACCGGCCCGTGGTCACGTACTGGGGCGATTTGTCCAGGTCCTCCGCCGTGCCGGATATGGTGACCAGCTTCAGGGCGATGAGGGAATTGAGACTGCGCGTGCTGGATACGCCGCGGATCTTGTCGATGTCTTCCTTGGTGACCGGCTGCTTGTAGGCCACGATGGCCAGCGTCTCCAGGCAGCTCTTGGGGATCTTGTTTTCGTTGCGCTTGCCGAAGAGTTCGGTCAGTTCGTCCTTGTAGCGCGGGTGCGTGAACATCTGGAACCCGCCCGCCACGGGAACGACGGCGAAACCGGCGTTCCGGGCCGTGTAGTCCTGGTTCATTTCCTCCACCAGGTCCGTCACGTCCTTCTTGGAGAAATCCAGGATCTTCATGAGCTCTTCCGTCTGCACGGCCTTGCCGTTCACGAAGAGGATGGACTCCACCAGCCCCCTGATTTCCGCGCGGGAATAGGTTTTGTTGATGAAAAGCGATCCGATCATAACGGTTTATTCCTTCCTGCGTATTTGATCATCGTTCGGCCGCTGCGCCGGTCTGCAGTCCGGCCGGCAGGCCGGACCCCCGGCGGGCTATGTCGAAATCCGCGAACACGGCCAGCTGCCGGAGCAGGACCTGCTGGCGGAAAGACAGTTCCAGGGACCCCAGGAAGGTGGCCACTTTGTCCACCTTGGTGGCCTCGTTCTGGGCGACCTCGCTGAACCGGACCTGTTCGCGCTCTTTCAGCATCTCCATGATGTTTTCCATTTTTTCCTCCACGTTCACTTCGCGCCTCTTGATCGGGATGGGCTTGCGGATGAACGCGCCGCGGTAGCGGATGAGGGACTGGATCAGGTCTCCCAGGGTGTGCGAATCCTCGGAATAGGCCTTGGCGGTCCCCAGGGGGCTGGCCTGGTATCCTTTGGCGAAATAGATGTCTCCTTCCTCCTTCTTGCGCCAGAGGAAGCGGGCCAACGCGCGGAACTTCTTGTATTCCTTGAGTTTTTCGATCAGCTCCTGCTCGTCGAAAATTTCCTCGTCCTCCGGAATTCCGCCGGACAAAAGCCGTCGCGTCTTGATGAACACCAGCGAAGCGGCGATCACGAAAAATTCCGAGGCCACGTCAATGTTGAAAAACTGCAGGCTCTTGATGTAGAGCAGGTACTGGTCCGTGACCGCGGACAGGGATATTTCCGTGATGTCCAGCTTGGAATCGTGGATCAGCTCCAGGAGAAGGTCCAGAGGGCCTTCAAAGTTCTTGATCTTGAGCGACCAGCCGCTTCGCACCACGCCGATCATGCTTTACGCTCCGTGTCCGTAACGGATTTTGGACGACATGCCCATGGCCCCGCGCACCTGTTCCATGGTTTTGCGGGCCTCTTCTCCCGCCTTCCGCGCCCCGGCCATTAGGATGTCCCGAACCGTGTCCGGGTCGTTCTGAAGGGCTTCGCGCTTTTTTCGGAAATCGGCAAAGAAGTCCAGCAGGACCTCCGCCAGCTTTTTTTTGTCATCCACGCAGCCCATGGAGGCGGACACGCAGTCCCGGCGGATGCCGTCCAGGAAACCGGGTTCGTTCCGGAACGCCAGGTAGTAGGGGTACAGGTTGCATTCGTCGGGATGTCCCGGATCGCTTTTGCGCGCCCGCTTGATGTCCGTGACCATGCTCATGACCTTGGTCCGCACCGTGTCCGCGTCGTCGCAGAGAAAGATGGCGTTGTTGTAGGACTTGCTCATTTTCCGCCCGTCCAGGCCGTTCAATTTGGCCACGGGAGCCAGAAGCGGCTGGGGTTCCACCAGGCAATCCGTTTCGTAAATGTTGTTGAAACGCCTGACAATCTCGCGGCTGATCTCCAGGTGCGGGATCTGGTCCCTGCCCACGGGAACGCTGTCCGCCCGGTAGAGGGCGATATCCGCCGTCTGGAGCACAGGATAACCCAGAAAGCCCAGATTGTCCAAATCCTTGCCTGCGAGTTCGTCCATCTTTTCCTTGTAGGTGGGGTTGCGTTCCAGCCACGGAACGGGAGTGATCATGGACAGGATGGTATAGAGTTCCGTGTGTTCCGGAATGTCAGACTGGAGGAAGATGACCGAGCGCGCCGGGTCAATTCCGGCCGCCAGCCAGTCCACCACCATGCTCCGGATGTAATTCCCGCCCTCGGCCTTGTAGTTGGCCTGGTTGGACGTGAGGGAATGGAGGTCGGCTATGAAGTAATACGTTTCGGGTTTGAGTTTTTCGTCGTTCTGCAACCGCACCCAGTTCTGCAGGGCGCCGATGTAATTGCCCAGGTGCAGGTAACCGGTGGGCTGCATGCCGCTCAGGATCCGCATGGTCTCTCCTTTGTTGTTCCGGCCTTTTCTTCAGATCAGGTTCACGTCGAAATCGTCGTCCTTGTCGCTTAACAGCACGGGGCGGGTCACGTCCTCGTCGTCCATCAGGTTCAGGCGCATTTCGCACAGGACTTCGTCCTTGTACATGGCGCTGAAGTACAGCGGGTTCTGGGCGATGAAGGGGAGGTTGTTCCCCCAGTGAAAATCCAGCGCCGTGTTGGTCAGCGTTTCGTAAACGTCCTTTTTCCAGGCCGAAACGAGTTTTTCGTAGTCCTCCGTTTTGGGGTTGGCCTTGAGGTCCAGCGTCCTGTTGAACGCCTTGAGCCGTTTGACCATGTCGAAATAACGCTCGATGGCGCCTTTCACGTTCGGCACGAACGTGGCCACGAAAGCCGGGTCGAATTTGTACTTGACCTCGAAGAAATATTCCTCCTTGTAGCGGACGTCAAAGAGGATCTCGTTCTTCATGATCACGGGCGAACTGGTGCCCCAGTGCATGGACAAAAGCAGTTCGTGATAGCGCTTGCTCATGTCCCGCAGCCAGCTGGAAAAAACGATGTCGTAATTCATGGTTTTGGAGTTGGATTTCGAGTCAAAGTGCTCGTTCAGGATGCGGAACTCGTTCACGACCTGCTTGAACACGCTCAGAAAGTCATCCAACATCATAACAGGGCCATTCTCCCCGAAACCTTGCGGTTCAGGCACATTATATAGGAAAAACGGGATTCCTTCAAACGGATTTCCTTTTCGGGTTTTTCCGGTATATTTCACGCAGGAATTTTTCGCGGCTTTCGGTCAGCGGGACCCCGCGCCGGGCCATGATTTTTTTCAGGTCCCGGATGAATTTGACGATTTCATAGCGGTCGTCCAGCCCCCAGCTGAAGGGTTTCAGGAATTTGGGAACGGGGCGTCCGTCCGGGTCCTGGAAAAGGTTCGCGCCCTCGCCGACCACCGTGCCGGTGTTGAGCATGAGCCCGATGCCGATTTTGGCGTAGTCGCAGATCACGGAACCGAACTTGGGGGTGCCGGTCTCCACGGTTTCCCGGCCCATTTTGAGAGTCACGTTCCCGTAGTTGTTTTTCAGGTCGCTGGTGGTGGCCATGGCGCCTATGTTGACCCAGCTGCCCACGTAGGAATGGCCCAGGAAGCCCTCGTGGTGCTTGTTGGAATAGCTTTCCACCACGGAAGCCTCCACCTCGCCGCCGATGCGGCACACGTCCTTGACGGTGGTTCCGGAACGGATCTTCGCGCTGTCTATGACGGAATTTTTCCCGATATAGGCGGGACCGTCTATGATCGTGAAGGACCGGACCACGGCCCCCTTGTCTATGATCACGGGGCCGGTGTCGTTCTGGATGGAAACGAACTGCTGGATTTTGGCGGTTTTGTCTATGTAGATGTCCGTGTTGGGGGAAATGAACGCGCTGCCGTTACGGATCAGGTAGAGTTCCGCCTCGATGGCCTGAGCGTTTTTTGTGACGATATCGGGAAGGGCTTTGAGGAAAATGCCGCTGTCAATTTCCTTCACCTTGTACTTGGACAGCAGGGGTTCGATCTTGCCGCCCAGGCATTTCTCCACCAGGGCGGGCTTGACGCCTTCCGTGCGCAGATAGACGAAATCCCCGTCCCTGGTAATGCCGATCTGGTCGATCTGGGGCGAGAGATTTTCCGAGGGAATATACTGCGCGTTGACGATGGTGTTGATGGACTGGGCGTGGACGGGATTGCCGGGCTGGTAGGCTTTGTCCCCGTATTCGGACCTGAGGTGGGAGAAGGCCTTGTCCTCGAACCGGCAGGAGTGGACCTTGACGTCGTGAAACTGGCGTTCGTAGCGCTGGAGGGGTGTGTAAATGCCCGTCGTGACGTCCCAAAGAAAACGCGTGTTCGTGACAGGCGCAAATTTCCTGTAATCCGCGCTTTCCACCAGCAGTACGGCCATGGGTCCTCCCCGGTTATCGGATGACTATTTTAAACCGGAACGGTTTTTTTTTCAAAGAACGCGGGGAGACCGGCCGGGTTTCCTGAAAAATGCCGCGATACGGAGGTTTAACCGCCGAATTCCTGGCTGCCTATGAAGACGTTGTAATCCGACTGGGTAAAGAAAACCAGGTAGATTTTCTCGACGGCGTCCGTGGAGCCGAGAAATTCCCTGATAGTCCGGGAGGCGATCTTGGCGGCCTGGACGGCAGGAAATCCGTAAACGCCCGTGGAAATGGCCGGGAAGGCCATGGTTTTACAGCCCAGTTCCCGGGCCTTATTCAGGGAGTTCAGGTAGCAGTCGGCCAGAAGCGCTTCCTCGTTCGCGTTGCCGCCGTACCACACGGGCCCGACGGTATGGATCACGTGTTTCGCGGGCAGATTCCCGCCCGTGGTCGCGACCGCTACTCCCGTGGGAAGCCCGTTGGGGAATTGTTTGCGGATGATCTCCCGGCATTCCTCCAGGATCTTGTGCCCGCCCGCGCGGTGGATGGCGCCGTCCACGCCGGCCCCGCCCTGGAGATTCGAGTTCGCGGCGTTCACGACGGCGTCCACGGAAATCTTCGTGATGTCGTCCACCACGGCCAGGATCGCTCCGTTCAGGTATGTTTTCATGACAAATCCTGTTTTCGTTTCCCGGACGGCCGCCGTCCGGTCTTTTCATACTATAAGCGGGACAATGAAGGAAATCAAGTTCAGACGATGCGGCCGGCCGTTGAATGACCGCGCCGCCGGAGACTCGTGAATAAAAAAAGGGGGCCGTCCCAAAAGACGCCTTTTGGCCCAGCCCCCGCGTTTGCGAAACAGAAATTATTCGATGTCCAGGCTTACGCGGCAGTTTTTCTCGCTGGAGCCGGAAACGCCCGCGAGGGGCTTGGCGGAACCGTTCGCGCGCACTTTCAGCTTGGCGGAGCTGATGGAGGAGTTTTTCAGGATGTAGTCCAGGACCGCTTCGGCGCGTTTCTGTGACAGCGCCACGTTGCCCATCTTGCCGTCGGCGGCCGTTTCGGGACCGCGGGCGTTGGCGTGGCCGTCGATCACCACTTTTTTGTCCGTGGGCAGGACGTTGATCAGCTTGGAGAGCGCCGGGATCAGGACCTTCTTCATGAAGGAGTCGATGTCATAGCCGGCAACGGAATACTTCGGGTCGTTCAGCTTGAGTTCGGCGGAATTGTACTCGAAGGGGATGTCCTTCACGACTTTCTTGAATTCGGAGCGGGCGGCGGTGTACACAGGGTCCTCCACTTTCGGGACGGAAATCTGGGCGAACGCGGCCGCGGCCACGAACAGGGCGGACAGGACGAGAAGCGTCTTTTTCATGATGATCTCCTTGATATGTAGTGAAAAATTATAAAACCGTGTTGGCGGGAAGTCAATGGGGGTCAGTTGTCAGTTGTCAGTTGTCAGTTGTCAGTTGTCAGTTGTCAGTTGTCAGT
>CAYMRH010000009.1:0-14937 GCA_964392785.1 uncultured Brevinematales bacterium
ATCTGGGCGGCCGTGCTGGTTTTGGGCGTTTTGACCGTGTGGGAGGGTTTTGCGCTGGGGGGGGGGGAGGCGGCGGGCCGGACGGATCCGTCCGCGCTGGAACAGCGTTTGCGTGAAAGGAAATACCGGACAACGGACCAGATCCTGGACCTTCAAAACGAAAGCAAGGGATTGAGCGCGCAGGAAAGATCCGACCTGTACCAGAAATACTCTTACGGGCCCGGTTATATTCTGGGGGCGTTCGCCCTGAACCTTGTCCTGCCCGGCGCCGGGAGTTTGTTGTACGGGGACATCCCGGGCGGGATATCTCTTCTTGTGCCTTCTGTTCTGGGGCTCGGTTCTCTGATATTTTTCGTATCGCTCAGTTCGTCTACCGCGCATCTCGGTTATTTGACCGGGATTCCGTTGATATCCGTGGCGGAGGTGGCCGGAATCATCCTCTCATTCCGTTATCCATACGAAAACAATGAAAAGCTCAAGACCGGATTGCGCCTGACGGGATTGGATCATTCCGGCCGGTTTTACGCGTTCAGCCGCTCCGGATCATTACAGTCCCCGAGCGGTTGGCGCATGGATATTCCGGTGATCGGTTTTGAGTTTTAAAAAGGGGTTTGTCATGAAGATGATGCTGCTCATTGCTATCCTGTTGACAGTCGGCCTGATCGGCCGGAACTTTTTGTATTCCGAGACGACCTCGGGAGGGCGCACCTACGGCAGCTTGAAAAACAGGATTCTTTCCAACGATATGTACAAACTGGACCGTCTCTACCAGATGCAGGACGCGAACGAATTTCTGAGTTTTGAGGAGAGGATTGGACTTTACAAGACATATGAAAACACGGGCGGTACCACAATGCTCGGGTTTATGTTCAATATGTTCATTCCGGGTTTCGGAAGCCTGCTGATCAAGGATTTTTGGGGAGGGCTGGTTACTTTTGTGGGGGTTGGCGGAGGAATAGTCGGAATTATGGCGGCTTCCGCTTATCGGCCTAATATTCCTAATCCAGGTTTTGACGCTTCAGATGAAGAAAGACTCCAGTATTCAATAGCTTGGACCACTTTTCGTAATACTCAATATGTGCTGGTTTTCTCGTTCATATCGCTTTCCGTGACCTCATATTTACACGGACTGATTTCGCCTTTCTATTACGTCAGCGCTCATAACGACAAACTGGCGCTGGCTCTGAAACTGCGCAAAAGCGAGATCGAGCAGTACGGTAATAAAAAAGATATTGTTGTCCCGGTCGTTTTCAACATCCTGGTGGGGATGGGCGTGGGCTCCTTCGCCCAAGGGGACACGCTGGGCGGCGTGATCGGGCTCTCGGGCGAGCTTGCCGGGGCGATCTGTTCTCTGGCCGGATATTCCCTGTCCTGGAATGCAACCCAGTGGGAACTCCCCAAGGCCTTGGCGACCATGAGCAATTATAACGAGGTCAACACTAAAATCCAGATCTATAATACCCTGTTCGTTTCGGGAATCGTCATCATGGTTGCCACGAAAATCTTCGAGATTGTCCGGCCCATCACCTATGCCGCGGATTACAACAAGAACGTCAAAACGGCCCTGATGCCGCGGGAACATCCGGTCGCGTTCCAGCCCTATGTCGCTCCGGCTCCTTTCGAGAACGGGATGGAGTGGCGCATGGGTCTGAATACGTCGGTGGCTTTCTAGCGGATTGTTCCGGTTGGCGTTTTTACGGCTCCCCCCCTATAATATCCTTCAAATTCATAGGGGGGTGGCCTTATGCCCGGAACTGTCATTACGAAAACGGACATCAAAGAACTGAAAAAACTCTTCAGCGGCAAAGTCCGCGACATTTACGAAGTCAAACCCGACCAGTGGCTCCTGGTCACCACGGACCGGCTTTCCGCCTTTGACGTGGTGTTCGCCGAGGGCATCCCGGAAAAAGGCGTGGTGCTGAACGAGATCTCCAACAAGTGGTTTTCCAGGATCACGGACATTCCCAACCATCTGCTTTCCGTCAGGCCCGCGGACGAACTGCCGTTTCTGAAAAACTATCCCGGCCTCGCGGAACGGTCGGTGCTGGTGCACAAGGTGAACCGCCTGCCCGTGGAATGCGTGGTGCGGGGCTATCTTTTCGGGAGCGTGTGGGATGAATACAAAACCCGCGGCACCGCCGGCGGCAACACACTGCCCTCCGGCCTGGGGCTGGCGCAGGTGCTTCCGGAACCCATCTTCACCCCCGCCACCAAGGCGGAAGTGGGGCACGACGAAAACATCGACTACGACGGTTTCGTGAAGATCGTCGGCAGGGAGATCGGCGATCAGATCCGCGACCGCTCGATCGCCATCTACAAAATGGCGCGGGACACCATGGAAAAGGAAGGCGTGATCCTGGCGGACACCAAGTTCGAGTTCGGTCTGGACGAAAACGGCAAACTCATCCTGGTGGACGAGGTGCTGACCCCGGATTCTTCGCGGTACTGGGAAAAGGACGGCTACCGGATCGGCGAGTCGCCCAAGAGTTACGACAAGCAGTTCGTGCGGGACTACCTTCTGGACATCAAATGGGATAAAAAGCCCCCCGCCCCCAAACTGCCGGACGGGATCGTCGCCAAGACAAGCGAAAAATACCTGCAGATCAAACGCGTGATCGACCGCATTTGACGCGGGGCGGAAGGCGAGATGAACAATGACAACGGTTCGCCGAACGCGGCCGGGGGCGTGGAAAGCCAGAAACCCGTTTTCCTGAAATTCGCGCCCTTCTGGAAACGGCTCCTGGCGTTCGTGGTGGACATGCTGCTGTTGAACCTGATCATGACCGTCCTGGTCCTTCTGGTGTACCGGCAGGACATGCAGCTGATCGCCCAGGGCGACACCGTGGACGCGCAGTTGAAACTCCTCATGACGTTCTGGCAGACCCGCAGCCTGCCCGTGAACGTGGCGGGATTCGTGATCCAGTCGGCCTATTTCACGCTCTCCTGGATGGCGCGGGGGCAGACCCTGGGCGCCATGATTTTCCGGATCGCCGTCATTACCGTGGACATGAAAAAAATGAGGATCCTGCCGGCGCTGGTGCGGTCCACCCTGCTGTGGTTTTCCTCCCTCGCGTTCTACGTGCCACTGATTTTCGTGGTCAATTCGGTTTACCACCAGAGGATCCACGACGCGCTGTCGGTTTCCGTGGTGATCGAACTGCCCGAGGTCGAATTGAAGGACAAGGACGGGAAAAAAGCCGGAAGCGAGAGCGACCTGCCGGCGGACACGAAGGACTCCGGCAGCGGCGCTTGACACGCGGCCGGTCCGCCGTGTAAGATAAGGAATCAGAGAATTTAATCGCACCTCCGCTGATGGACGGATTCCCGCAAGGGGTCCGTCCATCGGTCTTTTCGGGGGTGTTTTCTCCGGGCGCGTTTCAGGGGGCCGGCCGCCGCCGGCGGATCTCGAAAAACAGCACCGCGAACGCGCAGGACACGTTCAGGGAATTCTTGTAGCCCACCTGCGGAATGGTCAGGAGCCCGTCGGCCGCCTGGAGCTCCTCTTCCGCAATCCCGAATTCCTCGTTTCCGAAAATAAACGCGCTTTTTTCCGGGATGTCCGCGTCCTGCAGGAGAACGGCGTTCCGGCCGGGACGCGCGGTTTCCACCGCGAAAATCCGGTAACCCCTTTTCCTGTATTCCGCCACGGCGTCCCGGGTGTGTTCGAAATACGACCACTCCGCGCGCGCGGCCGTTCCCATGGCCGCCCGTTCCAGTTTGGGGAGGGGCGGCCGCGGCGTGATGCCGCAGAGCGCGAAAGACCCGACGCCGAACGCGTCCCCGGTCCGGAACGCGCTGCCCACGTTGTAGGGCGAACGGAGATTGTCGAGAATGGCGGCCTCAGGTCCCCTGCGGACGGCCGTTCCGGCGGGGTCCCGGTCAAAATTCACGACCGACGCGGACAGGGGAAACGGGTCCTCCGGAGCGGCGGCGCCGTTCAAGGCCAGCAGTTCGTGAAAACAGAAATTGAACGCCCGGGCCCGTTCCACGGGGCGCTCGGGCAGGCCGTCCAGAACGTATTTTCCGATCAGGCCCAGAGCTTTCTGCAGGCGCGGGTGTTTTTCAGCCGCCAGCCACGCGGCGTAGGCGGCAATGTCCGCCGTGTCCGTTTGGCCCGTCGCTTGCAGGACGGCTTCAGCCGACCGGACGGCATCGGCGATTTTCAGGACTTTCTGCGGGACGCTCAGGCGGGAAAAAGTGTGACGGGAGATCATCGTGTCCGATCCGAAAAAACTTCAGGACCGGGCGGACGCGGCCAGGAAGGTTTCCAGTTCCAGCCAGGAGAATTCGTCCGCCATGGTTTTGGTGCGCGTTTCCAGCCGCCGGACCATCGCGATGACCGAGCTGACGAATTTCAGGTCCGTTCCGCGGGCGTACTCGGAAATTTTCCTGGCCTCGTAAGGCTTGATGCCCAGTTCGCCGGCGGGGTCCTTTTTGTCCTTCAGCGAAAGGAAACCCCACAGCAGCCGGGCGCTCCGGAGCAGCATGGCGCTCACGCGCGGCAGGCCTTCCCCGGCCAGCCGCAGGTCCGCGAGCGCAGACAACGCCTTGCGCGCGTTGCGGGTCCACAGCCCCTCGATCAGGTCGAAAATGGTCATGGTGTTGGAGCGGGACAGCAGCGCCTGCGCGTCAGAAAGCGCGATCTTCTTTTTTTCGGAACCGAAAGACAGCAAAAGCCCGGTCATCATGGCGGTTTCCTCGCTGTCCTCGTTGGCGAGCGTGACCACGAAGTCGGGAACGTCCGGCTCGAACGCGATGCCGGCCTGGCGGAGTTTCTGGCCCGCGTAGGCCGTCAGGTCCTTGCGCCAGGCCTTCCGGAATTCCACCGTCTCGCCCGCGCGGTCCAGTTTTGCCAAAACGCCCGCCGGGATTTTTTCCGCCAGAAGCACCAGCGTGCAGGATTCGTTCGGGTTGTCCGCGTACCGTTCCAGCCGCTCGTCAAAATCGCTGCGTTTTTTGTCCGTCAGCGCGTCCAAGTTTCTCACCACCACAACGGAATGCGATCCGAAGAGACTCGTCTGGGAACACTGGGAAAAAATGACGGGCGCGTCCGTCTCGTCCGCGAAATAGACGGTCACGTCCTCCTTCGGGATTCCGGACAGGACGCGGTTCAGGTGTTCCCGCTTGAAGGTTTCATTTGGTCCGGTTAGTGCCAGTATTGGTTTCATTGGTGATGATCCCCAGAGTCAGGATTTTATCGGGCGTTTTGGAATATTCCAGTTGCCATCCGTAGAAAACCGCTTCCGCCGTATGCCGCGCGGCGTTGGTGGCCAGGGCGAAAACCACGTCGTTGGACAGGTAGGCGTTGGTGTCCAGGACCAGAATGTCCTCCCGGATGGGGCGGTCCCTCTGGATGAAACTGCGCCGGGAGTCCAGGACGGAATAGGTCAGGTGCAGCGTGTAAATGAGGCCGGGAACGTTTGTGGCCCGGTCCGCGTCGGAAACCACCAGCCGGGTCAGGGCGCCGTCCACCACCGCGTCCGCCCCCGGAATGCGCGGCGAGAGCGAGAGCCCGTACTGGGCCAGTTGGTCGCGCAGTAACTTTTCGTAACCGGCCAGAACGTCCGCGCTGCCGATCTGTTCCGAGAACGGCAGGACATAGACCCGGCGGTAACGGTCCTTGAGCCCGACGGTCCGTCCGCGGATGTCCACGATCTCGTTGGTAAAAATGGCCCGTTCTCCGGGGTCCTTGACGGAGGTGGTGCAGGAAGGAAGCAGCAGAGACAGGATCATCAGCCGAAGAAATCTGTTCATGACTCACTATTATAACAGGTCATGCTGAGCTTGTCGAAGCATGAGCTTGTCGAAGGAGCTAGGATCTAGGGTTTAGGATCTAGTGAGAATTATCATCCCGACTCCTGGCCCCTAGATCCTAAACCCTAGATCCTGAACCCTAATCACCCAGCCACGGCATCAGTTTCCGGAGTTTCCGCCCCACGGCCTCGAGGGGGTGGTTTTCCTGTTTCGCGCGTTCGGAGTCAAAGGCCTTCAGGTCCTTTTGATTTTCGTTCATCCAGCGCCGGGCAAATCGGCCCGATTGGATATCCTTCAGGACCTTTTTCATTCGCCGCTTGACACCCGCGTTCACGACTTTCGGACCCGAAACATAGTCCCCGAATTCCGCCGTGTTGGAGATGGTTTTCCGCATGCCGGAAATCCCGCGGGCGTACACCAGGTCCGCGATCAGTTTGACCTCGTGGATGCATTCAAAGTAAGCCATTTCCGGCGGGTAGCCGGCTTCCACCAGTGTTTCGTAACCCGCGCGCAGAAGCCCCGTCAGGCCGCCGCAGATCACGGCCTGCTCGCCGAACAGGTCGGTTTCGGTTTCTTCGCGGAAGGTGGTTTCCAGAATGCCCGCCCGCGCGCAGCCGATCCCGGCAGCGTAGGCCAGCGCGGTTTCCAGCGCGTGGCCGGAATAATCCCGATGGACAGCCACCAGTCCCGGCACACCGGCGCCTCGTTCGTATTCCGCGCGCACCATGGGGCCCACGCCTTTGGGCGCGACCAAAACAACGTCCACACCGTCCGGCGGAATAACCTGTTTATAGAGGATGGAAAACCCGTGTGCGAAGACCAGCGTTTTTCCGCGCGAAAGACCGGGCGCAATTTCCGAACGGAACAGTGTTCCCTGTTTTTCATCGGGTACGAGCATCACGATCACGTCGGCCCAGGCGGCCGCTTCTTTCACGGTCATGACCGTCAAGCCGGCCGCAGTGGCTCCCGCCCTGTTGGGGCTGTCCGGCCGCAATCCGACGCAAACGGTCATGCCGGAGTCCTTGAGGTTCAGCGCCTGCGCGCGGCCCTGGCTGCCGAAACCGATGACGGCTATTTTTTTGTCCAGAATGGGCCCGGCGGGGGCTTGGTCCCCCCGCCGGACTTTGAGATTAGCAGCAGATGAGCGGAAAGACACCGCGTGTCTCAACCGCGCTGGAGGGCGACCTTGCCCGTGCGCGCCATTTCCTTGATGCTGTAGTCCTTGAGCAGCCCGACCACGGCATCGATCTTTTTCGTGTGGCCCGTAACTTCCAGCGTGAGGCTTTCCGCCGAGATGTCCACAATCCGTCCCTTGAAGACGTCCGCGATCTCGATGATCTCCCGCCGGCGCGCCGGGTCAATGCCCACCTTGATGAGCGCCAGTTCGCGCGCGATGTGGTCCTCGTCGGTCAGGTTTTTCACCTTGATCACGTCGATCAGCTTGTTCAGCTGTTTTTTCACCTGGTCCACCACGCGGTCGTCCCCCTCCACCACGATGGTCATGACGGAAACGGTCGGGTCCTCGGTTTCCGCGACCGCCAGGCTCGCGATGTTGAACCCGCGCGCGGAAAACAGCCCCGCGATGCGCGCCAGGACGCCGAAATGGTTCTCGACCTGGACTGTGAGAGTGTACTTCATGCGAGTCCTCCGATCATCTGGGTCAGGTTGGCCCCCGCCGGGACCATGGGGAACACGTTTTCTTCCTTGGCCACCAGAACGTCCAATATGGCGGGGCCGTCGTAGGCGATCATGTCCCGGATGGCCTGGTCGATTTCTTCCGGCCGGGTCACGCGTTTGCCCCAGCAGCCGTAGGCCTCAGCGATCTTGACAAAGTCCGGGTAATATTCCGCGCAGCCCTTTTTTCCCTTCTTTTCCAGGCAGACGGCGGAATAGTTTTTGGCGTAAAACAATTCCTGCCACTGGCGGACCATCCCCAGGTAGCCGTTGTTCAGGATGACCACCTTCACCGCGATGTCGTGGACAATGGCCGTGGCCAGTTCCTGGATGTTCATCTGGATGGAGCCGTCTCCCGCGATGTCGAAGACCAGCGCGTCGGGCCGGGCCACTTTCGCCCCGATGGCCGCGGGCAGTCCGTAGCCCATGGTGCCCAGGCCGCCGGATGTCAGGAGCGTCCGCGGTTTCCGGAACTGGAAGTACTGCGCCGTCCACATCTGGTGCTGTCCCACCTCGGTCACGATCACGGCGTTCTCGTTGCCCGCGATCTCGCTCAGTTTCTCGATCACGAACTGGGGCTTGATGGGTTCTCCGGGCGCGCCCTTCTGGTAGGTGAGCGGGTTTTCCTTTTTCCAGGAGGCGATCTCGGCCTTCCAGTCGTCGATCTTCGGGGCCTTGATCTCCTTCAGAAGCTCGCGGAGAGCGTCTTTCACGTCGCCCACGATCGGGACGTCCACCTGGATGGTCTTGGAGATGGACGTGGGGTCAATGTCGATGTGGATGATCTTGGCGTTGTGCGCGAATTCGTCGATCTTTCCCGTCACTCGGTCGTCGAACCGGGCGCCGATGGCGATGATCAGGTCGCAGTGGTGGATGGCGTAATTGGCGTACACCGTCCCGTGCATGCCCAGCATCCCGAGGTAGAGCGGGTCGGCGGGATCGGCCGGGTAGGCCCCCAGTCCCATCAGCGTGGAGGTGCAGGGAATGCCCGTTTTACGGACCAGTTCGGTGAGTTCCTTGCCCGCGTCTCCCAGGATCACGCCGCCGCCGAAGTAGATGACGGGTTTCTTCGCCTCCGCCATCATCTGGACGGCTTTTTTGACCTGGCCCAGATGGACCTTGAAATTCGGGTTGTAGCTGCGGATGTCCACTTTTTCGGGGTATTCGAACTCCGCCTTGCCCGTGAACACGTCCTTGGGGATGTCGATCAGGACGGGGCCGGGGCGACCCGTGCGGGCAATATGGAAGGCGTCCTTCACGATGCGCGCCAGTTCCTTCGTGTCCTTGACCAGATAATTGTGTTTCGTGATGGACCGGGTGATGCCGGTGATGTCCGCTTCCTGGAAGGCGTCGTTGCCGATCAGGTTCGAGGACACCTGGCCCGTGAGCGCGACCATCGGGATGGAATCCATGTACGCCGTGGCAATGCCGGTCACGAGATTGGTGGCGCCGGGGCCGCTCGTGGCCAGGCACACGCCCACCTTGCCGGTGGCGCGGGCAAAACCGTCCGCCGCGTGGGCCGCTCCCTGTTCGTGGCGCACGTGGATCAGGTTCATTTCCTTGTCGCGTTCGAGCTCGTCGAAAAGCGGAATGACCACGCCGCCGGGGTATCCGAACAGCGTGTTGGCCCCCTCTTTCTTGAGACATTCGATCAGGATTTTCGCTCCGTTCATGACCATGGTTTGCCTCCGATTGGGTCCGGGCCGTACGCGGGCCGGGACTATTTTATCTGCGGGACGCGTTCCCGTCAAAATTCCAAAAAAAAACCCAGCCCCTGTTCGCAGGGGCTGGGTTGGTAACCATCCGAATACGGCTACTCTTCCTGTGCTCCCGCGCAAGGACAAACGGCAAGTACCACACCTACGGCAAGAAAGAGTCCGTTCAACTTCATAACGCCTCTATTATAGGTGATTATCGGCGGGATGGCAAGGAAAAGATAAGGGAAATTTCCCTGGGCGGGGGAGACCTTGCTGGACGCAGCCTGATTTATATATTCATTAAAAATCATATTTTTCCAGGGGCTGGTAAAACGCCTTCCGCTCGCCCCCTCGACGCGAGTTTATCCCGAGCATTTCGACTCGGGCTGTGCCCTCGCTCAATATAAACTCAGTCGAGGGACTCAGGGCAGGCTTCGGTGGCAGCCTGTGCGGCTGGCAGAAAAGGGGCTTTCTGGACCCATTTCAAACCCCATGCGCGCCGTGCTCTCTTCACGGGTAGAGCAGTGGAAAAGAAACGCATGGAGAAAGAATCGGAAACACTCACATCCGTGTTCGCGTTCCCTCATCGAAGGACATCACGTTCGGCAAGCTCAGTGCGGCGCCCTGTCCTTCTCGGAGAAGCCGCGTTTCATTTCCAGAGTAAGATCGAGAGCAAAGCGCGCGGAAGCCAGGATGGCACCTCGGCTACCCCTCGACGTTGCTCGGGGCAAGGCTCGGTGTAAACGCTTCGGCTTCGCTCAGCGCGGCGCTCCCGTACTTTTGGCGACATGCCGGACACAGGATGTGGTAGGTGCAGGTGTTAACACGGATGTTAAAACGCCTGCGGGTTCCAGCCAAAAGTGCGGAGGAAAGGAATGAGCTTGGTCACCCCGAGCGGAGACGAGGGGCGATCGTTTGCATAACAAGTAAGAACATCCCTCGTCTCCGCTCGGGGTGACCGTTTTATGCCTTTGGGGACGACCCCTTGTTCTCGGGATGCCGTGGTGCAATGAGCATAATTGAAATAAAAAAGCCGCCCCCCTCTCGGGAAGCGGCTTTCAATCGCTTGTTGGTAAAGTTTAGTCTTCGCCCCGGCCCTTGATGCCTTTGGTGGCGCTGGTGATTTCCTTCTGGGGCTCCTTGGGGCGCAGGCTGCGGACGGCGGCGCCGGCCTTCCACATTTCGGAGTTGCGGATTTCCGCGAGCTCGGCGTTCAACTTCTGCTGGTAGTCCGCGCTGGAGCATTCGGAAATCACGCGGCGGGTTTCGTCGCCTTCTTTCACCCGCTTGTAGAGCTCGGTAAACACGGGCAGGACAGCCGCCTTGAACTTGGGCTTCCAGTCGAGCGCGCCGCGCTGGGCGGTGGCGGAACAGTTGGAGTACATCCAGTCCATGCCGTTTTCGTCCACCAGGCGGATGAGCGACTGGGTGAGCTCTTCCACGGTTTCGTTGAACGCTTCGCTGGGGGAATGGCCGTTCTTGCGGAGCGTTTCGTATTGGGCTTCCATGATGCCGGCCAGCGCGCCCATCAGAACGCCGCGTTCGCCGGTCAGGTCGGAATACACTTCCTGCTCGAATGTGGTGGGGAAGAGGTAACCGCTTCCCACGCCGATGCCGATGGCCAGCGTGCGGTCCATGGCCTTGCCGGTCGCGTCCTGGAACACGGCGTAGCTGGAGTTGATGCCGGCGCCGGACAGGAAGTTGCGGCGCACGGAGGTGCCGGAGCCCTTGGGGGCCACCAGGATCACGTCCACGTCCTTGGGCGGGATCACTTTGGTCTGGTCTTTATACACGATGGAGAACCCGTGCGAGAAGTAGAGGGCTTTCCCGGCCTTCAGGTTTTTCTCCACCAGGGGCCAGATGGCCATCTGGGCGGCGTCGGTCACCAGCATCATGATGATGGTGCCTTTCTGGACGGCCTCTTCCAGGTCGAAGAGCGTCTTGCCGGGCTCCCAACCGTCGGCAACGGCGCGATCCCAGTCCTTCTGGAACTTCTTGGACTGGCCGATGATCACGTTCAGGCCGTTTTCCTTCATATTCAGGGCCTGCGCGGGACCCTGCACGCCGTAACCGAGTACGGCTATTACTTCGTTCTTGAGGATTTCTCTTGCTTTTGAGAGGGGAAACTCTTCGCGGGTGACAATGTTCTCAATGTGCCCGCCGAAATCGATTTTAGCCATGCGTATCCTCCTGTGTGAATGGGGCTAAATTATGACCCTGTATTATAAAATCCGGGAGTCAAAATAGCAACTTCCAAGGGCATTCTGGCCGGTTCAATTGGAAAATCCGCCGGTTAGTTCTATAATGACAATCTGAAATACTGGGAGGAATCCAATGCCCGATTTTCCCGAATTGATTCAGGGCTGGCAGGTTTTTTATGCCACATTGGCGGCCGTCTGCGCGACTCTGGCCGGTCTTCTTTTCATCGCTTTTACGCTGAATGCGGATTTCCTGAACCGAAAGGACAATGCGGAGCTCCTTCGTCAGTCCCGGAAGGCTTTCGGGGATTTTCTGCTGGTGCTGATGACATCGCTGGTGTTCCTGGTTCCCCGGCTTCCCCCGGTTGGTCTGGCCGTGGCGTTGCTGTCCCTGGGACTGGCCTGGTCTTTCAGCCTGGTCCGTCAATTCTGGTCCTCGATGGCCGGCCATTCATCCCCCCGGGTGCGGCTGGTCCATCTCCTGAGAATATATGGCCTTTCTATTGTGGGAGGACTCGGTTTGGTGATTTGTTCCATTGCCGTTTTTCTTCAATTCACCCATGTTCTTTACTGGCTGGTCATAGTCTGGGCTTCCCTCCTGTCGTCGGCCAGCATGACGGCGTGGTCCATCCTGACCCGCAGGAAGGGTTGAGTCATCCGGCATCGCTTTGAAATTCTGTTCGTGTTCTTGATGAGACACCACGTCGGAGTTTAAACCCGCGCCTCGTCTCCGCTCGACTGGTGAGCAGAGCCGAACCGCGGCGTGACAATCAGTCCGATATACAAAAGTCGCATCGGTAACTCGCCGGTTCGGCAGCGTTCAACGCAAGATTTGCTCGATATAAACTCCGACGAGGGGTGACAATAGATTACATTTGAACTAATTCCTTGTCATGCCGAGCGGAGACGAGGCACGGGTGTTCAAAATCATTTATTTTCGAAGTGGGACTCATTCCTGCATTCCGATAGCTTCTTCAAGTCGTCAATCCGCCCTTCAATTAAAGCTTGTTTCTTTTGACCGCTCCAGCCCTTTAAACATTTCTCATAAGCAATGGCATCGTTCGGATTTGAAAATTGATAGGTATAGACGAGTTTTACCGGTCTTCTGGAATATGTGTAGTGGCGGATGTCCTCATCATGATTATGTTCAAACACCCTTGTTTCCGGGTTGTTCGTAATTCCTGTATAATAGGTGCCGTCACTGCATTCAAGGATATAGACAAAATAACTAATTGTGTCCTCGTTTATTTATTTCAGTTAAGATATTAGCCCATAACGCTTTGAGTGTCAATAGACCCCTTTTAAAACCGCGCCTCGTCTCCGCTCGGCGTGACAATTAGAACGATTAAAATTAACGGTCACCCCGAGCGGAGACGAGGGGCCGATTACATGAAATAACTAACGCAAATCCCGATTCCTCCGATACATACATTGATATCCCACCGGAGGGTTCCTATGGTTCGAGGCATATTCACCGGCGCGAGCGGAATGATGACCACCATGGAAGAGCTGAACAACGTGGCCAACAATCTCGCCAACGTCAACACCGACGGCTACAAGCGCGAAACCACCGTCACCAAGGCGTTCCCGGAAATGCTCATCCGCCGCATCAACGACGACGGGCAGGTGACCTTCCCGCTGGGCAGTTACGACCTGGCCCCGGTTGTGGGCAAGCTGGGCACGGGCGTGGAGTTTAACGAAACCTGGATCCGCTACGAGCAGGGCAACCTCCAGGAAACCGGCAACGATTTTGACATGGCCATGGAGGGGAACGGATTTTTCTCCGTCATGACCGAGGACGGCGAGCGCTACACCCGCAACGGGAATTTCAAGATCGACGTAAACGGCTTCCTGACGGACTCCCACGGCTACAAGGTGCTGGGGGAGAACGGCGCCATCCGCATCACGCAGAACAATTTCCAGATTGACCACGACGGAAACCTCTACGTCAACGCGGACTACACCCCCGAGGATTTCGTGGACAAGGCCGGGAACGAATGGAAAAACCAGATCAAGCTGGACCGGCTGAAAGTGGTGGATTTCCCGGAACGCCGCTACCTCCAGAAAGAGGGGCATTCGCTCTTCAGGACCAGCGACTTTTCCGGCGAGGCCTTCGTGATCCCGCAGGGCATCCGGCCCAAGGTGTACCAGGGTTTTCTCGAGAAAGCCAACGTGGACGCCGTGATCGAAATGACCCGCATGATCGAGGTGAACCGGCTTTACGAAGCCAACCAGCGCTCCATTCAGACGGCGGACGAAACGCTCTCCCGCGCAGTGAACCAGGTAGGCAGGGGACTGGCTTAAAAAACTGATACGGTAATTTGTTGCCCCGTCTTGTGATAAGGCGGGGCTTTTTTTCAGGATTTTCTTCCTGATTTCCGGATTCCGTCAATATTAATTAAGAAACGGCAGGAGAGATCGATATCCGGCCGGTCAGCCGTAACAAGAAAATAATCCTGTTAATCATATTTCTTTTCAATGGGAGGATGAGTCATGTCAATTCTCTGGAAACAGGCCCGAAAAGCTTTTCTATGCCTGATTATCGCGCAGGTTCTGGTTGGCTGTACGGTCAACGCCATCCAGCCGCCGGCGCAAACACCCGATCCCGAACAGCCGGCGGCGACTTACGACCCGACAAATTTCAATTCCCACTGGGTGGCTTATCACAACTGCATGGCGGCCTCCGGGAACACGAACAACACCACCGCCAATACGGCCAACGACTCCGTCACGACGCTACGGAATTTTTCCGACAACTCGGTTTTAGCGGCCACGGTCCGGCTGAATTACACAAACGTGGCCAATTGGACATCCGGCGGATCCTTTGTGGCATCCAACGACGTGTACATGACATTTGACGGGATCCTGAACCTGCAGAATAACGCTTCCTATAGCGACGGGGTCAGCGACACCTGGGTTGAAGTCACGATCAGCAATCTGGATCCCGCCAAAAAGTATATGTTTGTCACAACGGGGAACCGCAACAGCATTGCCTATCTGGGGTCAGGTTCCAGTTCGCGCTGGACGAAATTCAGCATCATCGGGGCCGACTCCTACACCTCTTTCAGCAGCGCAGGTGCAACGAGAGTTTCAGATGCCGTCGTCAAGATCAACACGGGTTACAACAATACGAACGGCCATGTGGCGGCCTGGACGGACATTGTTGCGTCTGACGGTGTATTCACGATCCGGTCGGAAAACGTGGGAGCCGAAGGTCCGGGAGAAGCTTATAAAAGTTACGGTCTGATCGGCTTCAAACTGGTGGAGTTGTCAAATTAGGAAAAACGGGAGCCTCTGCCCGAATCCGTGATGGTAGCCGGGAGTTTTGACGCACCGACACCCAGTGATACTGTTCCCTGTTCCCAGGCAATCAGCCCCGTCTTGAGATAAGGCGGGGCTTTTTTTGCCAGAAGCCGAAGTATCAGATAAATTTTCCTTTGAAAAACAGCAGGCTTAATTTCAGCTATTTAATGGAGTTAAGCGTATTAAAATATTTATTAGGAATTTCTTCCCAGTTCCATATATATTAGAGTAATATAATAGGAAAACCATTCAGGCATGGGGGGGGGGGGGGGCGCGGGGGGGGGGGGGGGGGGGGGGGGGGGGGGGGGGGG
>CAYMRH010000009.1:14947-46086 GCA_964392785.1 uncultured Brevinematales bacterium
ACAAAAAAATTATATTTAAATAATATTCAAAACCACCACCCACACCCCCCCCCCCCCCCCCCCGTTTTCCGATAAAAAACAGACGATTCATTTGGTAATTTTAACGCTTTTATTGTTTTGGAGGGTTCTATGTCCCGCGGTTTGAAGTTTGTCCTGGGATACACGCTGAGCGTTTTTACGGCTTTCATCCTGGTCATGAGCGCCTGCAGCGCCGGCGACACGATCGGTGGTGGCGGTGGTGGTGGCGGCGGCGGCGGCGGGAGTACACCTGGGCTCCAGGACGGGACGAATTACGTCAGCACCACAAACGTGGACCTGGCGAACAGCGAAATAACGAATACGAACTCTTTTACGACACTTCTCATTAATGGATATGCGTCCAATATCATTTACGAGGGGTGGTTCACCAACGAAGTCACGAACTGGCTCATGATCCTTTCCGGCAACACGACAGTGACTGACACCTATTCTTACATTACGAATTTCTTCTATGAATCCGGTTCCTACACCCAAGTCCTGATCTTTACATTCCTGACCAATACGTTCGACACGACCAACGCCGTGCCGCCGCTCATGATTTCCAACGTGACCACCAATTCCAACGGCATCACGGGCGGGTTCGAGGTGTTCGTGACCAATTACGGATATATCACGAACGTGGTTTCCAATTGGCTGGCATTCTATACCAACGACGTTCTGACGGATCTTTCCAACACGGCCAGTTCCTATTTCGAGGCGGTGTCCAACACGTATGAACGCTATACCAACGGCATCGTGACCAACGCGTTCGACACCACCAACTTCGTGCCCCCGTGGTACGTGGACACGGTCTCGGTCAATTCCAACGGCATATCCGTGGGCTTCGAGGTGACCGTGACGAACTTCGGGTTCATCACCAACCTGGTCACCAACTGGCTGGAAGAGGTGGTGAACGGGTCCACCACCCTCACTTGGGCCACGAACTTATACGAGTTTCCGGGCCCTTCCAACGAGGTGGAGATCTATACCAACACCTTCCTCACCAACGCGTTTGACACGACCAATGTCGGGACGGACATCTGGGTGAGCAACGCGACGACCAACTCCAATTCCATCACCCAGGGTTTTGAGGTGTTCGTGACCAATTACGGCTACCTGACCAATACGGTGACCAACTGGCTGGCGGACTACACTAACGGCGCCCTGAACCAGACCTGGGATACGAACAGCTATATATTCCTGACGGAAACCAACGAAACTTTCGTGATCTTCACGAACTACGTGACGAACCAGCTCGACACCACCAATTTCTATTCCTCCAACGGCACCAACAACACGACCAACGTCGGGTTTGTCGGGCGGTTCTGGTACACGAACATTGCCGTCATCGGGTATTTCTCGAACGTGATCACCAACTGGACGGTGTTCTACACCGACAGCGTGACCTTGCTCAGCAACTACAGCAACCATTACTACGAACAGCTGGGAACAAACTACTCGACGTCGAATTCCAACTTTGGCGTCCATATCGGAGCGGAACAGCCGAACGTGGCCGGGGACACCGTGGCGCTCTGGAACTTCAACGAGGGTTCCGGGCAGACGGTCGCGGACGGTTCGGGCAACGGGCGCAGCCTGACTTTGGGCGCGACCGGCGGAGCGGAAGGCACTGATCCGGTCTGGACGAACTGGTATTCCGCGCCGGGATACGGCATAGGCAGTTATTCCAACAGCCTGTCGTTTGACGCGTCAGCCAGCCAGTACGCCTGGTGGAGCGGGAATTACAACCACGGCAACAGGATTTCAATCGGCTTCTGGATGAGGACCACCAACAACACGGGCATCCTGCTTTCGGCCGGTCGTTCCAATTACCAGGTGCACCTGGACAACAACAACATTTATTTTACGGTCAGCGACTTTGTGAGCAATTATGTGTTCGGGACTTCCGCCGCGAGTATCACCAACGGTAAGTGGCACTATATCGCCTGCACCTATCCCGCGCCGGCGGCGCAGAGAAGGATCCGCATCTACATTGACGGTACGGAGGTGGCATCCCAGAACCAGAGTACGGTCCTGACCATCAACAACGTGACGAATATCTATGTCGGCGGTCGGCCTGATTTTGGCGTTTATTTCAACGGACAGATCGAAAATGTCCGGATTCTGACGTCGATCGACGCCAATGTCGCGACTTACTTTACGACTGCCACCAACACGGACTAGAGTTTTTCCGACTCAATAAACCCGGCCCCCGGTTGCCCGGAGCCCGGCTTAAGGCCGCCCCTGAAATGAATGAGGGAGCAGGCCCCGCCCGGGGTCCCGCGACCGGGGGTCGGCGCGTAGTGGGGTTGTTGGTGAGGTAGGTGGATGCCGTTGTGCCGTAGGTGTCAGGCATGCCTGACACCTACGGCATGCAACCTTATTCCTTCGTCCCCGTCTTGATCGTTATTCCGGTCAGCACGCCGTTGTCGTCCTGGCCCGTGACCGTCACCAGCACGTTGTCTTTTTTCTTCAGGCCTTTCAGGTACCTGACAGCCAGCACGTTGCCCTTTTTGTCGAACCGGTACTTCAGTATGTAGTTCTTGAATTCAGCCGTGCCCATATTGACCAGCACGCCGTAGCCCGACCCTTCGCAGGGGGGCATCAGCAAACAGCGGACGGTGTGTTTTTCCGGGTTCTTTTTCAGGTCGTTCAGGTCCAGGCTCTGGGGCCGGGTGCCGCAGAACACGTCGCACAGGTAACCGGTGACCGTGACCGGCTTGAGCAACTTGCCCCTGACGACCTTCTTCACCGCCGCGTGGGACGGCGCTGTACCCGTCAGAAACGCCAGGACCGCCAATCCGACCAGAATCCTCATGTTGACCTCCCGCCATACTGGAACAACATATCATATCCCATGATCCGGTCTTTTTCAAGACACTGTCGCCCCTACGGCATTTCCCCGGCATCCAGATCCCCCGACCCTTTCACAAACCGGAACTGGTTCATGGAAATGCGCGCTTCCTCGCGGTGGTTCACCAGGGGCGGCGGGTATCCCGTGGACTCGTGGACGCCGGAATCGCCGGATTCATACAACCGGTGCAGGACGGCGGGGGGCACGTCCTTCAGTTCCGGTACCCATTTCTTCACGTAGGCGCAGTCCGGGTCGAAACGGGACTGCTGGATCCACGGGTTGAAGACCCGGAAATAGGGGACGGGATCGCATCCCGTGGACGCCGCCCACTGCCAGTTGCCGTTGTTCACGCAGGGGTCGTAATCCGCCAGCCGTGTGGCGAAATATTTTTCCCCCTCCCGCCAGTCCAGGTGCAGGTCCTTGACCAGAAAAGACGCACACACCATCCGCGCGCGGTTGTGCATGACGCCCGTGGCGTTCAGCTCCCGCATGCCCGCGTCCACGACCGGAAACCCGGTTCGGCCTTCCTTCCAGGCGGAAAGATGTTCCGCGTTTTCGCTCCAGGGCAGAAAGTCGTATTCCGAATGGAACGCGTGGCCGAAAACCCGTTCATGGTGGTGCGCCACGTGCGTGAAAAAATCCCTCCAGTGGAACTGCCTCAGGAGCGGGTGGTCCGCGCCCAGTTCGTCCCGCACGGCGTGATACGCTTCGCGGATGGACACGGTCCCGAACTTGTTGTGGGGGGACAGGCCGGTGGTCCCGGCGACGGACGGGATGTCCCGGGTTTTTTCGTAGTGCGCAAAACCGGAGAGACCGTTCAGGATTTTCAGGGCTTCCGCGCGGCCGCCGGAACGGGCCAGATCGGGGTTGAAAAATTTCTGCACCTTCGCGAAAACGCCTTCGCCCTTGTCAATGGACAGCGGGTCCGCATAGAAATTGTCCCGGACGGTCTTCAACGGCCGCGGCACGGGAAGGACCTGGGAGGCCTTGAAGAACGGGCTGAAGACGGTGTAGGGTTTGCCCAGGTGGTTTAAAATGTGTTCCGGTTCGTGAAGCAGGGAATCCGCGAACAGGCGGAATTCCGCACCTTTCGCGGCGCAGGCCCTGCTCACGGCTTCGTCCCGTGCCCGCGCAAACGGCGTGTAATCCCGGTTGGAAAACACCGCGTCCACGCCTTCCGTGCGTGTGAGGTAGGACACCACCTGTTCGGTCTCCCCCTGGAACAGGTAGAGCCGCGCGGAGCGTTTGGACAGTGAGTCGGAGAGGTCCTGGAGGGAGCGGATCAAAAACTGCAGGGCGTTTTCGCTTTTGTAGGGGTGGTCCTCCGTCTGGCGGGGGTCAAAGACGAAAGCGGGGATCACCCGTTCGCTTTCGGCCAGCGCGGCGTCCAGGCCGCAATTGTCCTCCAGGCGCAGGTCGCGGTGAAAAAGAAAAAGCGTTTTCCGGTGCCGTGTTCCGGGCATGGTCACTCCTGGGGGACCCGTTCAAGCCGCGCCGTGTCAAAGCCGGATTTTTGCGCCCGCTCCAGAACCCCGCCGTAAACGGACGGGTCCATGGCGGGTAAACGGGAAAAAATCCAGAGCCGGTCAAAACTTCCGCCTCGGATCGCCAGCCAGCCGTAGCCGTTCCGGTCAAAGTCTGTCACCACGTAATCCGAAGCGAACCAGAGAAAAAAGGAGAGTTTCATTTTTGCCGGGAGCGCGGCGTTTTCGATCCAGGCGCGGCCGCGGATCTCCTGCGGTTTGCCGTCCTTGACGCCGCGGTTCACCACTTCGATGCGGCCGTCGGGCAGGGGGGAATAGGTTGACGTGACGCGGATCAGGCCTTCCTCGAACGGGTTGGGCAGCCGCGCGATCTCGTGCCATTTGCCGAACAGTTTCGCGCCGTCAAAACCGGCCGCGGGCGGGGGAAGTTCCTTCGAATGCAACGCGGACGCGGCCAGCAGGGCCAGGACGAATGCCAGGCGGAAAACGCGGGAACGGTTCATGATCTTCCTCCCCGGGCTGTCAGATTTTACAGCCGGACTCTCTTTCTGGCAAATCACGGGTCCGGGCCCGCGCGGACGGCATTGACAAGCGGACGCGGCGGGGGTAGAATATCCAAAACGGCAAGGGGGCCCATATGGCGTTCAACCTCAGGGAATTTTTCGGTGAATCGGTCCGGACAGTCCTGGCTTCCAAAAAGTATTTCTCGGGAATGCCGGTGACCGGCGGTTTCGCGGAACCCTTAGTCAAGGCCGCGTTGTACGGTCTGGCTTCGGGCGTTGTGATGTTTGTTTTCGCGATCCTGAAAGTCAACACGTCGCTTGTGTCCGTTCCCGGGATGGTCCCGGCGGGCGGGTTCGGGGCCGCTCTCGCCGTCCTCGTCTTTTCGCCAGTCGCCGCGGTCATTGGCGTCTTCGTCGGCGGGCTGGTACTGCTGATCCTGTCTTCCCTTTGCGGCGGCAGCACGAAGTTCCAGGCCAACGCCCGCGCCACGGCCGCGCTCATGGCATTGGCCCCCGTGAGCACGGTTTTGTCCGCCGTGACGGCCGTCAATCCCGCGGCCGGAATGATTGTATCCCTGGCCGTTTCGCTCTACGGCATGGTCATGCTGTATTTCGCGCTGACGGAAGCGCTCAAGGCCAGGCCGGCTTCTTCCCGCGTTCTGGCCGTGATTCTGGCCGTGCTCCTGACGGTGTTCACGATCGGCGGATATTTCGGGATGAAACAGGGAACGCGTTATCTCCAGAACGCAATAGACGAGCTGGAAAGAAAAGACCGCCCGTCCGCCGAGGACATGAAAGAAATGATGCGCAAACTGTCCAACACCATTTTGGAAAATCTCAAACAGGACGGCAGGTAATCCGGCGCGCCGGGCGGCGCAAGGGGAGAGACAGATGGGATTTTTCAGGTCGTGGATCCGGGAGATCGGGGGAATCGTGGCGGGACCGTCCGCGTATTATGATTCCCTGGACTTGGGAAGCCGGTCCAAAACGGCGGGGCCTTGGGCGCAGATCCTGAAAGCGCTGATTTTCGGCGCGCTGTCAGGCGGTCTCTTTTTCCTGTTCCGGGATCTTCTGGGCCTGAACATGACCTTCGGGTGGATCCCTCTGCCCCGCGGGTGGATGGCCGTGGCCGCCCACATTCTCGCCGCTCCCGCGGGACTTTTGACCGGCGCGGCCTGGATTCTTGTGCTGTCGGATATGGGCAGGGGCAATTCGGAGTACCGGGACGCCCTGAAAGCGGCCGCTCCTCTTCTTTTTCTCGGGCCGCTGGGCGTGGCCGCGGCCGCGTTGGGCACCCTGGATACGCGGGTTTCGCTTCTTCTGGAAATCGCCCTGACGGTGTATATGCTCGCCCTGGTCTATCGGGCCGCGGTCCGCGGGCTCAGAGCTCGCAAGGACACCGTTCTGGCCGTCCTGATCGTGGCCGGACTCTTCCTGGCGGGCGGCAAAGCCGTGACCAACGCGGCGGGCGGTTCCGCGAAAATGGACGCGGACCGGCTGGGACAAATTATCCTGGATATCATCAGTTCCGTTCAGGCGGACGGGGGAGAGGAATTCTCAAGCGGATCGCAGGAAGGGGAATTCGAAGACGCGGAAGAGGACGGAAGGGACTGGGAATAAAAATTCTCCTTGGCAGAGCCAACCCATGCTCCGCATGGTTCGGCTGCGCTCACCAACCGAAGACAGATTGCCGCGCTCTCATCCCCGTCCAGCACCATTTTGCAGGTGCGTTGGTAAAGCTCAACAAAATGGTGCTGGGCCGGGTCTTCGCGCTGAACGGAATAAAAGAGGAACCCCCCGACTGTTTTGCGCATTGAAACAGGCGGGGGGCTTTATGAACAGAGTCCCGATTTAATCTTCCGTCACGAAGGACCGGACCACCGGGTCGTAGTCGGACCGGACGCCGTCGGCAACCGCCTGGATCCTGTAACCGTCCCAGGAAATCTGCGGCCGCGAAGAACCCGTCCAATCCTTCCGGAATTCCTGCCACCCCGTTCCGGCCGATAGCGCCAGGAACAGCGTCACGCTGTCCGTTTCCACCGTCACGTAAATCCAGGACGAGTCCGCGTATGCGGTCAGGTCGGTCCCCCGGAGGGACGGCACGGTTTTTTTCCAGAGAACGGAACCCGTGACCTGGTTGAAGGCCACAATTTCTCCCGTGTCGCGGAAAAACGCGAAAACGGCTTCCCCGTTGCCGGTCATGGCGGACACGGTTTTCCGGCGGCCTTCGGAAGACGACCACAACACGTTGTGGTATCCCATGTCGTAGGCGACAAACCTGTCCAGGCCGTTCCGGAACACGAGCACTTTTCCGGCCGCGTCGTAATAGGGCGTGGTCAGGATCCCGCCGCCGCTTTCAAAAACGATCTCGCGCAGGGGGTTCCCGTCGCGGGAATAAACCTCTATACCCTTGTCGGACGTGGGCAGGAAAATCATGTTGCCGCCGGCCATCGGGGCCGCGGAAGGACTGGCCCGGCCCGCGTCTTTGCGGGACCAGATCAACCGCCCGTCAACGGAATAGGCGAACAGACCGCCGGAATCGGAACCCAGGATCACGCGGTCCCGGACCAGCAGGGGTTTGGTCAGTTTCGAGTTTTCGGGAACAACCGCAATGCGTCCGGTCAGCCGGTCGCTCCGGTAAATCCGGAGAGTGTTCTGGTCGGAAACCAGCAGGGCGTCTTCGTAGGGAACTCCCCGGGAACGCAGGATGCGATCCGGAAGAAGCGAATCCGCCGGGCCGTTGCGTTGATCCGGAACGGGGGTTTTCGCGTCCGTTACCGGCGAGGGCGAAAGTTCCAGCAGGATGTCCCGGTCGTTTTTCAGGAGAATGTTGGTCCTGAGCGTCTGATACCCGTTGCGCGAGGCGGTGACGGAAAGGGGCGCGTCTGCTTCCAGCAAACGGTCAAACGGCGTGGTGCCTGCCGTCTGGCGGCGTACGGTCACGATCACGTGTTCGGGCCTGCTCCGGAAACCGACCTTCGCGAGCGCGCCGGAGTAAGGCCGGACGATCAGCGCCGTGTCCGCCATGGCGAGGAGTTTTTCCCCGTCCTGTTTCGGGATCAGGTCCGTTTGTACGGGAGACATGACGCCGTCCGTTGACAGCCCGGTTTCCCCGGTTGCATCCGCCAGACGCTCCCGGAGAACGCGAACCGCCGATTGACGGACGGTGGCGGATTTCCCGCCGCTCACCAGGGTGGGAGCAGTTATTTCCCGAAGGGTTTCTTTCTGATCGGCGGGCAGGTTGCGGATTTTCCGTGCGAGCGAGCTCGGCGCGCTCAGCGCGGGTTCCACCTTCACGGAACCTTCCTGCACGGCCACGCGTACGTCTCCTTCCGGAGTCACGACAACGGTGGATCGGCTTCCGGTGGCGTCAATGACGGCCTGTTCGGTAATGACCGTGAATTTCCGGTCCATGCGGTAAGAGAAGGAGCGGAAAGTGATCCGGCCCTTGTTCAGGCGGACCACCGTTTCTCCCCGGGGATTGTCGTGCGGAAGGGCCAGGAGTACGATCTCGCTGGATTCGCTCAGGTCGATCAGCGCGTTCTGGGCGACCTGCAGTTCGCATTCCCCGCCCCGTTTTGTGGAAAGAACGGCCCCGCGCGACAGCGTTTCCTTAAGGGCGCAAGGCCGTGAGGAGGCGGAGGGCGTTCCGGTCAGAACACCGCCCCGGATCATGGTCATGACGGTCTGGCTTTTCACCGGCCCCGTCAAACCCGTTATCACAATGGCTACGGTCGCGGCGGCCGCGGAAAGAACGGAGGCGGCGCCCGCGATTTTCCCGAGGAAACGGCCCCAAGCCGCTTTTCGGGTCTGTCCGGCTTCTGCCCGTGACCGGACTTCCGTCCAGACATCCCGGAAAGAAACAGGGCATTCCAGGCGGCGGCCTTTCAGCTGTTCCTCAAACGCCCTTTCGGCATCCGTGAATGAATACAAGCCCCTGTCCGTCATAAATTGTCTCCGGTTTTGCTCCTGAGATAGCCGATCGCCTTTTTGTAATTATAGTAGGCGAGGCGCCTGCTGATCCCCAGTACCCCCGCAACCGTTTCCAGGTTCGAATCGGTCTGGACTTTCAAAAGTAGGACCTCTTTCAGCTTTTCCGGCATCTTGCTAATAATACGGTCCAACACGGCCATTTTATGCAAACTTTCGTACTGGTCCTGCTCCGTGGAAACGGCCGTCTGGCTGACCGAATCCAGCTCATAGTACCGGGTGGCCTTGAAACCGCGGTATTTGTCACGCACCAGGTTCAGGACGATTTTGAGGTAATAGGGCTTGAACTGGCGCCCCGGGGTAAAACGGCGGATGTTCATGTAGAGCCGCAGAAACGACTCCTGGAGGACGTCGTTGGCGTCGTCGTGGCGGAGTCCGTAATACCGGGCCAGACTGTAAATCTGGGGGGAATACCGCTCAAAAAGGACCTCGTAATAGCGGTCTTCGGCGGAACGGGCCCCCGCATTGGCCGACAATTCCTGGAGTTTCCGGATGATGTCCTCGTCGGACAGGGCGGATATTCCCGTGGGTGCGGGATCCGGGACCGAACCGCCTGCAGAATGCCTGTCTTCAATCATGATGGATACCTGGACACGGTCGGGGCCGGACGGGATGTCAGATAGAAAAACCGGTAATTCATTCAAGCCCGTTCAAGATAACGGTTATTCTATCATATAATCCGGAATTTGGATAATATTGCGGCGTGTTGTTTGCGGCCCCGGCGCTCCGCCTGTTTTCCGGGCAAATTTCGCCAATAACCACAATCAGTATTACGCCGCCGTAATGATACCGCGCCCGGATCATTTTTTTTGCACAGGGCGCCGCGCGGTGTCGTAGTATAAAGTGGTTGAAAACCCTATATGACGGCTATGCCGGGGGAATACGGGATGACAGGAGGTGTTGGAAAAGAGGTTTTTAGTCAATATTTAAGGGGAGTCAATACGCTTTGAACATATAAGGAGGTAGTCAAATGAAAAAGGTGGTAGTCTTAGTTCTCGTGTCCCTGTTCCTGGCCGGTGCCTGGCTCATGTCCCAGGACGCCCAAGTGAAAGGCATGAAAGTCAAGGAACTGCCGTTCTATGTGTACACGGACGGCTTCAACCGCCTGAATCACTACATCCCGAGCGGATGGATGGGTGATTACGGCGACATCAAGTTCTCGGACAAATGGGCCACCAACCCCAAGTCCGGGAAGACCTGCATCCAGATCAAGTACACGGGCGAACGCAAGCAGAGCGCCGGATGGGCCGGCATCTACTGGCAGAACCCCGCCAACAACTGGGGCAACACCAAGGGCGGTTACGACATTTCCGGAGCCAAACAGCTCTCCTTCTGGGCCCGCGGTGAAAAGGGCGGCGAACTGGTGGAATTCAAGTGCGGCGGCATTGCCGGCGAGTATCCGGATTCCGTCGTGAACACGACCGGTCCCATCGAGATGACAAAGGACTGGAAACTGTACACCATCGACCTGTCCCAGGACGATCTGAGCTACGTGAACGGCGGTTTTTGCGTCGTCTTCTCGGGCGACTCGAATCCCGACGGGCTGACCCTCTACGTTGACGATATCATGTACGACGGGAAAGCCGGAGCCAAGAAGTAACCGGGCACAAGACAAACGCCAACTCAGGCAGCGGGCGCCGTCAGATGACGGCGCCCGCGCTTTTTTTATCGGGTTATACAATGAAAAACCCCGTCCGATCAGGACGGGGCCGGCATTTTCGTCTTACCCCCATCGGGATTTGAACCCGAGTTTTCGCCGTGAGAGGGCGGTGTCCTGGACCAGGCTAGACGATGGGGGCGCAACCTGCGATCATTCTGGGGCGGAAGGAGTTGAACCTTCACAAACAGATCCAGAGTCTGTCGTGCTGCCATTACACAACGCCCCAATTGGGAGACGTTAATTTTATATCGGCGGGCGGCTTTCGTCAATAAAGAACCCGGTGCCCGGGCGGAAGAGTGCTTTATATGTAGATGGAGTCCACCACCTCGATCTTGCGTTCGTTCCAGAACGTCACCGCTTCCGTGAACAGTTCAAACGGGAGGGGAGATTCCTCCGGAATGTGTTCCGCTTTCTTCACGTAAAAGAGAAACAGGGCCACCATTTTGATGGAATTCAGGTAGGAGCGGAAATTGGCGCTGTTTTTTTCAATCCAGTCGGTTATGGCTTTCTGGTCCGAAGAAGGGATGGCGTTGCGGATCAGGTGGGCTTCTATTTCCCGTTTCTGGATGGTGATGTCCAGCGTCAGCGGCGAGTCCCCGGCCCTCAGGACGGACAGGTATTCCTTGACGTAATCGAACGTTTTATTGTCGTTTTCCAGATAGCAGAAAGGGCATTTCATAACGCCTCCTCCGTAAGCGGAGAACCCTGAATACCCTTTTTCATTGCCTGACATTCCCTGAATAATATATCGGAATATTAAATATTTTGAACAGTTTTTCGCCCCCCGGGGTCCTGATGACGGGAAAATCAGGACTTTTTGCGCGGGATAAACTATAATCCTTGAGGGAGCGGGGAATGCGTTTCAATAAAGTTCATATCCGATCAGCCGGCCCCATCCGGGACCGGACCGTCCGTTTTCAGGACGTGAACCTGATTGTGGGCAACAACGAGGAAGGCAAAACCACCCTCATGGACATCCTGATAGGCCGGCTCCTGTCGGGTCCTTACGCCAAAAGCGTGGCCAGCGGCCGTTTTGACCTGGAAACCGGGGTGACGGTGGAAACCGAAGGGCCGGAATTGTCCGAGGAGGCCGTTCGCCTGCAGTCCCTGTTCGTGATCCGGGAGGGAGAGGTCCGTTGGAAAGGCCGGGACATAAAAAACAGGGACGATATCCGCAAGCGGGAAATCTGGAACGACGAAATCAAGGAAATCCTTCACGGGAACGACCCCTACTACGCCAGGATCCAGTCCGACCTGACGGGCGTCCTGGGGGTCGCGAAAAAAAACAGCTGGCTGTGCCAGATGGAAGCCAACGCAAAGGACCTGCTGGACACTTGCGTCAGGCAGGCCGGTCTGGCGGACGGGCTCCGGGCCCTGGAGGCCGAAATAGTCCGGGACAGGGCCGAGATAACGCGGGTGGAAACCGAAATGCGGGGGCTCTCCGAGGCGAGAAAAAACCGGGCCGCGTTCGAAAAGCTGGAACGGCTGGAGCGCTATTTCCGGCTGACGGACGAACGGCGCGACCTGGAGGAAAAAATCCAGAAACTTTCCGGAGCCCGGCTGGACACGGTGAAAGAAGAATGGACCGCGCTGGAAAGCGGTTTGTCAGCCCTGGACCGCGACCTGGCGCGGCTGTCGGAACGGATCAGCCGCGCGTCTGAAGCCCGGAAGGAAACGGAAGCCCGCGTGAGGGATCTGCGCGAACGCCTGGATAGAATACAGGACAAAAAACGCGACGCGGTCCTGGAGAGGGAAAAAATCCTGGCCCGGAAGGCCGTGAGGGAAGACGCGTTCCGGAAAGCGTTCTCACGGTTTGACGAAAGGCGTTCGGCCGGAATGATCCGGGTGTTCCGGGCCCTGGCGTTTGCCTGGGGCGGCGTGTGCGTGTTGGGCGCGGCGGCGTTAGTCCTGACGGCCGCGGGCGTCTTTCCGCGGATCGCGCCTGATTGGGCTTACTGGTCCGCTGCGGGCGGGCCTTTTGTTCCGTTCGGCGTCTTTTTTGTCATGTCCCTTCTGGTCTCCCGAAAAGCGGCCCGGTTCCGGGCGGAACGCGACGCCCTGGAACGGGAATTTGCGCCCGCGCTGTCCCTGTCTTCGCGGGACCTGGCCGCACTGGACGAGCGGATTGCCGAAATGGAAGCCGACCTCAAAGCCGCTGAAAACGGCGGGCAGACGGCCCCGGAAAGCGACCCCGTTCCGGAACGCGCCCGGGCCGAGGAGCGGAGAAAAAAACTTCTGGAAAAGCGGAGCGAGTTTTTGAAAATTTACGGCGGCCTGGAATCGGTCGTGGCGGGTTTGAGCGACCTGACCAATTTCCGGGGGCGTTTGGGCGTCTGCCTCCGGGAACTTGCGGCGCTGGAGAAAGACGTGACCAGGGACTGGGGAAGCCTGTCCGCGACCGTGCTGCGGGACGCGCAGGAAAAACTGCGCAGGGACCTGGAGTCGGAAGGCCGTGAAGCCGTGTACAGCGAGGAGCGTTACCGGGAACTGGAGCGGCGCAAGGACGCCCTGAACGAATCGGTCCGGCGCCAGGGAGAAAACCTGCAGAATCTTTCCGGCGACATCACGGCCCGTATTGAGGAAGCCGTGGCGAACGCGGCCCGGGGTTTTAAGACGGACGCCCCGGAGCGTTTCTATCCCGATCTGAAAAATCTGGGGCTCTCCGGGGACGTGTTCAATATCTACGCCCTTCGGGAGCGCGTGCGCGCGTTTGCCGGGCGGGTGGAACAGGACCGGAAGATGGCCGAGATCGTGGCGGCCGCGTTCGACTCGGCGCAATCCCGGCTGGACACGCTGGTGGGTTCCGTTCTGGGCACGGACGCCTTCCGCTCTGTATTCAGCCGCGTCACGAACGGGACCTACACGGGCGTGGAAACGGAAATTCCCGGAGACCGCCTGGATATCCGTTTCCGGCATAAAAACGGGGAACTGTACGCCTACGAAAACCTGTCCACGGGCACGCGGAACCAGTTTCATATCGCCTTCCGTCTTTCTCTCGCGCAGGGGCGTTACGGGACGCAGCCCGGAGTGTTCCTGCTGGACGACGCGTTTTTGTCCTTTGACTCCGGAAGGCGGAATTCCGCGCTCGGGCTTCTGGCGGACTGGGCGCGCGAAGGTTGGCAGATTATTTACGCCACGGTGAACGAGGGCGGCATGCAGGGCGCGTTCGAATCCGTTTTTGGCGGGAAACTGAACACCATCACGCTGGCGGAAAATCCGTGACGCGCCGCGGGCCGGAATACCGCGCCGGCGTGATCGGCCTGGGCCGGATCGGTTTCACGCTCCAGGCGGACAGAAAACGGGAACAGCCCGCGTCCCATTCCGCGGCTTTATCCCGCGAGAAGCGGTTTGTTCTGGCCGGCGGTTACGACCGGGACACGGTCAGGATGGCGGCCTGGGCGCGGAGTTACCCCCAAGCCCGGATTTATGAAAGCCTGGCCGAAATGCTATCCGACGGACCGTGGGACGCGCTGACCGTGGCCGTGAACGAAGAAAGCCACCTGCCGGTCATGAGAACGGTCCTGCCTTACCGGCCGCGTCTGGTCGTGCTGGAAAAACCCGTGGCGCCCAACCTGGAGGACGCGCTGCGGATCCTGAAGGACTCCGGGGCGGCGCGCGTGCCGGTGCAGGTGAACCATGAGCGGCGGTTTTCCCGGGATTACCTTTGGGCGCGCGAGCGGATTGCCGGCGGCCGCTACGGACAGGTCCGTACCGTCAGCGCCTGGCTTTATACCCCGAACGCGGCCGTCCTGCCCGGGGACAGCCGCTCGGGACGCGGAGCCCTCATTCACGACGGTACGCACGTCGCGGACGCGGTGCGGTTTTTGACCGGATTCGCGCCGGTGGTGGACGGCGTCCGCGCGTCCGGCCGCAGGGGCGCGGCCGTTTCGGGACTCACCGTCGCGGCGAAGGCCGGGCCCGCGCAGACCCCCGTGACCGTTTCGATCGGATTCGAGACCCGCGCGTTCGGTTTCGAGATAGACGTCCTGATGGAAAGGGGCCGGGTCCGCATCGGGAACGGGATTCTGGAATTCTGGGAATCGAAAACGAGCCCCTATTACGAGGGCTTTGAGTCCCTGGTCCGCAACCCGCGCGTCAAACCCCCCAAAAGGACCGGGTATTTTTCCGGCATGGTCTCCAACTGCGCGGATTTCCTGGACGGGAAAAGCCCCCTCCTTTCGCCGCTGGGAGAGGGGATCGAATCCCTGAAATTCATCCGGCAGGTGACGGAGAAAATGTGAAACAGCCCCGTTTCCGGTGTATCTTTTTTCCGCACAGGCGGTGCCGATGAAAAAAACGATTGTCCTGCTGGCCGCGCTCTATCTTTCGTCCTGCATGCCCGCGGCCGAAGAAGCTGTCCTGCCCTTTGACCGGTCCGCTGTCGCGCAGCGGCTGCTGGATTGGATGACCGCGAACCGTCATGCGGCGTCCCGGCTTCCCTACAGTCACGTCGGTGATCCCGCCCTCACGAACTTCATCATCCTGTACGACTGCGCCGTGAGCGCCATGGCCTACGCGGCCATGGGGCGGCCCGATGACGCGCGGGCCATCCTGGATTTTTACCGGACAAACGCCGCGGTGAAGCGGCTGGGCGGGCTCATCGAGGTGTTTCGTATGGACCCCGTTTTTTCGGGAATCGACTGGTCCGTGCGGATGGGCGCGAACCTCTGGATGGGTCTTTCGGCTTTTTTTGTTTTCCGGTCAACGGGCCAGGCGGTCTATCTGGACATGGCCAAAAACCAGGCCGATTTCGCCCTGGCCTGGCAGGTGACGGACGCCGGTTCCTCCAATTACGGCGGCATTCCGCTGGGCCCGGCGGGGGACACAAACTATCCCGGCGACCAGCATATCGGTTACGACACCAACCTGCCGTCCTACACCAACATCTTTGCCACGGAAATCCAGATAGACGCCTACGCTCTTTTCACGGTCCTTTACGGTGAAACCGGGCTTTCCGCCTATTCCAGCGCGGCCGCTCTCCTGACCAACTGGCTCGGGAGAAACGCGCACAATGCGGCGCAGTCCCGCTTCAACCGCGGTTATCAGGACGCGGTCATCACCACGGACGTGCAGTCGTGGGGCGTGTCCGCTCTCGGCCTTGTCCTTCTGGATTCTTTTTCCAACGGTCTGGCAACGGGCATGCTGGCCTTTGCGGAATCCAACTGCGTTTCTTCCGTGACCTTCGCGTGGCCCGGAGGCCTGTCCGTGACCGTGACCGGCGCGGATTTTGTGGACCGGAATTACGCCGCCGCGCTGGGAAGACCTCCCCTGGTTTCTCCGGAATGGACTTTCCAGCTGATCAACGCCTGCCGCCGCGCGGGCGCGGAGCTTGCCGCCGCGGGACGCGCGGGAGAATCCGCGGTATGCCTGGCGCGGGCGGATTTTCTACTGGATGAAATGATCCGGCTGGCCGTGCCGCAGGGCAATGCGCTGGCGTATCCCTACGCCACGCTGGGAAACGCGCTGATCGGAAACGAGAACCGCACGCCCGCAGACGGCAACCTGAGCGTGATCGGGAACGCGTACGGCATTCTGGTTCTGAAAGGTTTTGATCCCCTGGATTCCACGCGGTAAAATGATAACGGAGGAACGCATGACTTCCCGACGGATTGCCCGCGCCATCATGGCCGTCTGCCTGCTTGCGGCGGCTGCATCCCTCGCGGCCAAAACGGCCGTCGGTCCGTCCGACCCGCGGGCCGATCGTCTGCTGCGCTGGATGGTCGGGAACCGGCAGGCGGATTTTTCTCTGCCCTACAGTCACGTGGGGGACCCCGAACTGGCGGATTTCATCATCCTGTACGACGCGGCCGTGTGCGTCATGGCCTATCTGGTCATGGACCGCGTTTCTGACGCGACGGATATCCTGGATTTCTACCTGAACGACCCGCAGGTGTCCCGCCTGGGAGGATTCATAGAAGTGTTCCGGTTTAATCCGTATTTCAGCGGGGTGGATTATTCCGTGCGCATGGGCGCGAACATCTGGATGGGGCTGGCGGCTTTTCACGCCTTCAGGAAAACGGGAGAAAAGCGTTTCCTGGATCTTTCAAAAAAGCAGGCGGATCTGGCCCTGTCCGTCCAGGTGCGGGACGAGCTGTCCCCGAATTACGGCGGCGTGCCGCTCGGTCCGAAGGGAGACCCGGCTTTTGAGGCGGACCAGCGTTTGGGGTTCAGTCCTTCGGGTCGGGAATACGTTTCCATTTTTTCGACGGAGATCAACGTGGACAGCTACGCGCTTTTCAACATGCTGGCCCGGCAGACCGGGGACGCCCGCTACGCCGCCGGAGCCAGGAATACGCTGCGGTGGATCCGGGCCAGCGCCTGGAACCGCGCGGAAGGGCGGTTCAACCGCGGGTTTGGCGACGGCGTGGTGGCCACGGACGTCCAGTCCTGGGGCGTGTCCGCGCTGGGACTCTCCCTTCTGGATTCTTTCACCAACGGGCTGGCGGTCAGCATGCTGGCTTTTGCGGAATCCAACTGCGTTTCAGAGACGGAGTTCAGGATGCCCGGCGGCCGCCGGGTAAAACTGTCCGGAGCGGATTTCACTGACCGTGCCCGCGCCGCACAGATGGGTCGCGGGCCTGTGGTGTCCCCCGAATGGACTTTTCAGCTGATCAACGCTTATGGCCGGCTGGTCCGGGACCTGGAACGGGCGGGAAAAGGCCGGGAAGCGGCCGAGTACCGGCGGCGCCGCGAAGAACTGACGGCGGAGATTTTCAAAATGGCCGTTGATAGCGGCGGCGCGCTCGCGTTTCCCTACGCGTCCAGCCCCCGCGCCCTGATCGGACACGAGCACCGGACGCCCGCGGACGGCAACCTGAGCGTGATCGGAAACGCCTACGGCATTCTGGCGCTGAAGGGTTTTGACCCGCTGGTGTTCCCGGAATGATCCGGGTTTTCCCGAAAAATCAGTCCGTTTCCCTCTGGAACACCTTCACGTAATCGATATCGTGGCGCTGCGGAAACTCGGTGGACTCGTCTGCCGTTCCGCCCCAGCTTTTGGGCCCGCCCACGGCCGTGTTCATGATGATGTAGAACGGTTCGTCCGGCACGTGACGGAAATAGGCGAACTTTTCCTCTCCGTCGAAAAACCAGCGCAGGGAGTCCTTTTCCCATTCCACGGCGTACACGTGAAAATTCCGGGACGTGTCCGGGACCGTGTGGGGTTTGTTTCGGGTAAAATTGTGGAAAGGCCAGACGCCCCAGTGGAGCGTGGTGTAGAGCTCCGTGGGTCGTTCGCCGTGGGTTTCCATCACGTCAATCTCCGGCGGCCATTTGCCGCTGTTGGGCAACAGCCACAGGGCCGGCCAGATCCCCTTGGACCGCGGCAGGCGCGCGCAGAATTCCACACGGCCAAAATGGAAAAAGAACTTGTCCCGGGACAGCACCAGTCCCGACGTATAGGGCCGGGTTATCCCGTCCTCGGTCCTGTCCTCCCGCAGGGAGGTGAGGCGCAGGAGGGTCCGGCCGGCCTCCCGGACTATCGAAACGTTCTCGGGCAGATAGAACTGCCGTTCGTCGTTGAAACTGTCCCGGCGGCGGATGGCCGTCCAGCGCGACTGGTCCAGTTCGCACCCGTCAAAATGGTCCTCAAAAACCAGCTTCCAGGGCCTGTCCTGACGGGGTGTTTCCCGCTTGCCGAACAACATTCCGTTCCTCCTGAGCCGTAACGGGACAGATTTTATCCGGAACCCCGGAGAATCTCAACGAAAAGGGCGTGACGAAGGCCGGGTGCTTCCGAATTGATATTTTTATATCGGGCGGGTATAATTGCCTGCTTCAAGGGACGGCTTTTTTTATCGGGGCGTGGGGATGACCATCAATTTCCGGGAAGACGATTCCATCGCGATACTCCGGGTCAACGGACAGATCAACCTGTACAACGTGACCGAGCTCAAGGACGTTTTCCAGAAAGCCCTGGACAAGGGTTTGAGCCGATTTCTGATCGACATGAAAATGGTCAATTACGTGGACAGTTCCGGCGTGGGCGCGTTCATCCTGCACCTGAACAACCTGAAAAAGATCGAGGGCAAGATGGCGTTCTGCAACATAGACAACAACGTGCGCGTCCTCTTCGAGATGACCAAGCTCAACAACTTCTTCCAGATATTCGAAAAAGACGACGAAGCCTACAAATACCTGAAGTCCTGACATCCCGTCATTTCCACCCTCAAACCGGGGGCGTTTCATGAAAAAGGCCTTTATCCACTACTATTCCGGGACCGGGAACACCGCCCGCGCCGCCCACAACCTGTCCGAGGAGCTGAAAAGCCTGGGATACCGGACGGAAGTCCTGTTCGCCCGGAAGGGAGCGGAGGCCCCCGCAGGCCAGGCCGGATTTCATTTTTTTCTGTCTCCCGTTTATGCGTTCTCCCTGCCGCACTCGTTCCGGAACTACCTGAGGCGGCTTCCGTACGGCGGCATACCCTTTGGCGTGAAAACGAAGGCCGCCGTGATCATCGTGCACGGGATGTTTTCCATGCGCAAAGGCGGGGGCGGCGGCGGTGAAAGCCGGTGCCTGCCGGAGGCCGTGGCCGTCCTGAGGGCCCGGGGCTACGACGTGACGTACGCGGACGCCGTGGGCTACCCGGAAAACCTTACACCCGTCCTGCCGCCGCCGGGCGCCACTGACACCAAGGAGATCCTGATCGCGGCGGACCGGAGGGTGCGCGAGATCGCGCGGGAAGTGGCCTCGGGAAAAAAATATCTCAAACGGCACTCCCTGCCGTCCCTGGCGTTCGGGACGCTGGTGGGGTTTTTCTTCCGGGCGTTCGGGCGCCGGCACGTGGGAAAATTTTACGTTTCGGACGCCGACTGCACCGCCTGCGGGCTCTGCGAAAAATACTGCCCCTCCCGCGCCATCCGCATGAAACGCGGCCGGCCGCGCTGGGGCTGGAACTGCGACTCGTGCCTGGGGTGTTTCAATCTGTGCCCCGAAAAAGCCATCCAGATTTCCCTGCTGCGCCTGTTTTCGTCTCTGATCCTGGCGGCCGGACTCCTGTTGCCGGCCATCTGGGGCCAGGAAGTTCTTCTCGCGAAACTTTCGGGTTTTGACGCGCTCTGGATTTTCGGGAAGACGCTGACGCATCCGGCGGCGCAGTGGGCCACCGGCTTCTTTTTGTATTCCGTTTCCTATCTGCTTCTGTTCTGGGCGCTGGACAAGATTTTTTACGCCATGGAAAGAATTCCTTTTTTGCGGCCGCTGATCCGCTGGACCTTCACCGAAGGGAAAAAGCGGTATGTGGTGCCGGAGTTTAATCCGTACAAGGACCGGTAGTCCTCAAACCGGACGGGGTTTGTTGAGACGCTCTCTTGTCTAAAATTTCCTTAATCCTTTTTTACCATGGGCTGGTAAGCTGCCGTCCGCTCGCCCCTTCGGCTGACGCTCAGGGTAAACTCCCGGGCGACAAGTTCTTGCGCCTGTGCGGCCGGAGCAGGAGCGCGGAGGTGCCGCACTAGCCACGGATGGCGGCCGTGCGGCCGGCTTCGTCCGCAGAAAAGGGCTCCGCCCTTTTCCCCAGCCCTAGGCGGGTCCGCCTTGGGCGGACAATCCCGGTCGCGCCGCTCTCTCATGGGTAAGAGCGTCGAGAAGAAACGCCTGGAGAGAGAATCGTGGATATTCGCATCCGGAGCCCACGACGGGCGACGTGCTTTCGACGACAGGATGTCCAGGCGAAAGTGCTTCCATGGATTGAATTGATATTCGTAATCCCGCACTCACAACATCCTGTTCGTGCGGGACCTCCGCATCCTGCTTCGGCCCCCTCATCGAAGGACATCACATTCGGCAGGTTCAGTGCGGCGCCCTGTCCTTCTCAAATTGAGCCTGTCCTGAGCGTAGTGGTGAGCGAAGTCGAACCACGGAGTCGAAGGACGTTTCTTCCCTGAAGTGATAATCGAGAGCGAAGCGCGCGGGGAGAGGAACTGAGGAGCGAAGCCGGACCCTGAGCGCCGTGCTGATGGTTCGACGCGGCTCACCACGGCGGTGGAGTTGAAGCATGCCGAGCCGAAAGGCGAGTGGCGTACTTATGATGAGCCTATCGAACCATCGAAGGGGCCGGCGGCACGAGAAAACGGATAAATATTTCAACCCGCTCTCCGAGCGTTTGCGTAGCAAACGGCCGAGGAGAGCGAGGCTTGCGGGGAATGGTTGGTGAGTCTATCGAGCCGTTGGCAAGGTGCTGAAGCCGCGTGTCGCCCATCCGGCGAAGCGATGGCGGTCACGCCTCGTGATGTAAAACAGAACTTGGATTAAAAAAGGAAGATGCCCTGCGTTTATAAGGTCTTCAATTCCTAGTCGTTCAGCTTCAGCGGCATGCTGATGTAGGTGAAGTGTTCGTCGCCGATCACCTGCATCATGAGCGGGCTGGACTGGGAGTTGATCACGAACTCGATCTTCTTGCCGGAAACGACCTTGAGAAAATCCACGATGGCCTTGTAGTTGAACGCGACGGAGATGGGCGAACCTTTGTACTGGATTTCGATCTCCTCTTTGGCCACGCCGTAGATCTGGTTGGAGGTCTGGACGGTCATCTTTTTGGCGTCAATCTCGATCTTGGTGCGGCCGGTATCCGGGTCGCTCATCACGGACACGGTTTCCAGCGCTTCCAGGAACACGGAACTGTCCAGGGTGACCACGTTCACTTTTTCGGAGGGGATCACGTCCCGGTAGTTGGGGAACTTGCCTTCCACCAGGTTCGAGAACATGTACACGTTACCGATCTTGAAAAAGGCCTGGTTGTTGTGCGTGGAGAAAATCACGTCCCCGGTGGACAGGATGGGGTGGATGGTCTTGAAGATGCGCTCCGGGATGATCACACCCAATTCCACCGAACCCTTCTTTTCCTCGTACGGGCGGATGATGACGGACAGACGTTTGCCGTCGCTGGTCACGAAGGACAGCGACCCTTCCACGGCTTCCTCCACGTAAGAACCGGTGAACGCGGGTTTGGACGCGTCCGTGGAAACGGAAAACTCCGTGGAGACGATCTGCTCCTTCAGGGTTTCCTGGGAAATCTTGATGAAGTTGTCCCACTGGAATTCCTTGAAAACGGGATAGGCGTCTCCCGACACGCCGTTGACGGTAAAGATGGGGTTTTCCTTTTTTTCCGGGTGGATCAGCACGTCGAACGAGTTTTCGTCCCGTGTGCGCAGGACAATCTTGTCTCCCGGGATCCTCCGCACGGCTTCCAGCAGCTTTTTGGACAGCAGGGTGATCTTGCCGGGGGCTTCCACCGTGCCGGCGGCGTCCACCTTGACGCCGTTTTCGCCGTTGTAGGACAACAGCGTGATGGTGCCGTCTTTCCGGGCTTCTATATAGACGTTCAGAAGCATGGCCAGAGGGGACTTGATGTTGATGATGGAATCCGCAATGGTCAGGTTCTGGATGAAATCGTCCTTGTTGACCGTGAATTTCATAGGCGGCTCCTTCGCTCCACTGAACCGGCCAATTATAAATTTGCACCCCAAAAATATCAAGGATCGGGACGCGGGTTCCCGCTCTCGGGTTGACAATACGCCCCCCGGGCCATAACATGATTCGCCGGCGATCGGGGCCGGTTTGACCCTCAGCATGGGGAGGTGTCCGTCATGGCAGGGGTCCGCGTTTCCCTCCGGATCAAGTTCACCGTCCTGGTCATTCTTTTCGCCACGGCCCTGCTGTTGTTCAGTTCCGTCATTACCGGTTTCACCGTTTTGAACCGCAACCAGGCGTTTGTGGCCCGGGCGCTCCTCACCGACGCCGTCCAGCTCCTGGAGTATTTCTCCGAAACGGTGTCCGACGCGCTGGTCCTGGAGGACGACATCCTCCTGGTCAACACCTTCAACAAGATCAAGCGCATGGACAACATCGACTACGCCGTTCTCTACAGCCGGGACGGGGCCGTCCTGCTCCATTCGGAGGTGTTCGCCCGGCGCGATACGGCGTGGGAAAGCGGGGCCCTGAGGGAGCTGGAAAACCGCACCAATATCACGGTCATACCGGAATTCAATCCCGCGGACCTGCGCAACGCCTACACCGTGGGCCGTTCCTTCCGGAACCGGCAGGGGCGTTTGCTGGGCACGCTGTCCGTCCGCTATTCCACGGGGCAGCTGGAAAACCTGGTGCGCCAGATCCGGGACACGCTGCTCCTCAACCTGGGCGTCATTTTCGCGGTCAGCCTGCTGTTGGCGGCCCTGTTCGGTTTTCTGCTGGCCCGCCGCACCCTCCGGCCGGTCCGCCAGCTCGCGGACGGCATGGAAGTCATCGGCGGCGGAAACATGGAATACGTCCTGCCCGTCCGCGGCAACGACGAGATCGCGTTCCTGTCGGAAAACGTGAACGCCATGACGGCCCGCATCCGCGAGGCGCAGAAGTCGGAACTGGACCGGCAGCGCCAGCAGGAACAGATGATGGTGGCCAAGAAAATCCAGGAAGCCATCTTTCCCGAAAAGCCGCTGGCCACGCCCCGGTATGAGATCGCGTCCTTCACGCTGGCGGCCAAGCTGATCGGCGGGGACTACCACTACTATCTGGCGCCGGACCCGGATCACCCCTATTTTATCGTGGCGGACGTGTCGGGCAAGGGCGTTCCGGCCGCGCTCATCACCTTCATGATTTCCACCGTGGTGAACACGCTCATTGAGAACGAAAAAAAATACGACGCCGGCTTTATCCTGTCCGAGACCAACCGGATCCTCGTTCCGGAACTCATGAAGGTGGGGCAGTTCGCCACGGCCCTCCTGGCGTTTTACGAGGCGCGGTCGGGAGCGCTGGATTTCGTTTCCGCCGGCCACGGGGACCTCTTCGTTTACCGCGCGTCCCGCGGCGGGTTTGACCGCCTGAAGAACGTCCACTTTCCGCTGGGCATCGATCCCGACGCGGCGTATCAGTCCCTGAGCGTTTCTCTGGACCCCGGGGACATGGTGCTCGTGATCACGGACGGCGTGAGCGAGGCCAAGAACGAGCAGGAAGCCGAGTATGGCGTGAAGCGGCTTCTGGAGCTGCCGGTGTTCGGTCAGGGCCTGCCGGCCGTGGAACTCGTCGCGGAACTCAAAAAGAAAATCCTGGAATTCGTGGGCGATGCGGAAACCTACGACGACATGACGGTCCTGGTGTTCCGCCGGCTGTCCTAGGGGGCGATATGGCGGCGTTCCGGGCGCTGTGCGCCCTGGTCCTGGCGGCCTTACCCGCGGCCCTGGGCGCGTTTGAACTCAGGGGCTGGGAACGGGGCATGGTCCTGTCCAACAACGGAAGGCCCGTTGCGTCGGACGACGGTTTCCCCGTCCGGGCCGCCGCACTGGACGGGTCCGTGATCGCGTTTGTCCGTTCGGGCGCTTATCTGCGCGCCGTTCCGGTGGGCCCGGGAAGCGCGGCGCCCGCGAGGGATGTCGTTCCCGCGGATCCGCGGTCGCAAACCGTGGTGAAGGAGCACGGCGGAGCGGTTTATGTTCTGGCGTTTCATCGCGGAGAGTACCGGCTGTACCGTCTGGTGTCCGCGCGGTCGTCTCCGGAAATTCTGTTCCGGTTCCCGTACGGCCTGGATTTCGGCGCCGACTTTTTCTTTCCCGACGATCCCCCGCCCGCGGGAGATGCGCCGTCCCGCGTGGTTGTTTCGCTTCCGGAGCAGGCGGGGGGGCGGTTCGGAATCAAGCTTCTTGTTTTTTCCAAACGGCCCGCCGGCTCCGCCTACGACCGGAAGGACCTGGATTTCCCCGAGCCGGGCGGCAACGACAAGGGCTCTTTTTTCTTCCGGCTCTTCCGGGAGAAAACCGGGTATTCGGTCTATTTCATCCGTCGCTTTTTTGACGCGGAACGCAAATACATCGGGGACTCCATCTTCACCTTCACGGCGGATTCCCTGGACAGGATTCCCGCGGCCCGTCCCCGGCTTCTGGTTCCCTTCGGATACAGCGACCACCCGCCTGAAGTGCTGGAGCACCGCGGCTCAAAGTTCATCCTGTATTCCCGAAAGCGCGGTCCCGTCTATTCCTTCCGCATTTTGGAACTGAAAACACGCCTGGAATACACCGTGAGCCGGGATTCCCTGAACGCCTTTGACCCCGCCTTCTTTTTCCGGGACGGCATTGTGGACCTGTTTTACCTGGGCCGGGGCCGGGGCCTGACACGGATCCTGAACCGGCGCGTGGAACTGGACCGTCTGGGTTCAGCCGAATATTTGGTCCGGTCGTGGGGGGACCGGGAAGTGCCGGGACAGTTTGCCGGAAACGTCACGTCGGTCGCGGCGGCGGTTTCAGGCGACCGGCGGTTTCTGCTGTACCGGTCTGAGCCCGGGGGACTCGTGGGCTGGACAACGGACGACCACTCCGCGCCCGCCGTCGAATTGCAGACCCTGTACCGGACGGCGGACGGAATCTCGTTCCCGGTCTGGACCTGGAAGGAACCGGCCGACCCTGCCGGTATTGCGGGGTACGCCCTGCTTGTGGACCGGAACCCGGACACCGAGCCGGTGGTCGTCAACATGCGTTCCGGTGAGAGGATGTTCTCGGCGCGCGATTGGGGGCCGGGAAAATATTTCCTGCATATCCGCGCGGTGGACACGCTCGGGAACGCCGGACCGGTCCGGAACGTTCCGTTCGAAGTGCGTCCGTCCGGATTCGTGCCGGCGCGCCGGAACCGCCTGGAGGCGATCGGGGACGCCCTGCGCGCCGTCCGTCTGGAACTCGAGATCAGCAACCGTTATGAGACCGCGGCGTATGCCGCGCTTCTCGGTTCTTACGCGGAAACGGAAAAGCTGATCGAAAAGCGATCGTACCCGCTGGCCCGGCAGTCCGTCTCGCGCGTCGCCCTGATCGAACCCGCCCGGATGGAAACGGGGCTCTACCGCCAGATGCTCCGCAAACGCGAGCGGTCTGTCCTGTACCGTTACGACTTTGTCCTGGTGTTGGCGGGCGGTCTCCTGATTGTCTCGGCGCTGATTCTGGTTTCGCGCCGCCTGGAGCGCCGGTGAAAACGCGCCGCGCAGTCTGTCTGGCCGCTCTCCTGCTGGGTGTGTGGGCCGGCGCGCCGGCCGCCACGGGGTCTCCGGGAGAGATCGGCGAAACCGGGACCGAGCTTACGGTGAAATATTTCACCCGCGTGGATCTGTTCGATCCTGCCGACGCGGAAAACGCGAAGGACCGGCGCGTCCTTTCGGGCGGCGGCGCTACGGAATCGGACATCCTGGACCATTTTCTTGCCAGGCATTTTGACCGGCCGCCGCAGTGGTCGGGGCCGCTGACCGAATACCGCTACGGCGCCTACCGGGTGGTGACGCGGTCGCGGGCCGGCGTGACGGTGTCGGTCCGGATCGAGGAACCGGTGACGGGCTTTTCCATCCTGATGGAATATAACGACGGCCTGCTTGTCCGCAAGACGCATTCCTACCAGGACGAGATCCTGGACCGGGTGGACTATGCATACCGGGACGGCCGCATGATCCGCACCCGGTCGCGACTTTACGGGACGAGGGTTTACCGATGAGGGCGCGCATCGGGATCATCGCGTCGCTGTGCGCCATGCTTTCCGCCGTCCAGGCCGGCGCCCGAACCTGGCAGGAGATCCGGAGGAGCGGGACCATTGTCTTCGCCGTGAGCGAGCAGCCCACCGTTTACGAACGCTCGGGACGCGACGTGTCGGGCTTTCACTATCTCCTTTCGGCTTTGCTGGCGCGGCAGTTGTCCCTGAAGCCGCAGTGGACCGTGGTCGGCCCTTCCGACTACGGCAAGACGGACATTTACGGCGTCCCCCTCCTGCTGCGGGGCGCGGACGTTCTGGCGGACCATTTTCCGAGAACGGCGGAATTCCGCAACGCCGCCCTGTTCTTGCCCCTGTACCCTTCGCTCAAGGTCTGCGTCCAGAACGCGCGGCGCGCTCCCGTACGCACGCTTTCCGACCTGGCGCGGTGGAAGGCCGCGTCCCTGGAATCCGACGAGGTTTTTTTTACGGCCCTGGAGAAAAGGATCGGGCGCGCCGTGACGCGCCGGTCCTACGTGACGGCGGAGGAGGCCGTCCGCGCCGTGGTGACGGGTTCCTCGGACTACGCCATTCTGGACAGCGACCTGGCGTTTTATTTCACCCGGAAAAACCCGCTTCTTTCGGTGCAGTTGGACGCCCTGAAGGACGTGGCCGCACTGCAGGATACGGGATGGTTCCTGGACCGCGGCGGCACGGAATTGAAGGAAAAGCTGACGGAGGCCCTGACCACCGTGCGGACCAACGGGGATTTCGCGAAAATCTGGAACGCCTCCTTCGGCCAGACGTTCGCGCAGTACCGCGAAGCGCTGAAGATCCTGGAACAGAAAGGCGAGGAGATTTTCCGCAGCAGCCTGGACCTGGCGTTCAACCGGAAGTTCGAGGAGTCCGTGGCGCTGTTCCAGACGGCCAAACGGATGAACATGACCTCCGAGCGTCTCCAGCGCCTGTACGATACGATCCACATGGACTGGGCCATGGCGCTGGCCCGGGCCGGCCGGGACGCCCAGATGTCCGTCCTGGACCGCTATTTTTCGAGCGAGCCCTCCCCCGGTTTCGCGGACCAGCTGAAAAAGAGGGATGCGGGGCTCTACCAGGACTACCTGAAAAAACTCCGGCGCGACCGGGACCGGATGGTGAGGGAAAAATCCGTGACGAACGCGGTGGCCGTCCAGTCCGTCATTTCCATGCTGGCGCCCGACCAGGCCTCCGAGAAGCAGATTTACGACGACATCTTCCTCGCCCTTCTGGAGGAACAGGAAAAAAAGAGCGGAACCTCCGGGCTGGAAACGCTCGAACGCTACGTGCAGGGGCGTCCCACGGCGTATTTCTTCCGCCGGCTTCGCGAGCGTCTTCCCGCACTTTACGACGACTACCTGCATTCCCTCAAGGGCGAACGGGACAGCGCCGTAAAAACGCGGGACCTGGACCGCGCCCGGCGGGTCCAGGAAACCATCGTGACGGTCACGCCGGACGAACAGGACGAAGTGAACACGCTCGCCGTTCTGGGCCGCGCGAAAGAAATTCCCGCGCCCGCCGAAGCGCCGGAGACCGAACTCTGGGCGGTCCGGCCGGGGCGGGATCAGGACGGCGCCGCCGCACCGCAAGCGGAGACGCCGGAATCCCTCCGGCGCACGGCCGCGTCGGGCGAAAGCGCCGTGGAGCAGTACGAAGGCGAGCGCTATTTCCAGCTGGGGCTGAAGGCCTGGGAGGAGCGCAACATACGGGACGCCCTGGCCGCTTTCCAGAACGCGCGGAACCTGAATTACCGTGCGGCGGAATGCGGGGAAAAGATCCGCGCCGCGCGCGCGGAACTCCGCGCCGAGGAGGACCGGGAAAACGAGCGCAAACAGCGCGAGTTCAACGAGGCGTTTTCGCGGGGCCTGTCCCGGTATCTGCGCGAGGATTATCCCGGGGCGCAGGACGAATTCCTGGAATGCCTGGCCCTCTTTCCGGACAACGCCCAGGCCCGCAAATTCAGCGCCATCGTGGCCGACAACCTGCGGACGGAAGGCGAACGGAGCGTGGACGTGTCGTCCCCGTATTATCCCTATTACCGGAACCGCTCCGCCGCGGCGGAGGAACTGTTCCGGCGCGGGGACTTCGCCGCCGCCCGCCGGATCTACGAGGAGATCCTGACGCTGTTCCCGAACCACGAATCAGCCCGAAGGAGACTGATCGCCTGCCTTTACCGGACGGATCCCGAAAAACTCCGCGTGACGCTGGACGACTATTTCGCCGAGGCGAAAAAACTGGCGGCGGCGGGCCGGAACCGGGAGGCGCACGGGAAGTTTTCCTTTATCCGGGAACTGGATGCGAAATATCCCGGCATTGACGGGGAATGGGAGAGGACGCGTCCCGCGCCCGCCGCCGAAGCGCAAAATCCCGCGGGAACCGCGCGCCGGGGAACGGACGTGGACAGCATGCTCCGCGAGGCCATGGCGCTCTACGAGCGCGGGCTTCTGGAGCAATCCCTGCAGGCCTACCGGAAAGTCCTGAATGCCGCGCCGCGGGAGTATCGGGCGCTTGTGAACGCCAGCCGGATCGAAAACCAGCTCCGCGTGAACCGGGACCGTTCCCCGGAGGAACTGCCGTCCCCCGTGCGTGAAAAGGCGGAAAACCTTTATCTCAAGGGCCAGTTCTATTTCCGGATCCAGGATTACCGGAAAGCCCTGGAACTCTGGGAAGAGGCCTACCGCACGGACCCGACCTTCCGCAAGGCGTATATCGACATCCGCAGGGTCCGGATGGTGCTGGGAGAGCGGCGGTCCGCCCCTTGATTTTCAATGGCCGGATTTCTATAATAAAAAAGGTTCAGAACGAACCGTTCCCCTGTAGCTCAGTTGGCAGAGCAGGTGACTGTTAATCACCGGGCCGTAGGTTCAAGTCCTACCGGGGGAGAATAGACGGGACTGTTCCTGCAGGTTTCATGTCCCGCATCGCCGGCAGCCGCATTTCGGCGCAGCTCCCCGTCCTTTTCCCTGTTCTGTGTGCAAAAGATGCCGTTCGTGTTTTCTTACAGATCTCTGATCCGGATTTTTGACGGAGTGATGACGACAAATTTATTGTAGAGGGCTTGATCATATTGCAGGATGACCTTGGCCAGACTCCTCACGATCTGTGAAAGGTCCTTCTGGACATAACGGACGAAAATGACCCCGACGTTCTGATACCGGTGGGAAAAAACAAGCTCTCCGAAATCGCTGACTTCCGTCAGCAGGATGGCGTCATTCTTCCGGGCCAATTCGATGACTTCTCCGTCCGAAATTCCCGGCCGGGTTTCCGCAACCGACAGGACATTCTACGGAATGTCGCGTAATTGTCTGATCATCCTGAAATCGATGTTTTCATCCGCCAGGAGACTAAGAGGCAAGGATTTCCTACTTGCCGATCACATCCGCGGAATAGGACAGAACCGCGTAAATATCCTCCGGTTTGAGATCCGGGTAAGCCTCCAGTCATTCTTTCATGGGCATTCCTTCGGACAGTTTCCTGAGCAGGAGCTCAACCGTGATGCGGGTGCCTTTGACAATGGGTTTCCCCATCATAACGTTCGGGTTGATTTCCAGCCGATCCCTGTAATTCATGATGATACCCCGCCGTCGTTTATTGGACGCTTAAACCTATGATAATATGTTATTCTCTTTCATGATAAAAATTCAAAAAACCGGCGGCTGAATATCGGGCGGGTCGGCGGTTCGCAGGACGCATGCGTCACATTGAGGTCCGGAAACACCGGTATGGCAGGGAGCTTCTGCGCAGTTCCCCGTTCTTTTCCCTGTCCCGTCCGTAACATCCTGTCCTGTTAAAATTTACAGATCCGCCGGAATAATGATATGATGGATCGTGCAAAAAACAGAGGGGACGGCTATGGGCAGGACCAGGGTCTCTCTGCGGGTCAAATTTTCCGTCATGATCATCATTTTCAGCGCCAGCATCCTGCTGGCCAGTTTCCTGTTCGTGGGCATGACGATCTACGTCCGGAACCAGTCCTTCCTGGCGCAGAACCTTCTGCGCGGGACGGTCCAGCTCCTGGAGTATTTTTCCTCCACCGTCCGCGACGGGCTGGTGCTGGACGACGACATCCTCCTGGTCAACACGTTCGACAAAATCAGGCACATGGACAATATCGAGTACGCCGTGCTGTTTGACCGGAACCGGCAGGCGCGGCTGCATTCGGAGGCGTTCGCGAAATCGGGCCTCACGGCCGACGACCCGTCCATCCGGCCGCTCTTGTCCGAAACCAACCTGACGGTCACCCCGGCGTTCAACCCGCGCGAGATCCGGAGCGCTTACTCCATCTCCCGATCGTTTACGGACGCGCGCGGCCGGTACATCGGCATGTTGTACGTGCGATATTCCACGGCGTCACTGGCCAGCCTGATGGGACAGATCCGGTTCGAACTGGTCCGCAACATGCAGCTCATCCTCCTGGCCAGCGTGCTGGTGGCCGTCCTGTTCGGCGTGATCCTGGCCACGCAGACCGTGAAACCCATCCGGGTGATCGTGCGCGGGATGGAGACGGTCGGGCAGGGGGACCTGGATTACCGCATTCCCATGAGCCGGAACGACGAACTGGGTTTTCTGTCCGACACCTTCAACACCATGACCGGCCAGATCAAGGAATCCCAGCAAATCCTGGTGGACAGCAAGCGCCAGGAAGAACAGATGCTGGTCGCGCAGAGGATCCAGGAATCCATTTTCCCCGAAAACGCGATCGTGGAGCCCCAGTTCGAGATCGCGTCGTTCACGATCGCCGCCAAGGTGATCGGCGGGGACTATCATTTTTTCCAGAAGGTGGACCCGGACACGGTCTATTTCGTGGTGGCGGACGTGTCCGGCAAGGGCGTTCCGGCCGCGCTCATTACCTTCATGCTGTCCACGGTCATCCGCACGGCCATCGAGGCCAACAGGAAGTTCAGCGCCGGTTTCGTGCTGAACGAGACCAACCGGCTGCTGTATCCGGAAATGGACAAGGTGGGGCAGTTCGCCACGGCGATCCTGGGGTTCTATTCCATTTCGACGCGCACGGTCAATTTCGCGTCCGCCGGCCACGGGGACGTTTACATTTACCGCGCCGCCAAGCAGGGTTTTGTAAAGGCCTCCAACACCTACCTGCCTATCGGCATTGAGGACAACACGAACTGCAAGTCCGCGTCTTTCACCATGAATCCGGGGGACTACC
>CAYMRH010000009.1:46096-47423 GCA_964392785.1 uncultured Brevinematales bacterium
TACCTGGTCATCATGACGGACGGGATCAGCGAAGCCAGGAACGAGCAGCGGCTGGATTACGGGGCCGCGCGGCTCCTCACGCACAAGAGTTTCCGGGAAAACCTGCCCGCGAGCGAACTGACCGAGCGCCTGAAACAGGACGTGCTGGAGTTCATGGGCGGCGCCACGCAGCACGACGACATGACGCTCCTGGTCCTGAAACAGAAGTCCCTGTGACAGGCGGACGCTGTCAATGACTGCCATGACAATACCGATGCGGATTCTGGGGGCCGCGTTTCTGACGGCCTGTCTGTTCCAGACCGCCGCGGCCTTCCGGCTTTCCGGCTGGGAATACGCGACACGGCTTTCCAACAACGGCCGTCCTCTGTCGGCTTCCGATCCGTATTTTATCCATTCCGCTTCCCTGCGCGGACACGCGGCCGTCTTTTTCAAGAAGGACGGCCAGCTGATGGTTTTTGACGGGCAATCCGGCGACGGTTACCTGAAATCCGTGGCGCCGGTGGATCCCGACACGCGCCCGGTCATCCGGGCGGACGGAGACGCCCTCCTGATCCTGGTCTATCATTCCGGGGCCTACCGCGTTCTCCGCTTGAGGGCGCCCGACGCCGGATCCGTCCAGGAACTGGCGCGGTTTTCCCACCCGTTCGGCTTCAACGCGGAATTGTCCGTGATCGGGAACCGGTTTGTGGTGTCCCTTCCGGTCCTGGCGGACGGTAAATACAATCTGGAACTCCAGATTTTCGAGAAGACCGGCGCGTCGGTCCGCCGGCAGACCGTCTCTTTCCCGCCTCTGACGGAAAAGGAGAAGGGGAATTTCTTTTTCCGGATGGTTCCGTACCGCGGCGGTTACCAGTGCTATTTCATCAAACGCTCCTACGACGACGACCGCCGGCAGATCGGGGATTACCTGTACACGGTTTTTGTCAGGTCCCCGGAACAGATCCGGACCGCGAAGCCGTCCCTGCTCATTCCCTTCGGGTACAGCGACCACCCGCCGGAAATTGTGCGCACGCCGTCGCGGGATTACGTCCTGTTTTCCCGGAAGCGCGGGTCCGCGTATTCGTTCCGGCTGCTGCCCATGGGCGAACGGCTGGAATACTCCGTGAGCCGTGAGACGGTGAACGCGTACGCGCCGGCTTTCCTGGTCCGCGACAACGCGCTGGACCTGTTTTTCCTGGGACGCAACGCGGAAGGCACCCGCCTGTTTTACCGGCAGTTGGACCTGGGGCGCCTGAACGAAACCGGCTACCTGGAACAGAGGACCTCCGACAGGTCCGTGACCGCGCTGGCGCAGGAGGTGAACGCCGTTTCGGTGAGCGAAGACGGC
>CAYMRH010000009.1:47433-56245 GCA_964392785.1 uncultured Brevinematales bacterium
CACCAACAGTCGCTTTTATTTTATCACGGCGCGGGACGGCGGGATCTGGACCAGCCGGACGGACCGGAGCGCCCCCCGGGTGGCCGTGCGCCAGGAAAGACGGATCGAGGACGGCATGATCCGGCCCCGGTTTTTCTGGAACGAGCCGGACGACCCGTCGGGTATTGCCGGTTACGCCGTGCGCGTGGACGGAAATCCCGATACGGTGCCGGTGGTCGTGAACCAGGGGCCCGGAGAACGGTCCTGGGACAGCCGCGGTCTCAAGGCGGGAGAATACCATTTTCACGTCCGGGCGGTGGACAACCGCGGAAACGCCGGGCCCGTGACGCACGTTCCGTTCCGCGTGGGAGCGGAGATGTTCCGGGGTTTCCTGGCCCTGCAAAACCGCCCGCTGTCCCGCGTGGAGGAGACGCTGCGTCTTTTGGAGGACGAACTGGCTCTCTCAAACGATTACCGGAAAGCGGAATACGCCGCCCTGCTGGGTTACTACCGGAACGCGGAACGCGAAATGGACAATCACGACATTCCCATGGCCGTGAACTGGGTGAGCCGGGCCGTTCTGATCGACCCGGGCAAACTGGAAACGGCGCTGTTTTTGACGCTGGCCGAGAAACGAAAAGCGGATTTCTGGCGGAGGTATGATATCGCGATCGTGATCGCGATTTACCTGACAGTGATCCTGGTGCTGAGCGTTTTCTATACGGCGGTGAACCGATGAGAATATTTTTGACCGCGCTCTTCTTCGCGGCGCTGTGGGCGGGACCGGCGGCTCGTCTGGCCGGGGCTACGCGTTTTTACGGAAGGGTGGACTGGATCCCCCGCGGTCTGACGGACGGTCCGGAAGCCAGATCTCTCCGGGAAGCCGGCGCGTCCGAGGCGGACGTCCTGTCCCATTTTTTACGCAGGAATTTTTACCGCCTGCCGGAATGGTCCGCGGAGGAACCGCAGTACCGGCCCGGGGTGGTGCGCGTGACGGAATCCGAAACCGGGTCGGACATTCTGATCGAAGAGCCCGTGACGGGTTTTTCGGTCCGCCTGGAATTCTCCGTCAAGGACGGAGCCAGAAGGATTGTCCGGAAAACCGTGAAAAGACTGACGGAGACCGTGGACACGGTGGATTACGAATACCGGGGCAACAAACTGGTGTCCGCGCGCTCCCGGATTTACGGCCGCGCCCGGATCGCCGAACAGGACGGGGACCGAAAATGAGGGCAAGCCGGTTTTTCTTTGCCACCGTGCTGGCCGCGTTTTTCCTGCTTGATCCCGGCGGTCTTTTTGCGCGGACACTGGACGAGATCCGCCGGTCGGGCCGGCTGGTCGTGGCGGTCAGCGAGCAGCCCACCGTTTACGAGAAAACGGGCCGCGACATAACGGGATTTCATTACCGTCTGGCCGTACTCTACGCCCGTTCCCTGGGCGTCAAGGTCCGTTTCCAGGTCGTGAATCCCAGGGACTTCTACAAGACTGACGCCTACCAGTTTCCTCTGCTGTTTCGCGATGCGGACCTGTTTGTGGGGCGTTTTCGGGACCAGGAGGAATTCCGGGCCACGGTGCAGTCCATTCCGGTTTACACGGCCCTGAAGGTCTGCCTGCACCGCAAGCGCAATCCGATCTCCGGACTGGCGGACCTGCCGCGGCTCCGGCTGTCCGCGCTGAACTGGGAAAAGGACCCCGTCGTCGAAGCCGTGGAAAAAAAATTGGGCAAGCCCCTGCCGCGCCAGAACGCCTCCACGGTGGACGACCAGGTCCAGGCCCTTCTGTCGGGAACGGCTGATTACGCGTTTATGGACAGCGACCTGGCGTTCGTTCTCGCGAACCGCAACCCGTCCCTGTCCGCCAACGTGGAAGTCCTGAAGGACGTGGCCGTTCTCCGCGACGTGGTCTGGTGGACGGCGCGCCAGAATTCGGGCCTGAGGCAGAGCGCGATCGATTTCCTGAACGGACTGATGACAGGCGGCGACTTCGGGAAGATCTGGGACGAATCCTACCCCCTCACGTTTGAAGAATACCGCGAGATCCTGGGCATTCTGGAGCAGAAGGGGGACGAACTGTTCCGCAAGGCCCTGGATCTGGCGTTCAACCAGAAATACGCGGAGTCCCTGGAACTGTTCCGGTCCGTCCGCAAGATGAAACTGGCTTCGGGCCGGTTCCAGCGTCTGTACGACACGATCTACACGGACTGGATCTCCAGCGAAAGGCGCAGCGGCCAGGCCAGGCAGGTTGCCGTTCTGGATTCCTACATGCGCGCCGAACCGACAGAATATTTCATATCCTCCCTGCGCAAGGGCCAGCCCCGGCTCTACAACGCCTACCTGTCCCGGCTCAAACAGGAGCGGCAGAGCAACCTGGAGAAAAAGGACTACGCGAAAGCCGTGGCCGTCCAGTCGGTGATCGCGACGCTCACGCCCGGGCCCCAGGCCGAAAAGCAGATTTACGACGACATCTTCATCAGTCTGCTGGACGACGAGGAAAAGCGCAACCCCGCCGGCGCGCTGAACCTCCTGCAGCAGTACCTGGCGGAAAAACCCACGCCCTATTTCTACTCCCGTTTCCGGACCACGCTGCCGACCCTGTACTCGGATTACCGTCACCAGCTCCGCGGCGAGCTGGACAACGCCCTGCGCCGGGGGGACGCCGCGGGAGCCGTCCAGGTCCAGGAGCGCGTGCTGGCCCTGGATCCCAAGTCCTTCGAAGAGTCCAATCTCCTGGCGCGGCTGAAAAAAAGCGCGGCGGAAACGGCGGCCGCCCCGAAAGGCGTCCCGCCGGTTCCGGCGGAAGAGCCGGAGGCCTCGCCCGCCACGATCCTGGCCGTGCCCGCCGTTCCGGTCTCGGTCCTGACCAATGCCGGGGCGGAAACGGTTGCGGAACAGCAGGTGGTGACACAGGGCGCGGCCGCGGTGGAAAACTTCGAAGGGGAACGGTATTATGCGCTGGGGGTCCGTTTCTGGAACGACAAAAACTATCCCGAAGCCCTGGAAAATTTCCGCAATGCGCGGAGTTTGAACGTCAGGCGCGAGAGCTGCGACGATTACATCGGGCGGATCCAGGCCGCGCTGGACGAGGAAAAAAACCGCGAGAACCGCGAGAAGGTGGAGCGGTTTAACCGCCTGTTCGAACAGGCGATTGCGGATTACCTGCAGGAGAATTATTCGCGGGCCATGGAAAACGTGCTGGCCTGTCTGGACATCTTTCCGGACAACGCCCAGGCGCGGACATACAGCGGCATTATTGCGGACAACCTGCGCGTGTCCGGGGAAAAGGAAATTGACCCCGCCTCGCCCTATTTTTACTACTATCTGAACCGTCTGGGCGCCGGAAACCGCCTGATCGAAGCCGAAAACTACGCCGGGGCCCGCGCCATTTTCGAGGAACTCCTGATCCTGTTTCCCAATAACGAGACGGCGCGCCAGAAACTGGCCGTGTGCCTGTACAAGCAGGACCCGGAAGCGCTTAAAAGGATTCTGCGCGAGTATTTTCAGTCCGGCCAGCAGCTCATGAAACTCCGGAAAACGCGGGAAGCGCACCTGAAATTCGCCTTTATCCGCGACATGGACCCTCAATATCCCGGCGTCCAGGACTTGTGGGAAAAAACAAAAACGGAACAGGCCCGGCCGCGAACAGCCCGCGGGGCGGCGTCCGGGAATCAGAAAAGTGCGGGTTACGAGGACATGCTCCGGAGGGCCATCGCGCTGTATGAACAGGGCGATCTGCGCGGGTCTCTGGCCCAGTACCGGCGGATCCTGGCCAGCCACCCCGACGACTACAGGGCCGTGGTCAACGCGAGCCGCATCGAGAACCAGCTGAATCTCCAGAGGGAGGGTGCGTCTCCCGAGGCCGGGTCCGCCGTCCGCGAACGCGCCCAGAACGTGTACCTGAAAGGCCAGTTTTATTTCCGGATCCGCGATTACCGGCAGGCCGTGGAGTTTTGGGAGGAGGCGGTCCGGATAGACCCGTCGTTCCGGAAGGCGCTGATCGACATCCGGCGGGTCAGGAAGATCCTGGCGGACATGGAGTGACCCGGCGGCCCGGGGGCGCTCACTCCACCACGCGGATTTCGCGCTCCAGTTTCATGCCGGTTTTTTCGAACACGATCTGTTCCACTTTTTCCATGAGTTCAATCACGTCGGACGCGGTCGCGCCGCCCCGGTTCACGATGAAGTTCGCGTGCCGGGGGTAGACCTCCGCGCCGCCCACGCGCAGGCCTTTGAGTCCCAGCGAGTCAATGATGCGGCTGGCGGGCTGTCCCGCCGCGCGGTCGTTTTTGAAAGCGCAGCCCGCCGACGGAAGGTCGTACTGGCCTTTGGCGTAACGGTCTGAACGGTTCTGTTCCGTAACCGCGTGAACGGTGTCCCGGGCCGATTCGCGCAGGATGAATTCCGTCTCGAAAACGATGATGCCCGGATTCCGCAGGAACACGCTGTCCTTGTATCCGTACTGGAGCTGCTCCGGTTTCAGCGTGGCTTCGCGGCCGTCCAGGACCAGGATCCGCACGGCGGACACAACGCCGCTCATTTCCCCGCCGTACGCCCGGGCGTTCATGACCACCGCTCCGCCCACGCTCCCGGGAAGCCCGCCGGAGAATTCCAGCCCCGAAAGCCCGTGACGGACGCAAAAATCGTTCAGGAAATCCATGGAGGTGCCGGCCAGGACGCGGATCTTCAGCCGGTCCTGTTCGGTTGCCGTTACGCCGTGCAGGGAATTCATGCAAACAACCACGCCGCGGAACCCCGCGTCGGAAAACAGCGTGTTCGAACCGCCGCCCAGAATGTAATAACGCAGGCCTTCCGCCCGGATGAAATTCAGGGCTTCCGCCAGTTCTTCGCGGTTCCGGGGTTCGCAGAATATGTCCGCGGGCCCGCCGATCTGAAAGCTGGTCTTCTTGGCCAGGGGGTAATTCCTGAGAATATCGAGAGTCATGAACTCCTCACGGACATATTTTCACGGGTCCGGGGCCGGCCGTCAAAAAAAGAGGCCGCCCCGTTCGGGGCGGCCTCGCGGCGTTGGCGGGTTATTGCGCGTAAACGGGGATCACCGCTTTCATGAGGGGTTTGATGACGCGGTTGGTGGTAAAGATGCCCCAATGTTTCTCGGGATCGCGGGGGCTGCCGGATTCCGATTTTTTCCAGGCCTCGTCGAAGGAGGTGAAATAAAACGTAATGACGTTGTTGTTGCTGGCCCAGTCGATCAGCCTGGCGTAGTAAACGGCCTGGTTGGATTCGTTGGCCTGGCCGGGGAGCATGTGGCGGTTGTCGCTTTCCGTGGCCCAGCCCGCTTCCCCGTACACCACCAGCCGGTCCGGGTGTTTGTTCCCCACGGAATTGTAATAGGCCTTGGTATAAGCCATGGCGGACTGGATGTTCTTGTTGTCCCAGAGCGGGTAGTTGTGCAGGAGAATGAAATCCATTTCGGCCGTTACGGCGGGGGAATCGGGATTGTGCCAGAAGAGATAGTTGTCCGCCACGGAGACGGGCTGTCTGACCGCGTTCCGGACGCGGCGCAGGTACTCCGCCATTTTCTCCGGGCTGATCTTGTGGTCAGACCACTTGACCAGGGCCTCGTTGCCCACCACCACGGCGCTCACAATGTCCCGATAGGCGTTCGCGAGACGGACCCCGTTGGAGATCTGCTGTTCGTTCACCCCGTCGTACTGGCAGATCCACATGCCCAGGAACACCTTGAGCGGGAGTTTGTCCTGGCGGATGATCCTCAGCACGGTCTCGGAAAACGGGTCGGATCCGTAGAGCCGGATGAGATTCCAGTTTTTGCTCAGGATGTGCAGGTCTTCCCGCACTTCGCTTTCCGACGGCCGGATGCCTTTTTCAGGACTCTGGCCGTTGCGGTAACCGCTGTAGGATATGGCGTTCACCCAGCGGTTGGTGAAATCCAGGGGCCGGGGAGTGACCCGGTCCTGGGCGGATGCGGCGCCGGCCGCGGCCAGAAGGACCCAGAGGGCCATGATTGTTCGGGCGGTCATGAAGGTCTCCTTGCGGCGGCGGTGAATCCGGGCCGCGATGAAATACGGGAAAATGTACCCCGGTTCCGGTTTATCGTCAAGCGGAACAGGAAGATTATCGCCGGAACTCGCGCGGTATGTCAACGGAACACCTGGATCCTGTGATTGGACGAGTCCGCCAGAAAGATCAGTCCCTCCGCGCTGACGGTGATTCCGTGGGGGTAGGCGAATTCCCCGACATTCGTCCCGCCCGCGCCCCACTGCTGGAGGAACAGGCCTCCGGGAGTGAACTTCTGGATGCGCAGGTAATATGTCTCGCTCGTCACATAGACGTTGCCCGAGGCGTCCGTCGCCACGCCCCAGGGATCGCTGAACTGGTTTGTTTCCCCTCCGAAACCGCCCCACTGCGCCAGATAATTTCCCTCCGAGTCGAATTTCTGGACCCGGTCGTTGAAGAGTTCTGTTACGAACACGTTGCCGTCCCGGTCCACGGCCACGCCCTGAGGGTTTGCGAATTCCCCGTTCCCGATCCCGTTGGACCCCCAGCTCCGGACAAACACTCCGTCCGGGGTGAAGACCTGGATCCGGTGGTTGCCCCAGTCGGCCACGGCGATGCGCCCCGAGGATTGGACGGCGATCCCGGCCGGCCAGTTGAACTGGCCGGTTCCGGACCCGGCCGACCCCCATTGGAGCAGGAACTCTCCGCCTGGCGAGAATTTCTGGACTCGGTTGTTGCCCCTGTCGCAAACGTAGAGAGAATCGTTTCCGTCAATGGCGATCCCCGCGGGGCCGTTCATCTGACCCGGGTCGGATCCGAAGGAACCGAAAGCGGACAGAAACCGGCCGGAGGCGGAAAATTTCTGGACGCGGTGGTTGGAAGTGTCCGTCACGAACAGGTTGCCGGACGAATCCGCGGCCACGCCGTAAGGAAAGGAAAACTGGCCCGCGCCGGTGCCCGGAGAACCCCACACCGCATGAACGGCCGGCTCGTTCGCGGAACGCCCCTGGATTTTTTTCACGGCGGAGGAGATCCCTTCGCGGGCGGAGACCGGGACGGCGATCACGTACACGTCAAAGTCCGTGTTCGTGGAGGGGACCACTGCGCCCGACGCGGTGTCCGAGACGCTTTTCCGGACCCGGGCCGCTGCCAACGGGGCGGCGCCCCCGGCCGCGCGCCCGTTTTGTACCTCAAGCGCTGTCGGGACGGCCGCTCCGCGCGGAACCGTCACGTAATACAGCCACGCGTCCCCGCTTAAGGTCATCCCGTATTCGAGGGCGATCGAGTGGGAGGCCGTGAAACGCGGTTCGGATTCAAACCAGGCCAAGCCCGAAGGGTCCATGAGATTGTCATTCCTGAAGCAGGAGACCAGGGTCAGCAGGGCCAGCGCGGCCGGTGAAAGAAATTTCATGCGGATCACCCGTGAAAAAAACGTTTTACAGCCCGTAAGCTGATATCGCAAAAGCTCGAACCGGCCTATCCCCAGAATTTGTCCGTCTTGATGTCCCGGACCAGTTTCTCGATGACCCGTTTCAGTTTTCCGGTAATGCGGGCCGCGGCTTTTTTTGGATCAGCCGCTTTTTCAAGTTCGTGGAACCGCATCGGTTTGCCGATGTTGGCGAAGTACTTCCCGAAGATGACCGTCAGGGACCTGTTGAGCGTTTTCCCTTTTTTAACGGCGGCCCTGACGCCCCTAACGTGCCGGCGGGGAGACAGGATCCCGATGGGCACGATGGGGCAGGGGCGCTTCAGGTAGATCATGCCGACGCCGCTGTAGAACTTGAGGAACTCTTCCTGGTTGTTCAGTTCGCCTTCGGGAAAAATATAAACCGATCCGCCTTTTTTCAGAAAACCGGCGGCTTTTTCGATCACCTGGTGGCGGAATTCCGGGAGCGCGTTGATCTGCTGGCCCGTTTTTAAAAACCGTCTGATGAACGGAATCTTGAAGGCCGGGCCGATGACCATATGCACCGGCTCTTTCATCAGCGTGATCGCGAAGAAGGGGTCCGTTGACGAGAAATGATTGGAGCAGTAGATGCGGGGGCCTTTGCGCGGGATGTTTTCCCGGCCCCAGACCTTGAATTCCAGAAACAGCCGGATAAAGGTCATGATCAGGAAGCGGATGGAGTAATAAACGGACCGGACAATCCAGTTCAAAGGGAACCCTCCGGATGATTATAGGTTTTTTACCCGCTGACATCAAATCGGAATGATCGCGGCGGCGAAAAAACCCCCGACGCCCTTTCGGGCGTCGGGGGAAGTGATCATGATTTAAGGCCGTTATTTGTAGAAATGGATGTTGTCGATGTTCCAGACGTTTCCGATGGTATAATTCGCTCCGTCCGCCACGAGCATGAAATACTGCTCAATTTTGGACAAGTCCACGCCCGTAAACGCGGAGAGCGGGATCGTGACCGTGCTCCAGGTGCCGTCTGTCTTCATGCCGTAACTACTCACGCAGGTTGCGCCCGTGATCCATGCCTCAACCGCGGGACTGCCGCTCTTGACGCCGACCTTGGTGATGTTTTTTGTGCTCTTGTACTGGAATGTGAGATAGCCGCCGGTGAATGCGCTCAAGTCCCTTAAGGACGAAAGAGGTTCCACACGCATGCCCAAACCGCCCCAAGTGCTGGTTGAAGCGGCGATTTGAAGAGATTCTGAGCCTTCGCCTACCGATCCAGTATCCGAACCCAGCGCAAAGCCGTTCCACACGTCCATTCTTGCGTCGGTGTCCCACACGACATTTTCGGGATAACTTTCCGTGTAGAGCCCGAATGTGGTTTTAAACGGCCCGGCCGTGGCGTTTGTGGTGAAGTAAATGTTGTCGATGTTGAATACGTCGCCGTTCCGGTAGCCGGTGG
>CAYMRH010000010.1:0-13040 GCA_964392785.1 uncultured Brevinematales bacterium
GGCCATGATACTGACGGTGCTCATGGCGTCTCTGGGGGGTTACGGTTTTGCCATCTACGAATTCAAGGCAAAGAATTGGCTGACGAAATTGATGATCTGGTCCATGGCTATTCCCGGGATTCTGACCATCATTCCAATGTTTTCGCTCATGAAGTTCCTGGGTTGGATCAACCAGCCCCGCGCGGTCTGGGCGACGGCGCTGGCGAACGCTTACGGCGTCTATCTTATGACCCAATACACAAAATCCGCGATCTCAAAGGACTTGGTGGACGCGGCCCGGATAGACGGCTGTTCGGAAATCGGGATTTTCTGGCGGGTGGTCCTGCCTCTTGTCAAACCCATGCTGGGTTCCCTGGCCATCCTGACATTTCTATCCAGTTGGAACAGCTTCTTCCTCCCGCTGGTCGTCCTGCAGGACCGCGACAAGATGACGGCGCCGATCGCCCTCAATACCCTGCGCGGTTTCGCGAGCGTGGACTGGGGCGCGGTTATGCTCGGGTCCGCCATTGCCGTGATCCCCATCGGGATCATTTTCCTCATGATGTCCAAATGGATTATTGCCGGCATGACGGAAGGCGCCGTCAAGGAATAAATCCGGATCTTATCCGTTTTTCAAGCGCTCCGTCTCAGGACGGGGCGCTTTTTTTTTGATTTGACTGGAGAGGATAGAATCCGTCTGAACACAACGGTGTCTTGTTGATTTTCGCCGTTCCGGCGGCTATAATTGGGCCGGGTAATCAGAATGAAAAAAGCCGAATTCTTTCGGGTCGCGGAAAACGGGTTATTGGAGTGCGAGCTTTGCCCGCACCGCTGCCGTTTGGCCCAAGGCCAGTCGGGGATCTGCGGCGCTAGGAAAAACGAAGGCGGAGAACCGGTTACGCTCAATTACGGCGTGGTGACCGGGCTCTCCATGGATCCGATCGAGAAAAAGCCGCTTTATCATTATTATCCCGGTTCGCGCATATTGTCCGTCGGGACCGTGGGCTGCAACATGAAATGCCCGTTCTGCCAGAATTATCCCCTGTCCCGCTATTTTAACGAGAACGCGAAACTCCTGGCCGCTTCTTACCGGCCCGAGGACATGCACCAGGAATTGAGGAATTCGCTGTCCCGATTTCCGGATACGGGTTTCGGGGGCATCGCGTACACCTATTCGGAACCGGTGGTCTGGTTCGAGTTTGTCCGGGACACCTCCGTCCTTCTTGCGGAGAACGGATTTCAGAACGTTCTGGTCACGAACGGGTTCATCAATCCCGAGCCACTCAAAAAACTGCTGCCGTCTGTCCAGGCCGTCAATATCGACCTGAAGGCCTTCTCGGAGGAAAACTACCGGAAACTGGGAGGCAAACTCAAGACGGTCCTGGAGACGATTTCGGCTTTCCGCTCGCACGGCGTGCATACGGAACTGACCACGCTGGTGGTCACGGGCTTGAACGACGGAGTTTTCGAACTGGAAAAACTGGTCAAGTGGATCGCCGCCCTGGACCCGCTGATTCCCCTTCACCTCTCCCGATACTTCCCGCAATACCGGTACGACAAACCGGCCACCGACACGGTGTTCCTGAAACGGGTGAGCGACATGGCCAGGACCCATCTGAAATACGTTTACTTGGGCAACGTCTCCGGACCGGGCTGCGACACGGTGTGCCCGAAATGCGGTCAGGTTCTGGTCCAGCGGTCCGGTTATACCGTCCGGCTGTCCGGACTGGAAAACGGGGCCTGCGCTTCCTGCGGCCGCAAGGCCGATCTTGTCCTGTCTGATTCCCGGGCCGGGAAACCATGATTCAGATCGTTTCCGCGAAAAAAAGGGGACGCACCGTCCTGCGGGATGGCGATTACCTCATGAGCCGTTTTGATCCCGAACGGGAAATGGAACGGGTGGGCGGGGATATTGCGGGCGCCGGAAGGTTTTTTCTTCTCTTCGGGAGCGGGTTGGGCGGGCTGCCAAAAGCCCTGGAAAAAGCCGGCGTTCCCAAGGAAGATATTCTGGTTTACGAGCCGGAAGCCGCGCTGGCGGAAGATCTCGGGAGAACCGATCCGTTTCTTTTTCAATACAGTCCCGGACAGGGCATTTCAGAACTGATCGAAAACAGGATCAGCGCCCGTAAGCGCCCGTTTGTCTTTGGTTTGGACGCCTGGATCAGGCACTATCCGGAGCGTTACGCCGCGTTCCGCGATCACGCGGCCGCGCAGATCCGGATTGCGGCGGAGAACCTCAAAGTCACGCTTTATTTCTCCAAGGTCTGGTTTGTCAACATGATCCGGAATCTCGGGAACGCGCTCAACGCGGAGAGTCCCGGCAAGCGCTATTACCCGGATGCCATTGTGCCGGTTACGGATTGTCCGGTTGTCGTGGCGGCGTCGGGGCCTTCCCTGGACAGGCACCTGGAGCAGATCGCCGCCCGGAGAGAGGACGTGATCCTGATTGCGGTGCTGTCCGCCTGCCGGACGCTATCGCGGGCGGGTGTGGACCCCGATCTGGTCGTTTTCAGCGACGCCGGCGTTTCCAATATCCTGCACGCGTCCCGGCTCAAAGACGGGATCCCGGTCCTGGCGAACGTTTACGCCAACGGCGCCCTGCTGTCCCGGTTGCGCAACCCGGTTGTTTATTACAACATGAGGGAGGAACTGGGGCGGATGTCCTTCCAGCTCCAGTATCCATCCGTGACGGTGGACGCGGGGCTGATCGCGTCCCGGATGACCACGGGTCCCGTTATTTTCTGCGGATTCGACCTGGCGTATCATATCCGTTCGGGCAGTCACAGTTCATCCAACGCGTTATGGGAACTCCGCGATAACCGCCGGAACCGGCTGAACGCGCGCACCCGCGTCCTTTCGGACTTTCTGTGCCGGGATGACGTATCGGTTCTGGAAAACCCGTCTGACGGTTCGGGCGGGATGTGGTTTACGCAGAGGCATTTCCGGATGATAGCCGGCCTGGCGGACTCCTGTTTTTCCGGTTCCGGTTTTCTGCCCGGGGGCACGCCTTTCCCGTCGCTGAAGAAACTGGAATCGCTGGAAATGATCCCGGAAAGACCGAAATCCGCAGCCGGGCGGAAAACGGAGGAAATCGGAAAACTTCTGGCCGCTCCGGATGTGACGGCTCGCCATGCCCGTGCGTTTATGGCAACGGTCGGGAGGGAATTTCTGGCCGCGGATTCGGCCCTGGCGGAAAGGATATTTCTCAGGGAGTCCATTTCGGGTTCGGACAGGAATACGGTAAAGAAATATTACGGTGAAAAAATCCGGCGGATCAGCGGGATCCGCTAGCTCTGTTTTTTGATGAAATCGGCTATTCTGGAATAAAGACCTTCCGGCGTCATTCCGAATTTTTCGGCGATCTTCACGGGCGGTCCCGACACGCCAAACTGATCCAGACTGACCAAAAGCATGTTCCGGTCGTAGAACAGGGCCGGGCCGCGGTGAGAGGCGGCTTCAATATAAACAAACGGCACCGCGCCTTTTTCCAGAAGCCGGTCGCGGTGATCGGCGTTCCCGTTGCCGAACAGTTCCAGGCAGGGGACGCTGACAACGCGCACGTTCATTTTGTTTCTTTCCTCAAGAATCCTGGCCGTTTCCACGGCCAGGCCGACTTCTGAACCGGAAGCTCCCAGGATCATGTCCGGTCTGGCGGCGGGATCGGTCTGGGAGAAAACATAAGCGCCTTTTTTGAAATCGGCGTACAGCGCTTTCCGGTCCTCCGCCTCGAAACGGTAGAGCGCTTCGGGGAGTTTCTGCCTGGTCAGGACAAGGCAGGCGGGTCCCTTCATTTCGTCCAGGTAATAAAGGTAGGAGAAAGCGGTTTCCAGATCGTTGGCGGGACGGAAGGTGTAAAGTCCCGGAATCAGCCTCAGGGAATTCAGGTGCTCGATGGGGTGGTGCGTCGGGCCGTCTTCCCCGACATGGAACGAATCGTGCGTGAAGATGAACAGGTGCTTGATTTTCATCAGGGCGGCCAGGCGCACGGCCGGTTTCATGTAGTCGAAAAAAGTGAAAAATGTGGACGAGAACGGATAATGGATCCTCGACAGGGCCATTCCGTTTCCAATGGCTCCCATCGCGTGTTCCCGCACGCCATAGGCGATGTTGCGGCCCAGGTGATCGGATTTTGTCATGGAGAAGGAAGACGAGATGTTTGCCTTGGTCGATTCCGCAAGGTCGGCAGAACCGCCGACCAGCTGGGGCATGGCGTCGGCGACCAGGTTCAGGATCCGGCCGGACGTATTGCGGGTGGCGTCGGCCTTGTTTTCGCGATAGTTGAGAAGGGCGTTCTTCAGGGAATCCGGAACGACAGGATTCAAGTACCTGGACAGTTCCGCGTGTTCGGCGGGGTGGTCCCGCTTGTAGTTCTCGAGCATGGTGCGCCATTCGTCGTAGCGCCGGGCCTGCTCCTTTTCGTTTTCGCGGAAGAATTCGTAGGATTCGCCGCTTTCCATGGGGAGCGTGCGCTCGCCGATATTTTTCAGGCAGACGTCCCTCAACTTGTCTCCGTTTTCGACCGTGTCTTCGCCGCAGACTCGGGCAAAGACCGGTTTGACTTTGGAATTCTGGATGAAATAGACCACCTCGTCGATTCCGGCCGGAGCGCCGTGGATCTTGTTGGATCCTTTCATCTTGTCCAGACCGGTGCCGATGGTGGTGCGGACAATGACCAGCTTGGGCTTGCCCTTGAGTTCGCGCAGATGGGCCGTTTTTTTATGGAAATCCTGGAGATCCTCGCTGTCGGCGTTTTCAACGTGCCAGCCCTGGGATTCAAAGCGTTTCCGCACGTCTTCCGTGAACGTGATGTCCGTTGAACCGTCTATGGTGGTGCGGTTCGCGTCGTAAACGGCGATCAGGTTGTCCAGCCCCAAATGCCCGGCCAGTGAGGCGGCTTCGTAGCTGACGCCTTCCATCATGCAGCCGTCTCCCATCAGGGTGAAAACCGTGTAATCGAAGACCGGGTAGTTTTTCCTGTTGAATTTTTGCGACAGGATTTTCCCTTCGATGGCCATTCCGACGGAATTGGCGAAACCCTGGCCCAGGGGGCCGGTGGTTGTTTCGATGCCGCGCGCGATATCGTATTCGGGATGGCCGGGAGTGGCGCTGCCCAGCTGCCGGAAATTGGCCAGATCAAAAAGCGAGTAATTGTATCCCGCGCTGTGCAGGAGGGCGTACAGGAAAATGGACCCATGACCCGCGGACAGCACCAGGCGATCGCGTCCGGGCCAGGCCGGGTCCGCCGCGTGGAAACGGAGGATGTATCGGAACAGGACAACGCCGATATCCGCGCAGCCTGTCGGGAGTCCGGGATGGCCGGATTGGGCGTTCTCGATGCCGAATAGGGACAGATAGCGGATGTAATCCCCGGCTTTTCGGACCTTGTCCACGTCAATATGGGACATGAAAATCTCCTTGGAGAAATCGATCCAGCTTCCCGGCACGCGCCCGAAAGCCTGACGCCGCCGGGGCATGGCAAAACCGAAGAGGGGTTATTATAAAACCAAAAAGGAAAATACTCAAAAAAGACGGGCCAGGGGGCCGAAAGCCGAATTAGTTTTCATTTTTCCGCGATCATGATAAAATAACTCTTCAGGGGAGTCCCTATGTCCGCTCCGAAAAAGGCCGTCTATCCCGGAACTTTTGACCCGCCGACCAACGGTCACCGGGATATCGCTCTGCGCGCTTCCGCCATTTTCGACGATCTGGTCATCGCGGTGACCGATAATCCCGGCAAGTCCACGCTGTTTTCCGTTCCGGAGCGCATCGAGATGCTCCGGGGCATGTTCCGCGACTGCCCGAACATTACTGTCATGAGTTTTTCGGGACTTCTGGTCCATTATGTGGTTCGGGAAAACGCCGTGGCCATCGTCAGGGGGCTCCGGGCCGTTTCTGATTTCGACTACGAGCTCCAGATGGCCTCCCTGAACGCCCATCTGGAACCGAAAATCGAGACGGTCTTCTTCATGGCCAGTGACGAGAACCTCTTTGTCAGCTCTTCCGTCATCAAGGAGATCGCGAAACTGGGAGGCGACGTGTCCCGGAAGGTGGACGCGGGCGTGGCGAAAAAGCTCGGGGACAAATTCGGGCACGATAAACGGGACGGGCAGGGAAAATGAAAAGTTTTCAGGAACGAATACTGGATTTTGTCAGGTCCAATCCGAAACGGCTGGTTCTGCCGGAAGGCCAGGACCGCCGCGTACTCAAGGCGGCGGAACTGATTGTGCGGGAGCGTTTTACGACGGAGCTTTTCGTTCTGGGTGACCCGGACGAAATGACGGATATCGCCCGTCGGGAAGGCATTGATCTGAAAGGCGTCATTCTGTTCAACCAGAAAAAATCCCCGCGGCTGGAAGAATACACGAACTGTCTCTACGAAGCCCGCAAGGCCAAGGGCCTGACATTGGAATCGGCGATGTCCGTCATGAGCGACGAGGTGAATTACGGCGCCATGATGCTCGCGAAAGGCGAGGTGGACGCCATGGTTTCGGGAAGCCTGTCTCCCACGTCCAAGACCGTCCGCGCGGCCCTGATCATTGTCCGTCCAAAACCCGGCATCAGGACGGTTTCCGGCAGTTTTGTCATGATGGTTCCCGATTGCGCGTACGGTTCGAACGGGTCTTTTGTTTACGCGGACAGCGGCGTGGTCCCCGAACCGACGCCGGAACAGCTGGCGGATATTGCCGTTTCGTCGGCCGAAACCTGCCGGCATCTTCTGGAAACCGAGCCGGTCGTGGCGTTTTTGTCCTTCTCTACGCTGGGCAGCGCGGATTCCGTGTCCGTGAAGAAGGTACGCGAAGCCGTCCGTATCCTGCGCGAAAAAAATCCCGGATTTGAATTCGACGGAGAAATGCAGTTTGACGCGGCCGTGGACGGCATCGTGGCGAGACAGAAAGCGCCGGGTTCCGCGGTGGGCGGACGGGCCAACGTCATGATTTTCCCGGACCTGGCCAGCGGCAACATCGGGTATAAAATCACCCAGCGGCTGGCCAAAGCCGAGGCATACGGTCCCCTGCTCCAGGGTTTGTCAAAACCCGTGAACGACCTGTCCCGCGGCGCGACGCCGCTGGACATCCAGATCGTCTCCGCCATTACCGTGGCGCAGGCCTCCGTATAATCCGTGGCCTCCGTGAATCCGGTTCCGGACAGGAAGAAGCGCGTCGCCATTTTTCTGGAAAAGTATTCCCCCCACCGCGAAAGCTGTTCCATCTGCCCCCGCCGCTGCGGCGTGAACCGGGCCCATCAGCCAGCTGCGTCAGGGCGGCCGTCCGGCCACGCCCCCTGAGCTCTCGGAAATCATCCTGGGGCTTCAGTCCCGCGGCGCCCACAATATCAACTTCGTAACGCCCAGCCATTACGTTTACCAGGCGGTGGAGGCTCGAGGTTTGGCCCTGGAAAACGGGTTGTCCATGCCCGTCGTTTACAATACCAGCGGTTACGACTGTCCTGAGGTGATCCGGGACCTGGAGGGTATTGTGGACATCTGGCTGCCGGACGCGAAATACGCTGATCCGGCTCTGGCCAGGCTGTATTCCGGGACGGAAAACAATTTTTGAATACGACGCACCCTGCCTGCTGGAAATGTTCCGTCAGACGGGGCCTGACCTGGACCTGGACGGGAACGGTATCGCGCGGAAAGGGATGATCATCCGCCATCTGGTGCTTCCGGGCCACACCGCCAACTTGCTGGCGGTGTTGAAATGGATCCGGGACAACCTGTCGGCGGCCGTGCACCTGTCCGTCATGGCCCAGTATTTTCCCGCGCACCGCGTGAGTCCGGACTGTCTGCCGGAGATCAACCGCCGGGTCTCGGCCGCCGAGTACGACGAGGTCCTGGATTACGCCGAAAGCCTGGGTTTTGAAAACGCCTGGTTTCAGGAATACGACAGACAGGAATAACGGCAGGCGGGATTTTTCAGGCCCCGGAAAGGGAATGAATCCAGTTTTCCAGGTCGTGTGAGGACATGGCTCCGGATACCCGGCCCAGTATCTGTCCGGCCCGGTACAGAATAACGGTCGGGACCCCCTGGATACCCAGGGATGCGGCCAATTGGGGCTCTGTTGCGGTATTGACTTTCACGATTTTGAGAAATCCCGCTTTTTGCCGGGCCAATCCGGTGATGGCGGGTTCCATTTGCCTGCAGTAACCGCATGACGGGGACCAGATAAAAGCGAGGGCCAAACCCGGCCAATTGGCCGCCTCGCGGCTGAAATTGACCTGGCCGGCATCAGTGGATACTGACGGGATTTCCAGCGGTTTCCGGCAGGACCCTCACCGCAAACCGTCAGGCCGTCCGTCCGGCAGCCGATTGATGGACCCGCAGGAAGCGCATCGCGCATAGGCGTTGGGCATGGCATGTCCTCCCACAGGTAAAATATAGTCAGAAGAGGGTGGCCGGGTCAATAAATCCAAACCGGGTTCCGGCGGTCCTGGGGCTGTTTTTTTGACAGTCCGCAAGGTTTTCTTTATAATATTTGAACTCTTTCGAGGTGGGTACACCCTATGAAGACCGTGATCCTCAAATCCCCCCAGATCAAAAGGCAGTGGTTCATCGTCGATGCGACGGGAAAACCGGTTGGCCGTGTCGCCGCGAAGGTGGCCCGTGTTTTGATGGGCAAGCATAAAGCGGACTACACGCCCCATCTGGATTGCGGGGATTATGTCATCATCGTCAACGCCGAAAAAGCGGTCTTTACCGGGCGCAAGGAAGACACGAAAATCTACTACCAGTATTCCGGTTACGTGGGGGGCATGAAAGCCACTCCGTTCAAACAGATGGCCGCCAAGAAGCCGGAGTTTCCCCTCGAGAAAGCCGTGAAAGGGATGCTTCCCAAGAACAAACTGGCCAAGCTGATGTTCAAGAAACTGTACGTCTTCAAGGGGCCCGAGCATAATTTCAAGACCAGAACCGTGACCCCTCTCGAGATTTAAGCGAGGTAGGACAGATATGCCGACCATCAAAGCGAAACCCTACGCGACCGGGCGCAGGAAAGAAAGCGTAGCCCGCGTTTTTCTGAACCAGAAGGGGACCGGAAAAATCCTCATCAACGGCCGCGAACTCGAGAAATATTTCCCGCAGTATTACTGGGAGACCGTCAAGACCCCTCTCGTGCTGACCGAAAATCTCGGAAAATACGACGTGATGATCACCGTCAAGGGCGGCGGGCATACCGGACAGGCGGAGGCCATCCGTCACGGACTGGCCCGGGTGATCGACAAACTGGACCGAGAGAAGTACCACAAGACGCTCAAAGTGGCTGGGCTTCTCACCCGGGATGACCGGATGGTGGAGAGAAAGAAATACGGCCTCAAGAAAGCGAGAAAAGGTCCTCAGTACTCCAAGCGTTAATCCGTTTACAAAAAATATTACGCCCCCGCCGGACTCCGGATCGGGGGCTTTTTTTTATCCGGGACTGGCGCCGGGTATCAAAACCCGAGACGGCGGAACTGTTTTTCCAGATCGGTTTTCCCCAACCGGAAAACCACGGGCCGGCCGTGCGGGCAGGAAAAGCGTTCCGGGATTTTTTCCCATTGCCGGATCAGCTCCGTCACCTCGTCTTTGGTCAGGCGGTCGCCGGACCGGATGGACGCCTTGCAGGCCATCTGTTTGATCGCCCTGTCCAGGGACAGGTCGTCGGTGACGTCAGCCGACCTGTCCTCTTCCAGCGTCTGGGCAAAAGCCAGGACTATGTCTCCCGCGTCGGAGGCGTCCACAAATTCCGGGGCGCTCCGGACCAGGAAGGAATTGTCGCCGAAATGCTCGACGGTAAAACCCATGGCGGAGAGACGGTCCAGGTTTTCCAGAAGGTCCTGAACCGTTTCGCGGGGCACCTCGATCTGAAGGGGCGAAAGGAGCTCCTGCGGCTGGAGCAGGTTCTCCCTGTAGCGTTTGCGGAATTTCTCGTAATTCAGCCGTTCGTGCAGGGCGTGCTGGTCCAGGAATATGGCGTCTTCGTCCCCCTCCAGGATAATGTAGGTCTGGAAGAGGATCCCGGCAAAACGGTAGTCCAAAAGGCTTCTGCTCTGCGTTTCGGCTCCGACAGATTGTTCCTGATGAAAAAGAGACCGGGCGGGCCGGGTGTCCGGGTCGTCCGGCCGGCCGGTGTGCCGGGTCATGTAATCCGCCAGGGCGGAACCGATCCTTTTTTCATAGGGCGTAAAGGAGAGGGCGGCTTCTTCTCCGTCGCTCAGGCCGGAATCGGAATGAATCGCGGACCGGACGGCGTCTTCCAGCAGTTTGCCGATCTTCGAATCGTTCCGGAACCGGACCTCCCGCTTCATCGGATGCACGTTGTAGTCCACGGATTCTGACGGGATATCCAGGTAGAGAAAAACGGCCGGGAAATATCCCTTGGGGATCAGGCTGCCGTAGGCGTTCTGGACGGCAAAGTAGTAATACTTCCAGTCCACCGCGCGGCGGTTCACGAAGAAATGCTGGTACATCCGGTTGGGCCGAAGGAACGCCGGGCGGGAAACGTAACCCGTGACCCGGGCTTCCTCCGTCAGGTGTTCCACGGGGATGAGCGCGTCCACGCAGTCCGGGAAAAAATCCGCGATCTTTTCGAGAGCGGTGGATTGGGGCGGGGACAGGTGCTTGCGTTTGCCTTCGGACACCAGTTCAAAACCCCGGTCCGGAAAACCGAGCGCCTTTCGCACGATCTCCCGGTCAATGAGCTTGAGTTCGGCGGATGCCGAAGACAGGAATTTTTTCCGGGCCGGGACTTCGTGAAACAGGTTCTGCGCGATGACAGTGGTGCCCACGGCCATGCCCGTTTCGCGGGAACTCAGGAGTTTCCCGCCCCGGATCCGGATCTCAAGACCGGAAACGCTTTGGGCCGTCCGGGACCGGAGGGTCAAATCCGTCACTTCGGCCATGCTGGCCAGGGCTTCTCCCCGGAATCCCAGGGTGTCGAGCCGGAAAATATCCTCAAATTCGCCGATCTTGCTGGTGGTGTGGTTTTTCCAGCAGATCTCCAGGTCCTCGGGCGCCATGCCGCACCCGTCGTCCTGGACTTCCAGGTAGCCCTTGCCGCCGTCGGAAACCGACACGCGGATATTGGCCGCGCCGGCGTCGATCGCGTTGTCGATGAGTTCGCGCGCCATGGACGCGGGGCGGTCGATCACTTCCCCGGCGGCGATCCGGACAACGGTGCTGTAATCTAGTTCCCGGATGAGGCCCACAGGGTGTTCCTTTCATTGCGGATCAAGGCAACGATCAGTCCCGCGGCGCCGGCGATGATCATGGGGAGCGACAAAGCCATGCCCATGGTGAACCAGTTTCCGGCCAGATAACCGATGTGCGCGTCCGGTTCCCGGAAAAATTCCGCCGTGAACCGGGCCAGGCCGTAACCCAGGATGAACGACCAGGTCACGATCCCGCGCGGCTTGTTTTTCATCCTGCTCAAGAGGACGAGCGCCAGGAACAGGATCAGGCCTTCCAGGACCATTTGGTACAATTGGGACGGATGGCGCGGGAGGTTCACCGTGAGGGCGCCCGGGGGAACGGGCAGGCCGGTTTTTTCAACAAGCTTCTGGACCCATCCCTCCTGCGTGGAAAACCAGCGGTTGGGCGGAACCGTGCGGAACACCATGCCCCAGGGCGCGTCCGTGGGTCTTCCCCAGAGCTCTCCGTTTACGAAATTGCCCCAGCGGCCGAACGCGAGGCCCAAGGGGACCGGAACGGCAAACACGTCCGCCAGGTCGAAGAAATTTTTCTTTTTCAGAAACGCGTACACGACAAACCCGCAGACAATTCCGATAAAACCGCCGTGGAAAGACATGCCGCCTTCCCATACCCGGATCACGCTGGCGGGATTGTCCAGCGTCTGGCGGAAATTGTAGAACAGGACGTAACCCAGCCGGGCCCCGATCAGCAGTCCCACGAAACCGGCGAAAAGGATGTCGGAAAGTTCCTGCCTGGTGAGGAGCACCGTTTTTTTGTGGATCTTCCATAGTATGAACAGGTAGGCCGCCGCGAAACCGGCTATGTACATCAGGCTGTACCAGCGGATGGCCAGCGGGCCCCATAACTGGAGAATCACGGGGTTGATTTCGGGCTGATGAAGAAACGCGAACATAATAACCTCGTATCTGCGGATTCCACCGCCTGGATTTTAACGCGAATTTTCGATGACGAATTTCAGGACGGCCATGAGCCGGTCGTTGGCGGCCTGACCGGCGGTCACCACGTCCTCGTGGGACAGCCCGGCCCGGACGGCCGCGTGGGAATTGGTCACGACCGAAAACCCGATGGTTTTCATGCCGTAGAAACGGGCCATAATGGCCTCCTGAGCCGTGGACATGCCGGCCAGGTCCGCCCCGATTTTTTTCAGGAACCGGATTTCAGCGCGCGTTTCGTAGCTGGGCCCGGGCAGGGCGGCGTAAACGCCTTTGCGGATTCCGAAAGCCCGCGATAGCCGCGGGTAGAGAGACAGATCGTAAGCGTTCGTCATGTCCGTGAACTTGCGCGGTCCGGGAAAGCCGGCGAGGGCGTTGGCGTTCTGAAGGTTCAGGTGATCGGAAATGGCCACGATATCGCCCGTGCGCAGGTCACCGCGGATTCCTCCCGCGGCATTGGTCAGGACGGCCGTCCTGACGCCTAGTTCTCCCATGACGGCGACCGGCAGGGCGGATTCGAAAGCGCCGTAACCTTCGTAGAGATGGAGGCGTCCCAGCGCGAGCAGAACAGACCGGCCCGAACACCGGGCGGCCAGAAACCGGTTCCGGTGGCCCTCCACGTCGGAACTTCCGAGCCCAGGAACGTCGGTATAGGGGATTTCCAGTTCCGGCTCGAAGACGGACAGGTTCGAGGAAAGCCCCGACCCCAGAACAATTCCGAACTCCGGCCGCCCCGGCCAGATGTTCCGGATGGATTCCGCGGCCTCCCGGGCCGTTTTTTGGCGATCAATCATGCCAGCGCTCCGGCGTTTCGGCGCATATCTGCGCGAAAATATTAGCCGTTTGTTCTCCAGCGGGCCGGTTATCCGGCCGGAGTCAAGCGGCCGTTTCCCGGAAGATCATTTTATTCTAAAACCGCCGGAATCGCAACGAATGGATTGAG
>CAYMRH010000010.1:13050-24816 GCA_964392785.1 uncultured Brevinematales bacterium
TTTTGGGAATATAATTTTCCGGTCGTGCCGGAGGACTTTATGTTTGTGGGCGTGCTGTCAGTGGAACTGTCCATTCCATACCAAGAAACCATCAAGGAGAGGAGAAATATTCTCCGCAGCATCAAGGACATGATCCGTAAAAAATTCAACGTGAGCGTTTCCGAAATTACGGAGGACGGGGAGATCACGAGCCGGGCGCGCATTGCCGTGGCGGCGGTTTCCGGCGATTCCGGATATCTGCAGAGCGTGCTGTCCAACGTCTTCAATCTGGTGGAAAGTTTTCATCCGGAGAAAATCCTGTCCTATAAAACCGACCTGCTGCATCATGACTGACGTTCCGGCTTTCAATAATAGAAGGACCGAAGGCTCCTGATCCGTTTTCTGACGGAGGGTTTGGAAAGGGGCCGGTACGCTTTCGCGGGTTCGTCCGGCGGGGAGACGGTGATGGAGTACCCCTGGCCCAGCGCTTCGGAAAGATGGTAGTACATCAGGAATTCGGCCAGGTCTTCCGACCAGGAGATCGTTCCGTAGAGGGAAACGAACGGCGACCCCTCAAGACGGCGGTACAATTCCGGGGCCCGGGACAGGGAGTGCGGCGTTTTTTCGGAAGACAGATAGAAGGTGATTCTGGACCGTTCGGGAAAGTCGTGTTCCGGCAGGGGTTTCATGGACGTTTCCCATATTCCCTTCACGAATTCCGTCATGGACAGGGTCTCCTTGCGGGAGACCCGCAGAGCGTACGTGGAATAATCCACGTAAGGCGTGACGGTCCGGATGTAATCCACGGCGTGCGCCGCTTCGTGCAGCAGGATGCCCAGGAAACCGGAATATTTTTGGCCGCAGTCGATCGATAAGGTGACTCCGCTTCCATCGTCCCGGAAGGCCGTCTTCTCTTTCCATGTCAGCCATTCGCTGACGGTCATGCCCAGGGTCAACGGATTGATGCCGATCAGGCAGTAAACACGCCCGTTTTTATCCAGTATCCAGTCCGTGAAACCGCTCCCCGTGAGATTTTCGATAAAATACAGCCCGACCAGGCGGTCGCGGAGAACTTTTTTTGCCAGAGGCGGCAGGTTTTCCAGGGCGTTCGAGATGACGGTCATTTCGCGCGGCAGGGGGCGGTAGGTTTGATAACCCTCCATCCGGTCGGAACGGCGCAGGTGTTTGATCACGAACAGCGGCGCCGTTTTCACGCGGCTGATCAGCGGGGATTCCGGGTCAAAAGAATAGTTTTCCAGCTGCTTTTGGGGGGATTTCAGGACTTCGCGGATGTAGTTTTCTTCGCGGCTCGCGGATGAGCAGGAAACAGCCAGCGCCAGGATGACCGCCGCCAGGACCAAACCGTTTGCAAGAATTCCGGACCGGCAGGACGGGGAAACCGCTGGCTTTGGTGTCATGTCATTCGCCGACGATCTTGATCAGGACGCGTTTCCGGCGGCGTCCGTCGAATTCGCCGTAAAAAATCTGCTCCCAGGGCCCGAAATCGAGTTTCCCGTCCGTCACGGCCACGACCGCTTCGCGGCCCATGACCTGCCGTTTGAGATGAGCGTCCCCGTTGTCTTCTCCGGTCCGGTTGTGCCGGTATCGCGTTAACGGTTCGTGGGGCGCCAGCGTCTCCAGCCAGTCCGCGTAATCCTGGTGCAGCCCGCTTTCGTTGTCGTTGATGAAAACGCTGGCCGTGATGTGCATGGCGTTGACCAGGCAGAGCCCTTCCCGGACGCCGCTTTCCGCCAGGGCTTTTTCCACGTCCGGAGTGATGTTCAGGAAGGCCACCCGGGACGGGGCGTTGAACCAGAGTTCACGACGGTAGGATTTCATGAGACCTCCGAAAAATCACAAAGACCGCTCACCGGACGATAGGAGAGGCCCGTGTTCCTCCAAGAGGGCCTGGGCCTGACCGCGCAAGGGATGTCCCGGCACCGCCGTGTCCAGAAGAAGGCGCAAATCCTCGAGGGCTTTCCGGGATTCGCCTGTTTGGAGGAAAACCGTGGCCCGGTGAAACAGCGCGTCGGTGTTGCGGGGTGAAATGGAGAGCGCGGAAGTGAAGTCCCGTATGGCCGCGTTCAAGTCCCCGGTTTCCCGGTAAACCATGCCCCGGCAGTCAAAACTGCAGGCGAAGCCCTTCCGGACTTCGATGGAACGGGAAAAATCCTCTATCGCCGGCGCGTATTGTTTCTGGCCGGCGTTCACCAGTCCCCGGTTGTGGTACGCCGCTCCGTGATGGGGATCGATTTCCAGGGCCCGGGTCAGATCGGCCAGGGCGTCCCGGGGTTTGTTCAAGGCCGCGCTGGAAAGGCCCCGGTTGTAATACGCCTGGGAGTCGTTCGGCCTGATTTCAAGAGCGCGGGTAAAGTCCGACAAAGCATCGGCATGCCGGCCTCTGCTGGCCAGGACGTCTCCCCGGGCGTTCAGGGCATCGGCGTCTTCGGGATTCAGGCCGATCACGCCGTTGAAATCCTCCAGGGCCGACTCCCACTCTCCGAGATCGGCGAATAAAAGCCCCCTGCGCATGAGAGGTTCCGTATGGCCGGGCGCCTCCGCGGCGGCCAAACCGTACTCCCGTAAGGCGTCACGGAATTCCTGCCGTTCTTCCAGAATGATTCCCTGTTCCAGGTGAGACGCCATACGACCTCGTTAAACGCGCGAATGTCCTGAAATATTAATCGGCGGCGCCCCCGAAGTCAAATCGGTCCCGCCGGTCCATTCCGGAAAAGGATGAACAGGCAGAATCCGTCGTGGCAATCCGTTTTTCAAAAATGATAATTTGAGGAAAACAGGGTCCTGAATTATAGTAATCGGGCTGCCAATTCGCGTGATATCGGCGTTGAGATCGTTTTGGCCGTGAATATCGCGGGCGTCCGGAAACCTCACAGGCCGGGGCGGTCCGAAAATCGGGAGTCAGAATGGAAATCAAGGTTAACGGCCAGAAACTGGACGTCGTTCTCGAGAACGAGAAGACGGCGTATGACGTGATCGCGGCCATCCTGAAGGCGCTGGATAACCGCGACGCCCTGGTGTCCTCCGTGACGATTGACGGCCGGGTTTTTTCGCTGGACGACGCGGAACTGAAGGAAACGAACGTGAAGGACATCGGACTTCTGGATCTGGAACTGGCGTCCAAAGAGGAGCTGACGGCCAGCCTGCTGGACGAAAGCCGCAATATCCTCCACAGCATTTCCGCCGATCTCAGGCAGAACGGTTTCGCCCACGCTCCGGAAATCAGGAAGCTTTTTGACTGGCTCACGGAAACCATCCGGGCCATCAACAGCGTTTCCCTCATGAGCCTGGCGGAATCCCGGCTCCTGGTCTCGACCGTCAAGCAGGTCGCGGATTACCTGGAAGGGCCGGAACGCGACGAGGCGAAAATCCCGTCCCTCGCCTCGATTATCGGAAGCCTGGACCAGTATGTCGATTCCATGAAAACCAAACTGTCCAGGGATTTCACCGTGACCGCGGAACGGGTGGGCCAGGAGATCGAGAAGTGCCTGACGCTATTGCCCGAAATCGCGGCCGCCTTCCAGACGGGCAGGGACCGCGAGGCGCTGCAGAACATCAATTCCGTCATCAACACCATCGAGCTGGCCTGCATCCACCTGCAGAACCGTCTGCCGGAACTGGCCGGGGACCGCCGCGAAAGCGTGGAGGAATTTTCCCGGGATCTGAATTCGCTGTTGTCCCAGGTGGTGACCGCGTTCGAGAACGGGGACGTGGTCCTGCTGGGCGACCTGATGGAATACGAACTGCCCGAAAAACTGGAATCCTTCCGCTCCGGAATGCTGGACGGTTTGTCCGGTCCTTCCGGATCCTGAAGCGGGACGGGGTCTTAAGGACTGCATCGCATGGACAACGGTCTTTTCAGCGATTCGGAGATCAAATCGGTCGCCGATCTCGTCTATGAAACCTGCGGGATCGTGTTCCGGGAATCCAACCTGGCCGTATTGGCCAGCCGGCTGAATTCGAAAATCAAGGAGAAAAGAATCCCCGCCGGGGATTATGTCCGTTTGCTCCGGGACAACCACCAGGAACTCCTTTCTTTCATCGATTTCGTGACCACCAATTTCACCAGTTTCTTCCGGAATCCCAGGCAATTCGAGCTGCTCGAATCCCTGGCGCTGCCGGAGATCGTGCGCCGGAACGACGCCCTGAAAACCGTGAGGATCTGGAGCGCCGGTTGTTCCACGGGGGAGGAGCCTTATACCATCGCCATGGTGGTGAACGAATTCCTGGAGAACCGCGCCCTGTCGCTGTCGGGCTGGAGCTGTTTTGTCACGGCTTCCGACATCAGCCTGGAAAGCCTGTTTACCGCCAAGGAGGGGAAGTTCCCGAAAAAAAGCGTGGAGAAAGTGGACCTGCAGTATCTGGCCAAGTATTTCCGGGCCGTCGGGAACGACTTCATCATCAAGGACAGCGTCAAAAAAAACGTCCGCTTCGACTACCACAACCTGATCAACGACAACGGCATCCGGGACATGGACGCGGTGTTCTGCCGGAATGTCCTGATCTATTTCGACGAAGACATCCAGCGAAAAGTCCTGGCCAATCTGCACCTGTCCATGCGGCCCGGCGCCTTCCTGTTCGTGGGGCATTCGGAAAGCCTGATCGGCATCACGGACAGTTTCCAACCGCAGACGCACGAGAAGGGGATAGTGTATGTCCGGCGGTGAAAAGATCAAGGTCATGGTCGTGGACGACTCCGTCCTGATCCGGAAATACGCGTCCCAGATCCTGGGCGAACTGGACAACGTGGAAGTCGTGGCCACCGCGCCGGACGGCCGGATCGCCTACCAGAAAATCCTGTTGTACAAACCGGACCTGGTGGTCCTGGACATCGAGATGCCCGAAATGAACGGGCTGGAGCTGCTGAAGTACGTCGCGTCCCACATTTCCGAGGCCCAGCGCCCGTATTTCATCATGTTCAGTTCCGAGGTGGGAGAGGGCACTGACGAGACGTTTCAGGCGCTGGAGAACGGGGCCGAGGACTTCGTCAAAAAACCGGAAGGGAACATTGCCGAAAACATCGAAAACCTGCGGCGGGAGTTTGACATCAAGATCCGGGAGCTTTACGCTTCGCGGGAGGAAAAAACGCACGACGCCGAGCGCGCGGAACGCGCCCAGGCGGACCGCAAGGCGGAATACCGGCGCGAACTTCCGTCCGAAGTTCTTTACGGCCGGGACAATCTGGACAAGGTGCTGGCCCGCAAAACCTGCCGCCCGGAGATCCTGGCGGTGGGTTCTTCCACCGGCGGGCCCATCGCTCTCCGGAAAATTTTGGAAACCCTGGGGCCGCTTCCTGTGCCCATGGTGATTGCCCAGCACATGCCGGCGGGGTTTACCGTTGAATTCGCCAAAAACCTCTCCGGGATTTACCGCCGCGAAGTGGTCGAACCGGCAGACGGGGACATACTGAGGAACGGCGTGATTTATGTCTGTCCGGGCGGGTCCCACGCGCGGATTGATAGAAAAAGGGACGGACTGGCGTTCCGGGTGGACCCCAAGGCCTACGAAGGGTTTTTCTTCAAACCGTCAGTGGATATTTTCTTCCGGTCCGTGCACGATGCGGCGGGGGGTAACGCTCTGGCTTTGGTACTGTCCGGCATGGGCCGGGACGGCGCCATAGAATCCGTCTCGATCCGTCATGCCGGGGGGCTCGTGATGGCCCAGGACCGGGAAAGTTCCGTGGTCTGGGGGATGCCGAAAAGCACCATAGACAACCGCGGCGCCGACATCGTGATCGATTTAAGCGATCTGGGCGGGGCGGTTTCATACGCTCTGGCGAAAATGCTGGCCTGACTTGACCGGCGGGACGGGATGAATGTTGAAAGATATGACGGTCTGACATATACTGAATCGCACGCCGCCTGAGGCGTCCGGGGTTTGGGAATGATCGATTTCTCGGAGGAACTCAAGAAGGACTTCCTGGACGAAGCGTTTGATCTCCTGGACATGCTGGAGAAAAACCTGCTGAAACTGGAAAAGAATCCGGCGGACCAGAAGGCGGTCCAGGAGGTTTTCCGGGCCGCGCACACCGTCAAGGGCGGAGCGGGGACCGTGGGTTTCAACGAAATCCAGCAGTTCATGCACGTTCAGGAAGATCTCCTGGACCTGGTCCGGAAAGACAGGCTTCGTTTCTCCAGTTCCGACATTTCCCTTCTGCTGGAATGCCGCGACGAGCTGGAACGCCTGCTGGAAGCGCGCAAAAAAGGCCAAACGCACGTATCTCCCCGGGGGGCGGAACTGATCGCGCGCCTGGAACGGGTCAAGGCAGCGGCGGGGGGAACGCCTGCCGAACCCAGGAATCCGCCCACGGTTGCTCCGGATTCTCCGCCGGAGTCTTCCGGAAAAATGGAACAGATCCGCCTGGGCAATGCCGACCTGTCGCTGATCAACGAGGCGCTCACCCAGTCGCGCCGCGTATTTCTGCTGAAATACTCCCTGAACGCGTCGTACGAAATGCGCGACGTGTCCAGTTTCCAGGTTTACGCGCTCCTGAACGATTTTACGGAAGTCATCAAGATCGCCCCGTCCCTGTCCGATCTGGAAACGAAGTTTTATCCCGAAGTGTTTTTCATCGTTTCCACCGACCGGGACGAGGCGTTTATCCGCGACAAGACCTACCTGAAAGACATGATCACGAAACTGATCCTGCTGAAGGTGACACCGGATACCCTCCGGGAACTGGAGAACATCCTGATGCGGAGTTCCACCCGGGAAGCGGTGATCCAGGTCAACAAGATCGAACAAAAGCCCGGGCGGTCCATGCCGGCCCCGGCGCCGGAGCGCGAGTCCCCGGTGGTCCCGGATTCCGGCAGTGAAACAGCCTCCGGATTTGCCGACCCGTCGCCGGCCGCGCAACCCGCGGTTTCCGAAGACGCCCTCCAGAAGCGGAACATCACGTCGCTGCGCGTGGAAAGCTGGAAGATAGACGAATTGCTGAATCTTCTCGGTGAACTGGTCATCACCAAGGCCGGGCTGGCCCAATTGGCCTCCGAATTTGAGCGCAACGGCGCCGATGTCAAGTCGTCGCTCAAGGATTTTTTAAGCGGCATCCAGAAGCTCAACCTGGGGCGGGAAGGCGAAAATTCCGAGGAACGCAACGCGGTACTGTCTCGGGCGCTGGGAGGCCTGTTCTCGGGCATCGAGTTGTTCGCGGACGGCATGCAGAAGCTGGGCCGCATTTCCGCATCGCTTCAGGAAAACGTCATGGCCATGCGGATGGTGCCCATCCAGATGGTCTTTTCCCGTTTTCCGCGGCTGATCCGGGACATGGCCGAGAAACTCGGCAAGAAAGTGGATCTGGTGATCGAAGGCGTGGAAACGGAAATCGACAAGGGTCTGGTGGACGATCTCTTCGACCCCCTGATCCATATTCTTCGCAACGCCGTGGACCACGGCATTGAAATGCCGGCGCAGAGGCGCCAGGCCGGCAAGAGCGAGACCGGTCGCGTGGTCCTGAAAGCGGCGCACGAGGGCGATTCCATCGTGATCGAAGTGGCGGATGACGGACAGGGCGTAGATCTGGAAGCGCTCAAACGCAAGGCCGTGGAGACCGGCGTTCTGTCACAGGAATCCGCGGACAGCCTGCCCGAACGGGACATTCTGGGCCTGATCTTCCTGCCGGGCATTTCCACATCCCGCGTCGTTTCGAACCTGTCGGGGCGCGGAGTGGGCATGGACGTGGTGAAGAAGAAGATCGAGGAGATCGGCGGGAGCGTGAGCGTCGGGATGGCGGCCGGCAAGGGGTCCAGGATCGTGATCCGTCTGCCGCTGACGCTGGCCATCATCCAGGGGCTCCTGGTCACCGTGAACGGTATGAATTACATCCTGCCGGTCGCGTCCGTGGACGAGACGGTGATCGTGGACCGCAAGGACATCCGGGAGATCAACCGCCGCCTGACCATGGAACTTCGCGGAAAGTTCATACCCGTGCTGTCGCTCATGGATTATTTCTATCCCGGCGAATCCGGCGGACAAAAAACCGGCGAAGCGGGAACGGGCCGGGAATACTGCATCGTTTCCAGATACGGGGACAGCCTGGTCGGGATTCTGGTCGGGGACGTGGTGGGCGAACAGGACATCGTCATCAAGCCGTTGAATACGAAACTGATCAGGAGCCGGGGGATCTCCGCCGCCACCATCATCGGCAACGGAGATATCGGTTTCATCATCGATCCGGCCCAGATCATTGCCTCCCATTCCGCTCATGCCGCTCATGCCGGATCCGGGAATTAGGGGCCGCTATGGAAGAAAAAATCCTGAACCGGAAAGCCGGGCCCTCTGAAGGCGCGTCGGACCAGAAAACGGTCCGGACTCTTTTCCAGTCCGTCGCTTTCCGGATCGATAGCGGACTTTATGCGCTGGACGTCATGAACATCCAGGAAATCATATTCGCCCGGAAAATCTACCGGGTCCCCAATACGCCCCACACTCTGTTGGGCGTACTGAATCTGCGCGGGAACATCCTGCCGGTTTACAGTCTCAAGCTGATCCTCGGTTTGACGGACCATCTCCGGGGGCGGACCGTCATTGAAGAGGAGGAAAAATTCATCATCATGATCCGGAAGGACCGGGACGTGTTCGGGCTCTTCATCGACAGCGTATACAAAACCATACCGGCCACCGAAGACAATTTCAAAAGCGGACGGAACATCGAACAATGGTCCAGGAACGGCCTCTTTTCGGGGGTCATACTCGAGGAGCAGAAAGAGATCCTCGTCCTGGACATTGACCATCTGCTCGAATACAGTATTTCGCTCAAGGAATAGCGGAGGAACAACATGCGCATCGAGTACATCAACCCCTTCGTGGAAGCGGCGTTTGACATTCTGAACGAAATCCTTCAGACCAGCGTCAAGCGCGGCCAGCTGTACCTGAAAAAGCTGGGCGAAGGCATGAAGGGGATCGCGGTCGTGATCGGTGTGACGGGCAGCATGCAGGGCCGGATCGTTTTCGACATGACCGAGGAAACGGCCTTGAAGCTCGCGTCCAAACTGAACGGCGAACCGCAGAAGGAGTTCGGGGAATTGGCCCGCAGCACCGTGGGCGAAATCGCCAACATGATCACGGGTCGTTCCGTCACCAAACTGGAGAAGGAAAAAATGTCTTTCAGTTTCACCCCGCCCACCATCATCACGGGCGAGAACCTGAATATCTACGAGTTCCAGGGGATGGAGGCGCTGATCATCCCGCTCGACACCGGAATCGGCATCGTCGAGATCAACGTGGCGTTCAAAGAATAACGGCAGGAGGCGATCATGGGCATCACATTCGACGAGAACGGTTTACCGACGGGACGCAAGCCTTCCGGTGGCAACGCCAAGGTCCTGATCATCGACGATTCCCAGTTCATCATAAAACACTTGAGCCAGATCTTCCAGTCCCGCCAGTTCGAGATCGCCGGGACAGCGGAAAACGGCAAGGCCGGCGTGGATATTTACAAAAGCATGCATCCGGACGTGGACCTGGTCACGCTGGACATCACCATGCCGGAGATGGACGGGCTGGAAACCCTCAAGCAGATCAAGGCGTTCGATCCCAACGCGACGATCATCATGGTGACCGCCATCGGGACCGCGGAATCCGTGAAGGAAGCCATCAAGCTCGGAGCGAAAGGTTATATCGTGAAACCCCTGGACCGCGAGAAGGTGATTGAGCGCATCGGCCAGATCCTGAAGTGACGGGTCTGTTCGAAGCGCGGAAAAACAGCCGGGGGTTACGGTGAACGGATACTGCATCGGGATTGATCTGGGCGGTACGGCCGTCAAGCTGGGCTTGATCGGAAAAGGCGGTCGGGTTGAAGACGCGCTGCAGGTGCCGACGGTCGCCACGGACGCCAAAAGGATCGAAGACGGCATCATCAGGGCCGTCAAGCGCCTGATCGCCCAGAACCCGAAGAGAAAACCCCACGCCGTCGGGATCGGCATTCCGGGTTTTGTGGACGGGGCCGCCGGCGTGATCACGTTCATTCCGAATATCCCGGCCCTTCAGAACTATTCCCTGACTCGGAACCTTTCCCGGTCGCTGAAATTGCCCGTGTTCGCGGATAACGACGCGAACAACGCCGCCCGGGGCGAATTCCTGTTCGGTTCGGCCAAAGGCGTGCGGGACTTCGTGTTCATCACGATCGGAACGGGCATTGGCGGCGGATTGTTCCTGAACGGAGACCTGTACGACGGTCCCCGGAATTATGCGGGCGAAGTGGGGCACATGACGATCGTACCCGGCGGGCGGGCCTGCGGGTGCGGGCGGGAAGGGTGCTGGGAAACCTACGGGTCGGCCACCGCGATGATCCGCTCCGCCAAAGCCGCCATTGAAAAGGGCGTTCCCACGTCTCTGGCGCGGTATTATCCCGACCGCCTGAGCGCGAAGACCATCGCCCAGGAAGCGCGCCGCCGCGATTTCGTGGCCGCCCAGGCGTTTGACGAGGCCCTGCGTTATACCGGGATCGCCCTGGCCAATCTGATCCATGTTCTCAATCCCGGGGTCTGCATCATCGGAGGGGGAGTATCCGGCGCCGGGAAATTCCTTCTGGATAAAATCGGCCGATTGACCCGGATGTACTGTCTCCCCCAGTTCTGGGAAACCGTCGAAATCCGTCTGGCGCGTCTGGGCAACCAGGCGGGCATTCTCGGTTCCGCGGCGCTGGCCTTCATGAGAACCGGGCATTAACGCACGGAGACCGAACATGATCCGCTTTTTCCGACACCGTTTTTTTCACTTTCTCTGTCTGATGCTGCCGGCGGCGCTTTGGGGCGGCATTATTGCCGACTGCGCCGGCATGACTTACGAACAGGCAGCCCGTTGGGCGACCAACCAGCCCGGCCGTTTTTTGCGGTCCGTCATCATCTCCAGCCCCTTCAAGGCCTTCGAGAAAACACGCTCCGCTTTGGACGGGCCTGTTTATGATTTTTCCGATACCGGAAACAGGTTCCAGCGCGGCGGCGTTCCCACTTTCCTGGGCGACCATGAGGGCCTGGAGAGACTTTCGGAAACGCTGTCCCGCCGCGGTGTCGGGCTTTACGCCCGTCTCAATCTTTTCTGGCAGGCGCCGGGATATCACCGGGGGTTCTGGACCGGTGAAGACTTTGTGCCCGGACTGCCGGGTTCCCCGGGCCGTTTGCTGCTGAACGTCAGACAGGCCTCCACGCGTTCCAAATTATCCGGCATCCTGGGGCGCATCAGGCGTCTGCCGGTCCGGAAGTGGGTGGCCGACATCCGGGACATTCCCGAGCCCTACCGCGAGGACTGCGCCCGTTTCCTGGCCGGACAGCTGGGGTCCTCGGTCGTCGTGGTCTCGACGGACGACCGGGGCGTGTCCGAATACGCGCGCCTGGAGACAATCCGGAATCTCGTGAACGGCCCGTTATCGCTCATGGAACCGGATTTCTTCTCCCTGGATAAAATCCGGTATCAGGGCGGCGTGCATTATCTGGAAGCGCAGGACATCCTGGTCAACCAGACGGCCGCCGTGCTGTTCCTTCTTCTGAAAAACCAGGACGTGATCGTCCCGGCCCGGATGCTGAACGCGTATCATGGCGCGTTGTTCGCATACGCCGGGACTGTCCGCGGCGATAAAAGAATCGTCCTGGCCCGGGACAGGATGCTGATTTCCTGGCCGGAAGGCCTGATCGCCCTGAATTTCTCGGACCGGTTCGGTTTCTGGCCGGCGCCCGTTTCATACTCCCGCAAGGGGATGATCAAGGCCGTGGCTTCCTCCTCCGTGATGGCCGTGGGTGAAAAAACCGTGAATCTCTTCCTGTGTCCGAACAG
>CAYMRH010000010.1:24826-33974 GCA_964392785.1 uncultured Brevinematales bacterium
AGCGTTCTGGCGATACCCAAACGGCCGTTAGCCGGAAGCGGATCATGCCGACTGACCGTGAGACGGACCGGATCTTCGAGGAAGCCGTCCTGAGGAAACCCGTTTCGGACAAGGACGCCCCCCGGGCGCCCGGCCCAGTCAGGCCGGTTGATAAAAAGAGACGAATCGATCATAATCATGGAACGCTGGATCTGCACGGCCTGACGCTGGAAAAGGCCCTGGACGCGGCGGGCAGGGCGGTGCGCGAAACCCGCCGGAACGGTGGCGGGCCGCTGAAGATCGTGACCGGCAGGGGGCTGAATTCCCCGGGCTTGCATTCTCCTCTCGCTCTGGGAGTGGAGGAATTTCTGGAACGGCAGAGCGTTTCCGGAAATCTGACGTACGAAAAAAAGGAAGGGTATTTTCTGGTATGGTTAAAAAAATCATCCTCTTCGCGCTGATGGCCGTGTGCGCCGCGGGCGTTTCCTGTTCCCGCTACTACCGGGTGGACGAACAGTACGACAAGGGGGATTTCCTCAAGGCCTTCCGGACGCTTCAGGAAATCCGGGACCAGGATTCGATCCATTATCAGCGCCGTTATTACCGCCTGGTGATCCGGCTGTCCCTTCAGGGCGACCGTGATTTTATTCTCAGGCTCCGGGATATTGCCACGAACGAACCGGCGGCGGATCTCTCCCATTATGCCCGGTTCGGTCATGCCTATATCCGGTTTCTGGACGCGCGTACGCCCGAACAGTATCAGGCTCTGGTCACGAATCTGGGCGAGGTGAGCGGTGTTCCGGAAGAATTCCGCGCGTACGCCCTCAAGATCCGGGGCATTGCGGCCTATCAGACCGGACACGCCGCAGAAGCCGTTTCGGATCTGAACCAGAGTTACCGGATGCTCCCGGGTGCGGACACCCTCTATTTTCTGGGCCTTTGTCATATGGATCTGGACGACCAGAAAACGGCCTCGGGATATTTTCAGAAAGTCGCGTCCGGGGCGCAGGACCGTTTCTACCGGAGTCTGGGCCATTACCAGCTGGGAGAGATCGAGTATAACCAGAAGAAGTACGCTCAGGCTCTGGATCTGTACGTCAAGGCCGTCAACGAATACCCTCAGAGCGCGGATTATGCGTCCCGGATCTCGCGCTGTCTGAGGCGGTTGCGGTATTTCCGCCTGAGCCATAAATTCGCCCGCACGGCCCTCCGGATCCGGAGCGATTACGCAGACGCCTGGTTTTTCCTCAACCTGAATTGACGGCACGGGATCGGGGAGGTCGTTATGAACCATCTCCAGCGAAAATACCATTTCCTGGTCGTGGACGACGAGGTCCCCATCGTCAAGCTGCTGTCCGATATCCTGGCCCTGCACCCGAATACGGGCGCCGTGTATTCCGCCGGGGACGGGGAACGGGCGCTGGCCATCATCCGCGAACACCCCGTTGATATCCTGATCACGGACATCCTGATGCCGCGCCTGTCGGGGATCGAGCTGATCCAGGCCGTCCGAAAACAGGGCCGCGACATTCACATTATCGCGGTATCCGCCTCCGGCAAAGCGGACCTGATCCGGGAAGCGGTCCGAAACGGGGTTTACGACTACGTCCTGAAGCCGTTCACCGTGGACGAGATCATGTTCTCGGTGAACCGCGTCATTGACCGCCTGCGTCTTCTGGAAGAACGCGCGGATTACGTGGCCCGTCTGGAGAGCCGGGTCCGCGAGGTGACGGACAAGCTTCAGGAATCGGTGTACGAATCCTTTCTGACAATTTTAAATTCGCTGGAAGCGCGCAACAAGGCGGTCTTCGAGCATTCTCGTCAGGTCGCCCTGTTTTCCGAGAAAATGGCGTCTTTGGCCGGAGAATCGTCTGAATCCGCGGCGCATTGCAAGATCGGGGGGATGTTTCACGACATCGGCAAGATCGGCCTGCCGGACCGGATCCTGCTGTCCACCGGGGATTTTTCGGAGCAGGACACCGCCCTGATGAGAACGCACCCCGAGGCGGGCCGCAGGATTCTGTCCCCGATCTTCCACGACAGGAAAGACATCCTGGATTTTATCCTGTATCACCATGAACGGTGGGACGGTCAGGGTTACCCTGCCGGACTCAAGGGGAACGCGATCCCGCGCATCGCGCGGATTGCGGCGGTCGTGAACTCTTACGCCGCCATGACCGGGCCCAGCCTGTACCGGAAGCCCCTGTCGCGGGAAGCAGCCCTGGACGAGATCCGTCAATGCGCGGGCAAACAGTTTGACCCGGAACTGGCCGCCCTGTTCGTTGAAAAAGCCGTCGGATAGGTTATACTATCGGCGGGAGAGGAATATCATGGCATTGAAAACAGTCCTGTCCGCGGCCGTTATCGCGTTTTTGTTGTCCTGCGTCGGAAGCAGGGCCGAAGAATCGCGCGCCCGTGCCGTTTCCCAGTCCGTTTCGACGCGGGTGATCGGCGTCGGTCTGAACGAGGACCTGGCCCTGACGGATTCCTATTCCATTTATCACGCCCTGCGATCGGGTGTGGGATTCCGGTATTCCAACGGCAAGGTCAGGCTCCGGCTGGATTACGAACAAGGCCCCCGGAAAAATTCCGGGGTGACGCCCGAACTGCTGGCGCGTTCCAAGACGGTGCAGGCGTGGCCCGGGCTGGTGATCACCGAATACCCGTACCAGGGGACGCTGTCCGCCGAAGGGCAGGCGGTGGCCAGCGTGACATCCACGCTCACGGTAACGCGGCCGTTCGGTTTTTTGTCGCGCCTGCTGGCGCGCATGCTCGCGGAACATTACGGCGCCGCCCAGGAAAATATTTCCGGGACCATCTATCCCGTCCGGTTCGATTATACCGTGAACGGCGCGAAGGAAACAGTGGAAATCACCGCCCAGGCGGTGATCGTTGAAACGGCAAGAACCCCATGAGCCGTGTCGGATCCTATCTGAGCGAAATGGAGGCCGTGAGCCTGATCGGCAGCGGCCGTTTCCGGGAAGCCCTCGAGATCCTTCTGCGTATTGAGCGCGACGGCGACTGGATTGACCGCTCCGCCCTTCTGAAAAATATTGCCCAGTGCCATCTCCATCTTCAGGATTTCGGCCAGGCCCGGCGGGTGCTGGAAGACCTGGTCCGGATCCGTCCCGATGACACGGACGCCCGTTACAACCTCGGTTACGCTCTGCTGTCCCTTCAGGACTATTCCGGCGCGGCGGAGATTCTGGATTCCCTGAAGCGCGAGGAGAAAGCCACCCCGGACACGATCTACAATCTCGGTTTTGCCCGGTTGGGACTGGGGGACCTGGACGGAGCGATGGCCAATTTCCGCGCTCTGGCCGGGATGTCTGTGTCCCCGGCGCTGGTATACAACATCGGGATCTCGCTCATCGGCATGGACAAGCCCCGGGAAGCCCGTGAAATTTTCGTTCTGCACCTGGAGCGCAACCCGCGGGACGTGGACGCGACGTTCGGTCTGGGCCTGGCGTATTCCAAACTGGGCGAGGACCGCAAGGCGATCGAATGCCTGCAACGCGTGATCCGCTGGGACGGCCGCCGGTACCCCAGCGCGTACGTCAGCGCCGCCCTGTCCTTTTTCCGGATCGGCGAGACCGCAAAAAGCCTGGAATACCTGACCGAGGCGGTCCGTCTGGAACCGGGAATGGCCGAAGCCTGGTATTACCTGGGATACGTGCGTGAATCCGCCGGCCAGACCGGCGAGGCCATTGAAAACTACCGCAAGGCGGGGGACCTGGACCACACTTTGTCCGACGTCTGGCAGAGGCTGGGCGAGCTCTACGTGCGGGAGCGCCGGTATGACGAGGCCCGGATCAGTCTCAAAAAAGCGTTCCGGATCACGAACGACACCGCGGTCGCGTATCGTCTGGCTCTGGTCCTGATGGCGGAAAAAAATCACGCCGAGGCCGTGTCCTATCTGCAGGCATGCCTGAAGGGCCCGGGAGTGCCGGGCCATTCCGTCCGGGACGTGTCCGGGAATCTGGCCGTGTGCCATTACCACCTGGGGGAATATTCCCGCGCGGTGGAAGCGGGTTTGGGCGCCGGCCCGACGGAGTCCCGCGGTGTTTTTCTTCTGTTTGTCATGGGGAGTTCTTACCTGAAACTGGGAGACGTGCGGGAAGCGAGGCGGTATCTGGCGCTGGGGCTGGATCGGGACCCGAAAGACGTCAATATTCTTTTCACGCTGGGTGTGCTGGAAGCCAACCTGGAGAACTACGCCAAAGCCCGCGATTACCTCTCCCGGGCGTTGATTTGTCAAAGAAGTCCTGATATAATCTACGCGTTGGCGCTGGCGGAAATGAAACTCGGGCGTTCCGCTGAAGCCGCCGCGCTGTTCCGGGAGTATCAGGAGGCGCACCGGACCGATCCTGATATTCTTTACAAACTGGGACTGATTTTCCTGGAACTCGGGGACCGTCCGCTCGCGCGGCGGGCGTTCGAACAAACCCTGAGAAACAGGCCGCAGGACCGGAAAGCGCGGGACTATCTCAGGTCGTTGGAATCGGAGTAGCTGATCGGGACCGCGCGGAAGCGGGACGGGGGATACCGGGGGATGAAAACAATCCGTTTTTTCTGTGTGACCGCCGCCGTCTTGATTTTGGTGTCCTGTACCCAGGAACACCTCATCTTCCTGATGAACCTCCAGAGGGCCGATCTCTTGACCGTGGAGCAGATTGTCCGCGAAAGCGGCCTGGAAAAACCGGCTCCCGAACCGGAATCGCCGGCTGAGAAACCCCGTTCTTCCCGTCCGGTCCCCGTGGACCCGGCCCCGTCCGTGCCCGTAACGAATATCCGGAGAAGCATGACCGTTGCCCCGGACCAGGATTTTTCCGTCACGCTGAAAGACGGGTCCAATACCGTGATCGTCAAGTCCGTGGAGGGCGGCGTCAGTTTCCAGGGTGACAAATCGGAAATCCCGTTGGGGATGTTCGTTTTCCGGAGCGGCACCAACGACGGTCGGATTCATCTGCAGACCGTGTTTCCCGACGGTCCTGTCCGGCAGAACGTTTATTATACGGTTCATGTGCGGGTTCCCGCCGCCCCGGCGCCCGCGGCCACCAACGCGGTCCGCAAATCCGCTCCCGCCGCCGCGCAGGCCCAGACCAACGGGGAAGCCGTCCCGACGCCCAACCTGTCGCAGATGATCGTTTCCGCAACGGGGGGATTGTCCCCTACGGAAGCCGTACGGGAACTGCAAAAAATGCTGAATTCCTCTTCCCTGACTGATGTGGACAGGGAATTGATCCGATATAAAATGGTGGAGATCCTGATTGAGCAGCGCGCTTTTACGCGGGCGGAGACCGAGATCAACATGATCCGGAACGAGCGCAGGAAGGACCTTTATCGGGCCCGGCTTCAGAGCGCCCGGAACAACGGGAAAGAGGCCGTGCGCAGTTACCTGTCCGCGCTGGGCGGGGACGACGAAACGCGCAAGATGGCCATCCTCGAACTCGAAACCGTCCTGATCCGTCTGGGCGCCGTGGACAGGGGCCTGATCGGTACGCTGATCGCGGAAACAAAAAAGTACCGGAGCGACGTCCTGTTCTACGCGGAGTCGATGATCGCCATAGCCCGGATTTTCCAGTACGTTCCCGACGTTTACGCCGCCCGGGACATTTTAAAACCCCTCTTGCAGGCGGAGTGGCCCGAAGAGGTGAGGGCGAAAGCCCAGGCGGCTTACGACGAGCTGGAAAGACAATTTCTCGATTACCGATAGGCGGTTCATAAACCATGGATTTTATCCGCGGGATTGAAACTTTCGTCCAGAATCCTGATCCTTCCCAGATGGAAGTGATCCAGGAGATGCTTCAGTTCGGCATCATCGGGCGGTCCCAGAAAGTCATTGAGGCTTACCTGCGCGCGCGCAAAGCCGCCAAGAGCTACGCGAACGTCCTGATCGAGGGAGAAAGCGGCACCGGAAAGGAGCTGTTCGCGCAGGCCGTGCACACGCTGGGGCACCGCAGCGACGGCCCCCTGGTCAAGATCAACTGCGCGGAGATACCGGAAACCCTTCTGGAAAGCGAACTCTTCGGTTATGAAAAGGGCGCTTTTACCGGCGCCAACAAGCGCAAGTTCGGAAAGTTCGAGCTGGCCAACACCGGCACGCTCTTCCTGGACGAAATCAGCGAGATGTCGCTGTCCCTGCAGTCCAAACTGCTGCGCGTGATCGAGAACAAGACCATCAACCGGGTGGGCGGCCTGGAAACCATCCCCATCAACGTGCGCATCATTTCCGCCACCAACCGGGATCTCTGGCAGCACGTAAACAAGCAGCAGTTCCGGGACGACCTCTATTACCGGCTGAACGTCATCTATCTGCACCTGCCCGCCCTGCGCGAACGGCGGGAGGACATCCCGCTTCTCATCAACCATTTTCTGAAAATGTACGCCAAGATCGAGCGGGTGGACATCCAGAACATCGACGAGGAAGTCGTCAAACTCCTGATTTCGCTTTCCTGGACGGGCAATATCCGGCAGCTGGAGAACGCCATCCACCATTCCGTCATCATGACCACGGACCAGCGGATCTCCATCGAGGACGTGCCGGAAAACGTGTTCAGTTCCGTGGGAACGGCGGGCCACGTGTCCATAACCGACTACATCAAAAAGGACAACGTGATCATCACGAACATCGATCTGAACGAAATGGAAAAATCCCAGATCGTGAAGGCGCTGGAACAGTCTCACTGGAAGATTTCCGGCGCGGCGGAAATTCTCGGGATCCACCGGAACACGCTTTCCCAGAAAATGAGAAAGCACAACATCAAATAAGGCCCGCGCCCGGCGTTTCTGCCGGGCTTTTTCCATGCTGATCCCTATTTTTGACGCGATGTCTTGATGATGCGGGCGGGGTCGAAACCTTTCCGTGTCAGGCTGTCTATGATCCCGTCGTAAACGGGCTGTTCCAGCGCGGGTTCCCGGCTCAGGATCCAGAGCGTATTCCGGTCCGGCGTGGTGACGGCGGCCCATTGGTATCCGTTCGTGTCCAGTTCCACGATCAGGTATCCGGCCCTGAACAGGCCGTAAAAAGTCGCAATCAGAACGCTGGAATTGGGGCCCTCCGGAACGGCCGTGGCCCTGACTTCCTGGCTGACCGCTCCGCCGTTTGTGGTCTTCCAGCACCGGTTCAACACGGACAGGGATCCGTCGGGCTGCAGGGCGTATTCGGCGGTCGTGTTGCCGCAGCGGCCGCCCTGGAAAAAATGGGGATAGCGGGCGACCTGGTACCAGAGACCCGCGTAACGATGAATTTCGACCGAAGGCGCGAGAAGGGCGCGGATCTCGGGGCGGATCGACACGCCGCCGCAGGCTGTCAGAACCGGGATCAGCGTCAGAGCCAGCCGCCCATATCGCAGGAAACGTTTCATGAGTTTTCTCCGAAGGTGAAAATCGCGCCCATGCGGGATTCCGTCCGGATTCTTAGCGGCTGTCCCGGACGGCCAGAAGCTGGCTGTTGTAGAATTTGACGGACAACGGATGAAGATGGTCCCCCTTCTTCATGACGTAAGCCATTTTCCGGAGAATCACTTCCATCACGCAGTCCTCGAAACGGTCCAGGGCCAGTTTGGCCAGGTCACCGTTTTCCTCGAAACCCCTGTTTGGATCCAGGTAATCCGAAACGAACAGGACCTTCTGGAACGGCGACATGTTTCCGGAACCCGTGGTGTGGTAGCGGATGGATTTGAGGATTTCCTCGTCCTGGACGCCGAAATTTTCCCGCGCCAGGAATTCTCCCGCGATCGCGTGAATGACGCCGCGGGCCTTGCGGTCGTCCTCCGTCAGGAACAGGGAATGGCGGTCGGCAAAATGGACCAGTTCTTCGGAAGGCATGGATTTCCCGATATCGTGGAGCAGGGCGGCCGTGCGGAGGCGTTCTTCCTTGAACCCGCGGGGTACGCCCAGTCTGACGCAGAGTTCCTCGACGCCCAGGGAATGGGTGTACCGGCGTTCGGAGAGCATGCCCCGGATCCTGTCACGGATCTGGTCCGGAGTCATGGTCGCGTCACTCGTTCACCGCCTGGATATCGTCAAAGTAATACTCGCCGGCGTTCCATTCGCCCAGTTCGATCTTGTCGATATGACGGAGGTCGATATTGGTCAGGTCACGGAAATCGATCTTGACGCGGGTCCATTTGTCCTGGACGGCGTTTTTGGCGGTCCAGAGTTCCAGGAAGTTAGTGCCGGCGCCCGAGGTTTCGAAAATTTTCACGCGGACGGAATTGTTCCCCTGGGTGTCCAGAACCCAGAAGGCGAGGGCGTTGCAGACCCCGTCCGGGTCCAAGTCCGTGTCCCAGGAGCCGGATTCCGCCTGGATCCCGCATCCGTCGGCGTTATTCCCGTTGGCGGACAGGAAATAGAGACTGTTCAATCCGCGCCGGGATGTCCGGTTGGTATTGGTGGCCACGCTGGGGGCGTTCCAGGACCAGATATCGCTGGCGGTCTCGAAGGTGTGGTAGGACACCATGCCGCTGCCCTTGACATTGAAAGACAGCGTTTGGGAACCGTTATAGGTCACGGTCACAACGGCGGTATAGTTGGAGCATGTCGGAAAGGATGCGATCATTCCGAATGCCGTGCTTTGTCCGGCGGCTATCGTTGCCGGCATGGCCGGCAGGTTGGTCAGGACAAAATTCGTGGCGTCAGCGCCCGAAACGGTTATGGAATTGACGGCGAGTTCCTGTTCCCGCGGGTTGCGGACAATAAAAACCGTGTTTGTGCCGGAGCCGCCGCGGGGGACGTTGTAAAACCGGTAAACGCTGCCGGTGCTGATATCGTACACGTCCTGCTCTATCGTGATCTCCGGCGTTTCCTTCCGGACCGAACAGGAAAATCCAACAGCGACCAACAGGACATAGAACAGTATTTTCATGAATAACCCCTTGGATGATATCATACATTTTTTTTACCGATCTGAAAAGTAATTGTCCCGGATTCGGAATTATGTCGCGACAGGGATCGTTATGGATGGCTGTCCGCTTCTGGACGGCTGTGTCAAAACATACTATAATAGTCAATATTATACAGGGGTGTGTCATTATGGGCAAGCCCACCATATTGGTTGTCGATGACGAAAAAAACATCAGGGAAGGGCTCCGAAGCGCGCTCAAGATGGAGGGCTTTGATGTCATCGCGGCCGAGGACGGCGAGGACGGCCTGGACAAACTGAAAA
>CAYMRH010000010.1:33984-54932 GCA_964392785.1 uncultured Brevinematales bacterium
CGATGCCGTGATCCTGGATTTGAAAATGCCCAAAGTCGGTGGCCTTGAATTTTTGCAGAAGATCCAGGGTGTGGAATTTTCCGCTCCGGTTATCATCCTGACCGGACACGGCGGCGTGGACGAGGCCGTGGAAGCCATGAAGAGGGGCGCCTACGACTTCCTGACAAAACCCGTGAATCTGGACAAACTGACTTTGATTCTCAAAAGGGCCATGGAGGAATGCCGGCGGCACGGCAGGCAGGAAGAACTGGAGGAACTCCTCGAGGAAAAATACCGTTTTTCGAATATTGTCGGAAACTCCAAATCCTTCCGCCAGGTCCTTCAGGTTGTCCGCCAGGTGGCGCCTACGGACGCCTCGGTCCTGATTACCGGGGAAAGCGGAACGGGAAAAGAGGTGATCGCGAACGCGATCCACGTGAACAGCAAGCGGGCCGGGAATCCCTTGGTCAAGGTCCATTGCGCCGCGTTGCCGGAAACGCTCCTGGAAAGCGAACTGTTCGGACATGAAAAGGGGGCTTTCACCGGCGCCATTGCCAGAAAACGCGGCCGCTTCGAACTGGCGGACAGCGGAACGATTTTCCTGGACGAGATCGGGGAGATTTCCCCCAAAGTCCAGGTCAAGCTCCTGCGCGTGCTGCAGGAACAGGAGTTTGAACGGGTCGGCGGGGAGGGAACCATCAAGGTCAATATCCGCGTCATGACCGCCACGAACAGGGACCTGAAAAAACTGGTGGAGGAAGGCCGGTTCCGGGAAGACCTGTATTACCGGCTGAACATTGTCGCCATCCGTCTTCCGTCCCTGAGGGAGCGGAGGGAAGACATTCCCCTGTTTGTGTCCCATTTCCTGAAACATTTCGCGGCCCGGCACGGACGCAAACCCGTGTCCGTCCATCCGCGCGCCATGAAGGTGCTGGAAAACTACCCCTGGCCGGGAAACATCCGGGAACTGCAGAACCTGGTGGAGAACCTGGTGGTCCTCTGCCCCGGAGACACGATCACGGACGACATGATCCCGAATTACGTCCGGGGAGGGGCGGACCGTTCCAGTCTGTCCCTGGAAATCGGGCTGACCATGGACGAGATCGAGAAAAAAGCCATCCTGGGAACGCTGGATTTTACCAACGGCAACAAGTCCCGCGCGGCCAAGGTCCTGAACATCGGCCGCAAAACGCTGCTCCGCAAACTCGAGGAATACGGCCTCTTCGGAGCGGCAACGGATAAAAAAGACGGCCCGGCGCGCGCCGGGAACGGGGACGGCCGCCCGTGAGGCCGTCGGCTTTCATTTTACCGGGTCCGGGGCCGATGCTTAAACACTGGGATTGAGTGTGTACGGGGACTTATGGATTACCGTCTGGATCATCTGAAGATTGAAGTGTACGTGAGTTTTCTCTATCCCGGCATGATCCTCAAGGGCGACGGGTTTGACGAGACCGGAAACAAGGTGATCGACCGGGACGTGCCCCTGACCAAAGACGTGATCCAGCGCATCAAGGACCGGGGCGTGAAAAAGATCTTCTACACCCGGGAACGGCTGAAGCTCCGCAAGGAAGTGTCCAGGAGCATGATCAGCGACCAGAACGTGGAAGAAGCCGTTTCGCTGATCGACGACATCCAGGGTTCCATCAAGACGGAGGGCGCCAAGGCGAATTTCCCTTCCGCCGAAGTGGACGAAGTCGTGAAGCGGTTCGTGGGGGACATCCGGGGGAACAGCGACGCGTATTTGAACCTCCTGGATCTCGTGGAATACAACGATTATACCTACACCCATTCCATCAACGTGTCCACCATCGCGGTGCTGCTCGGGATCTCGCTCAAGATGGACGAGGAAAAGATCCGGATCCTGGGCATTGCCGGTCTTTTGCACGATATCGGCAAGACGCTGATTCCCGAGTCGATCATCGACAAGCCGGACAAACTCACCGAGCAGGAATGGAACATCATCAAGAACCATCCCGTGTACAGCTATAACATCGTGCACGCGGAACAGGGTTTCGGCCCGGTGATCGAGAACGCCATCCTGTGTCACCATGAAAACTACAACGGCGGGGGCTATCCGTTCGGCGTGAATCACGAGAAACTGGGCCCCTATTCCCAGATCGTCATGATCGCGGATGTGTTCGACGCGGCCACCTCCCGGCGCCCCTACAAGGAGCCGTGGTCGTTTGACCAGGCGTTCGCCTTTTTCATGGAAAATTCGGGCAAGAAATTCCATCCGGTGTACGTCCAGGCCTTCCTGCGGGACATGACCCGGAAGATCAACGAGACGCCGCTGTATCCGGAAGGCTGCTACGTGCTCCTGAACACGGGGGAGATCGGCGTGGTCATGGGGTACCGGCAGAGCGAATACACTCTGCGGCCCATCGTGAACATCTTTTTGAACCAGAACCTGAAGGGGGAGGACGCGAAAAAACTCATCAAGCACCCCCTGCAGATCGATCTGGAAGTGGACTATTCCCGCTTCATCGTGAAAAGGATCATCGAAGACGGTCTCATCCAGAAATGCGACCAGCTTCTGGAAAAAAAATAAACAAAGGACGGGATGATGAAACTGGAACTGAAAGACGCGGCCCGGCTTCAATACGACGAGCGCGGCCTGGTGCCGGCCGTGGTCCAGGACGCCGCGAGCGGCCGCGTGCTCATGCTGGCGTATGTGAACGAGGAAGCCCTGAACCGGACGCTGGAAACCGGATTGTCCCATTTTTACAGCCGGTCCCGCGGGAAACTCTGGCAAAAGGGGGAAACCTCCGGCCATATCCAGCGCGTGGAATCCATCCGTTACGATTGCGACAGCGACGCGCTGCTGCTGACCGTCCGCCAGGAAGGGGCGGCCTGCCACACCGGAGAATATTCCTGTTTTTACCGGACGCTTGCCGCGGCCCTGGACGGCGCCGGACCCGCGGAAAACAAGGCGGGAGTCCTGAACGAACTTTTCGAGGTGATCCGGGAACGGAAGCGGACGCTCCCCGAAGGGTCCTATACCGCCAAACTGTTCCGGGAAGGCGTGGACAGGATCCTGAAAAAAGTGGGCGAGGAATCCGGCGAGGTGATCATAGCCGCCAAAAACGCGAAACCCGAGGAAATGTCCTGGGAAATCGCGGACCTGATCTACCATCTGTGGCTTCTGCTGGCCTATTACGATCTGTCCCCGGATATCGTTTACGACCGTCTGAGGGAACGCCGGAAATAGGCGATTCGATGAGACGGTTCTTCCTTCCCGCGGAAAACATCAGCGGAGATTCGGCTTTTCTGGACGGGTCAGACGCCCGCCATCTTGCCCTGGTCCTGAAGAAAAAACCCGGCGATGAGATCGAAGCCACGGACGGACAGGGTTCCGTTTACCGGGCCATTATTGAATCCGTCGCTTCCGGACGCGTGATGGTCCGCCTCCTGTCCAAAGAAAGCCGTTCCGAACGCCGGATTTCACTCCGGCTCTTCCAGGCCGTTCCCCGCGGCCAGGGCTTTGACGAAATTGTCCGCAAGGCCTGCGAACTGGGCGCGGAAGCCGTATATCCGCTGATCACCGAAAGAACCGTGCCCCGTTACGCCGGCGACAGGAACGTAAAGAAAACGGACCGCTGGGCGCGGATTGCGGCGGAAACCGCCAAGAAAACAGGACGGACTTCCCTGATGACGGTCCATCCCGCGCTGACCCTGGGCCGGATCGGAGGAGCGCTCGCGGCCGGTTCTCTCAGGGTGCTCCCGTGGGAACTGGAGGATAAGCGGACGCTCAAATCCCTCCTGGAAACCCAAAGCGCGGCAAGGACGGTGGAAACGGTCATCGGTCCGGAAGGCGGCCTGGCCGCATCCGAGGCGGAACGTCTTGTCGGTCTGGGTTTTCATACGGTTACGCTGGGCGGAAGGATCCTCACGGTGGAGACGGCCGCTGTGGTGACCATGGCCGGTATTTTCTACGAACTGGAATGAATACCCGAGTTTTCCCGCCTGTCAGGCCGCAGGCCTGAAAAGTTTCAGCATGTCTTTTGGCTCGTCAATCAGGAGACGGGCCCCGTCCGTCAGCAGTTCCTCGCGCGTCCGGAAACCCCATAACACGCCCGCGCCCGTCATGCCGGCGTTTTTTGCGGCGCGCATATCAATGCCGGAATCCCCGAAAAAAACGGTGTCTTCCGGGCTGACAGCCGTCTCCCGCGCTATTCCGAGAGCCCCGGAGGGGTCGGGTTTGTTGGGGATTCCGTCCCGCGCGCCCGCCACGATCCGGAACGGGATTCCGGGAAAGAAGTGTCGGGTCATGATTTTCGTAAAGGCGTCCGGCTTGTTGGACAGAACGGACAGGGGGACGCGCAGGGCGGCCAGTTCTGATAAAACGTCCGGGATCCCGTCATAAGGCCGTGTCAGGCGTCGCCAGTTTTCCGAGTAGTGCAAACGCATGTCCGAAACCAGGGTCGCGGTCAGATCCGGCCTGCCCGAGGCTTTCAGGGCCAGCTGGTCAATTCCGTCGCCCACGAACAGGCGGTAGCTTTTGGCGGGATGGGAGGGCAGGCCGTTTTTCAGCAATGCGGAGTTCATACTGTCCGCCAGGTCCTGAAGGGTGTCCAGGAGCGTTCCGTCCAGGTCAAAGATGGCGGATCGAAAGGGCGGCCGCCGGTTTGCCGTCATGGGGTCAGACTCATTTGAGGGAAATGGAGAAGGTCTTGGTGATGACGTCCACGCGGTTGTCTTCGATCGCCTCGACACGGATTTTTTTCAGTTCCGTGAAAAAGATGCTGTCAATGGCGGGATCGCCGGAGGACGTGATGATGTCCACCCGCACGGCCAGCCCGTTTTTGTCAAAAGCGATCCGCGAGGTGACGGAATAACTCAGGCCTTTTTTCCGGTAGTTTGGCGGGATCCGGGCCTGGATGTTCGGGAAGAACACCGTTTTGCGGGGTTGGGCTGACCAGGATGCGTCCCCCAGCGGGTCCTGGCCGGGAGACCCTCCGGAGTCCGCCCGGGGCGATACCGGTCCGACCGCGGGTTCGTCCAGTATCCGGTCAATATCGCCTTCGATCCGGCGCAGTTCCCTTGCGGTCCGTTCCCGGAGTTCCTGTTCACGGATTTTTTCCGGATCCGGGGCCGGGGCGCTTTCGGCCGCCGGTTCTTCGCGGCGTTCTTCCTTTTTCAGCTCCTGCCGGGCGTCCGGTACGGTCACTTTTTTGGTCCGGTCCTTCAGCGTCTCGGTTTTTTTGGTGAAGCTTTTCAGCACGCTCGCGGAGGGCGCGGTTTTTTCCGGCAGGGCCTTGGTGTCCGCGGGTTGGGTGATCCGCCGGGTCATGCTGGGACGGTTCCGCCTGGCGGGCTGGTCCAGCGCTTCGGTGATTCCGGCGGCCATGCTGGCCGAGTCCGTGACAATGTTGACCGAAACGGGTTCAAAAGTGGTTTCAAAACGGACGTTGATGAAAACAATGCTCAAAACAAGGAACAGAAAAGCGTGAAAAGCCAGCGATACGGCCAGGCTCTTTTTCAGATCCAGTTCGTTCATGATACCGAATGTCTAATCCCGAGGGGTCGTGGCGAGACTCATCCGCTTGATTCCGGACACGCGGATGATGTCCATGGTTTCGATCATGAGGCCGTAGGGAACTCCCTTGTCCCCGCGGATGGTGACGACCACCTCCCGGTCCTGGATGTAGAGTTCCTTCATCCGGATGCCCAGTTCGTCAATGGTCACGGAACTGTCGTTCAATGTCATGGTTCCGTTCCGGTAAAGGGTGACCACGGCCTCCCGGACCGGCTGCAGATCGCTCGTTTTGCTGGAGGGTAAATCCACGTTGATGGCGCTGGTTTTAATGAAGGTGGACGTCAGCATGAAAAAAGTCAGGAGCTGGAACACGACGTCAATGATGGGCGTCATGTCAATCGAGGAGTTCAGCTTGGTCATTCGTTTGAACTTCATGGCTGTCCCGTTATCCTCCGATTCGGCAGGATATTCTAGTGCAAAAAGACCGAATTATCAAACTATCAGACAGGCGTAAAAAAACCCATGCCTTCCCGGAGCGGAAAGGCATGGGTCTGACGGTGCCGGGATCCATACAGGATCCCGTTTGCTCACTTAATCAGGAGTTCCTTGAGGGATTTCGCCGCGCGGAAAGCGATCTTTTTCTTGGCCGGGATCTGGATAATTTCCCCGGTTTTGGGGTTGCGGCCCTGGCGCGCTTCGCGTTTCTTGACCTCAAAATTGCCGAATCCGGAAATCTGGACTTTTTCGCCCTTTTTCAGCGTGTCCACGATGGCTTCCAGAACGGCATCGAAAACATTGGCGCTGTCCTTTTTCTTCATGTCGAACTTTTCCGCCAGGAATTTCACCATATCCGCTTTCGTCATGTAGGGATACCTCCTAAGAAAATAATACAAATTCGTCTTGATTATATTAAACCCGCCGGAATATTTCAACTCCGGCCGAATATTTATTTTTAAAAAAGCCTGATTTTACAGGTGCGGAAACAGGGTTCGGGCGGTCTGTCAAGCCGGCCGGATCGCGGGAAAAACCCGGGCCTATTTGACCCAGCCGATGACGGCGCTGATGGTCTTTTCAGGAGAAAGGATGTGGGTCACCGGGTCTGAGGAGATACCGGCTTTGTCGGCATCCAAAAATGGCAGCAAAATCGAGTGAATCGCGGTCTTGAAGTCCCCGTACCCGGGTGAAAAACGCATGGTGGGACGGTAGCCGGAATAGTTATATTCCTGGGCCAGGATATCCGTAATGTGGTCGGCAAACGCCTCGACGGATTCGCTGGCTATTGCGTCCAGAATGACGGCCCGGGTCAGCTGTTCACCCTTGGCTTCCTTGTCAAAACGCTGCTTGAGCTCGTCCCCGATGGTGCATGCCAGAACGGTCACTTTTTCGGCCTTGGCCAGAATCCCGGCCAATTTTGAGGATTTCAGCTCGATCCCGGATTCCAGGAAAACCGATCCGTTATCCCTGCGTTCGATCCTGTTGTCCCGGGTGTGGCCCGCCGGGTGGATATGAGGCCGGGCATAATCCATTTCCGAAAGGATCAGTTCGCGGGTCACGTCGTCCAGCCGGGTCTTTTTGGGATTGTATCCCAGCCGGCCCATGACGTTTTCCAGCTTGGGCAGGATGGTCGGCAACCGGAAAGCCCGGACGGCTGAAGACGGGCCCATGTCAGGCCACCGTCGGGACCGGTGTTTTCATGAGCGGGAAACCCAGTTTTTCCCGTTCGTTCAAATACGCGGCGGCGCAGGCGGAGGCGAGTTTTCTGACACGCAGGATATATCCCTCCCGCTGGGTGACGGAAATGGCCCCGCGCGCGTCCAACACGTTGAAAACGTGGGAACATTTCATGGTCAGGTCGTAAGCCGGGAGGACGGCGCCTTTTTCAAGGGCCGAATAGCATTCCTTTTCGTAGTCGTCAAACAGCCGCGTGTAGAGGCCGGTATCCGCGATTTCGAAATGGTAGCGGGAAAATTCGAATTCCAGCTGGCGGTGCAGGTCTCCGTAGGTCAGTTTTTCGTTCCAGCGGAGGTCCTTGTAGTGGTTGACGTCCTGCAGGTACATCGCGATCCGTTCCGTGCCGTAGGTGATTTCCACCGGAACGGGAGAGAGGTCGATCCCGCCCACCTGCTGGAAATAAGTGAATTGGGTGATTTCCATACCGTCCAGCCAGACTTCCCAGCCCAGCCCCCAGGCGCCCAGCGTGGGGGATTCCCAGTCGTCGTGCACGAAACGGATATCGTGTTCCTGGAGATTGATACCCAGATATTCCAGGCTTTTCAGGTACAGGTCCAGGATGTTGTCCGGGGAGGGTTTGATCATGACCTGGAACTGGAAATAATACCCCAGCCGGTTCGGGTTGTCGCCGTAGCGTCCGTCCGTGGGCCTCCGGGACGGTTCCACATAGGCCACCGACCAGGGTTCCGGTCCCAGCGACCTTAAAAACGTGTCCGGATTGAACGTGCCGGCTCCTTTTTCCAGGTCATAGGGTTCGCGTATCACGCACCCCTGTTTGCCCCAGTATTCCTTGAGGCGAAAAATGAGGTCCTGGAATGTGATCATGATCTGGCTCCGTTTTTATTTTTCCTGTTCCCGGTTGTCCGGGCCGGCAGGAAGGATTTTACGAGCAGGAGAATCCCCGCGAGAATCAGGATGACGGCCGCGAACGTCCCGGATGGCCGGATCAAGCCGAAAGAGACCACGGTCACGGCGGTCAGGACCAAGGCGGGATAAAGAGCGCCCTTTTGGCGGGTGACAAAAAAATACGCCAGAAACCCCGGCACCGGCGCCAGAATGTAGAGCGGCCAAGTGCTTCCGGAATGGTCCCACGAGGTAAAATTCAGGGTGAGAAAGTACGCGGCCAGGAAGACCAGGATACCCGACGGGATCAGGACGCCGGCCGCCGAACGCCCCTCCTGGATCAGGGCCATGACAAAGAACAGGACCGGTATGAGCAGAAAGAGGGGCCACATCCGCGCGAAGGACAAAAAGGGCCAGATGTTCCCGGCCACGATCAGCGTCCCGGCCGCCACCAACGCCGCGCCGACAACCAACGCGGGAGAAGGTCGGAATTGTCTCTTTAAAGACGCGGGCAAGTTACCTCCAGCGGCCTAGCCGTCACTTGTCATATTCGGGACAGCGCGCCTGTCAGAAACCCGATCCGAACGATCGATGATCCGCTTCAGACCGGCCGGAAGGGGGTCGAGAACGCGCCCGGATCTATCGGCCGCAGTTATTTTAGAATACGGACGCATAAAAAGAAAGTTAGGAAAAGAATTGAATATCAGTCCGGCTTGCCTTAAAATATGGGGAAGTTTTGGCGTTGATTTTTCTGTTGCGCTTAAAAACTCAATAAAGGGCCGGAGGTCACTTAAAAAGATGGATCAGCCGCATTGCGGCGAGGGCAACGGGGCTTTTGACGAGTTCAAGCTCCGGAAACTCCTGACAACCCAGGGAGACGCCCTCGAAAGCGTAGCCGAGTCCGCAGAATACGCCCGTCATAAGGGTTTTTTCCGCTTTATCATCCATTTCCTGACGCATCTCAATCTGTCCGACGACGAAGCCAAAAAGCACTATAAAAATATCCTGGAGCACCGCCGCGTCATGACGGACAAATTGAATCGCGACGTGGGCCTTCGGGTGGCCGCCATGGATTATTTCTACAACATGGTGCGTGTCCTGTCCAACCCCCGGATTGTCGAGATTCCCATGTTCGAGGAAATCGAGCAGCGGTCGCGGGAGGACGCCAAAACCGGCTGTTACAACATGAATTTCTTCACGGAAATCCTGGACAAGGAGATCCGGCGGGCCCAGCGTTACGACCAGCAGTTGTCCGTCCTGCTCATCGACATCGACAATTTCAAGCTGTTCAACGACCTCTACGGCCATATTTACGGAGACCGGATCCTGAGGGATTTCTGCGACGTTCTCCGGAACGGACTCCGGAGCGAGGACGCGGTCGCGCGTTTCGGAGGGGACGAATTCCTGGTGCTCATGCCCCAGACCGGGCGCGTGGGGGCCCGGTTTATGGCCGAACGGATCCGCCAGAAACTCGTGGAATTCTCGCAGGCCAAGAAAGCCGGCGAAGGTGTTGAAGACATCCGTTTTTCCGGCGGGATCGCGACATACCCCATGGACGGAGGTGACGCCCGGTCGCTGATCCAGGCCGCAGACCAGTCGCTCTACAAGGCCAAAATCATGGGCAAAGACAGGATCTACGACAACCTGGACAAAAAATCCGAGGACGCCGTCGTTTCTGAACGGCGGGTCGCGACCCGGTACGCTCTGGCCAGCGACACCATCGTTTCCATCGCCAAGCAGCCGGATAAGCTCGCGTTCCAGGGCCGGGTCTTAAACATCAGCCCGACCGGCATCCTGATGGAATGCAACTGCAAGATTTCCGATCAGCTGCTTCAGGACGGGTTCAAGATCGAGATCCAGAAAATCGGACAAGCCGCCCTGGGCGACCTGGACCTGAAGGCCGACGTGGCCCATGTTGACGTGGAAAGCGAGGACATCCGGTTCCGGCTGGGCCTGAAATTCAAGAAGGAAATCGATTCCCGGAAATGGGAAGATATCCGGCGAAGCGGTGACCTGGTGATCGCCTGACGGCCGTCCGTTCAGGACGTCCTGTCATTCATATTTTCCGTTCTTCAGACGGCGGCCGCGCCCGAGGCGGCCAGCATTTCTTTGGCGTGCTCGCGGGCTTTTTCTGAATCCCCGCCCAGCATGCGCGCGATTTCCTCCACGCGTTCCCGGCCGGAGATCCGCCCCACTTTCGTGAAAGTCTTTCCCTGGTCGGTCCATTTGGAAATCAGGAAATGGTTGCGGGCCCGGCTCGCGATCTGGGGCAGATGGGTGATGACCACGATCTGGCGCCCCGCGGCCAGCGCGTTCAGTTTGACGCCCACGTTGTTGGCGGTGAGCCCGCCGATCCCCACGTCGATTTCGTCAAAGATGAGGGTTTCGATCGAATCGGCGGCCGCGAAGATGGATTTCAAAGCCAGCATGACGCGGGAAATTTCGCCGCCCGAAGCCACTTTCTTCAGGGGTTTCAGTTCTTCCCCCGCGTTGGAGGAGATGAGGAACTCCACGCGGTCTATTCCGGTTTCCGAAACGCGGATCGGGATGTCGTTGATCCGGATGGGGCTGTCCTCGTCTTTCACGTATTTGACGTCCGCGGCCACCTCCGCCTTCTCCATGCCCAGATAGGACAGTTCGGAGCGGATTTTCAGGGCCAGTTCGCGCCCCGTATCCTGCCGCTTCTGGGACAGCGCCAGGGACTCTCGGACCAGGCCGTCCTTCAAGGCCAGGATCTCCTCCTTGAGCAGGCGAACTTCCTCGGTCCGGTTGGCGAACTTGGACAGGCGGTCCCGGCAGTCCCGGGCGTACTGGAGAAGTTCCTCCACGGAATTTTTCCGGTACTTGCGTTTCAGGTCCTTGATGAATTCCAGCCGGTCAATGGTTTCTTCCATGGTTTTCGAGTCAAAATCCAGTTCCTCGCGGTAATCCGCCAGGAGTTTGGCGCTTTCGTCCACCTTGGCTGACGCGTCGTCCAGGATCTCGCAGAGCTCCTCGTAACGCCGGTCCACGGGCGCGTGTTCCCGGAGCAACTGGGCGCTTTTGAGCAGTTTGACCGACACGGAGCGTTCGTCCGCGTAGAGAAGATCGTGAGCTTCGGAAAACGCGGCGTAGATTTTTTCCGCGTTTTCCATTTTCCGCAGGGACAGGGAGAGTTCGTCCTCTTCCTGGGGGGAGAAGCCGGCGTTCTCGATGTCCTGAACGGCCGTTTCCCAGTAGGTTTTTTCTTCGGAAAGCTTTTTTTCGTCCTGTTCCAGTTCGCCCAGCTCGCGGGTTTTGGCCGTCAGGCGCTGGAAAATCTGGCCGACTTTTTCGCGGTCCGGCTTCAGGGAGCCGTAGCTGTCCAGAATGTCCAGGTGCACTTTCTGGTTGAGCAGGAGCTGGTGATCGTGCTGTCCGTGAACGTCCACGAGCCATTCGCCCAGCGCTTCCAGTTTGGACAGCGGTTCCTGCAGGCCGTTGATGAAGATCCGGCCCTTGCCGCCGTGGGACAATTCCCGGCGGATGATGACGGTTTCGGGGTCGTCGAAAAGGATTTCCTTCACGCGGGCGCGCGCCGTTTTGTCGCGGACGGCGAACTCGCCCTCCACCACGGCTTTGTCTTCGCCCGTGCGGATCATGGTCGTGTCGCCCTTGTCGCCCAATAACAGACCCAGGGCGCCGATCACGATGGATTTCCCGGCGCCGGTTTCTCCCGTGAAGACGTTGAATCCGTCTCCCAGTTCGAGCTCCAGGTGATCGATGATGGCGTAATTGCGGACGGACAGTCTCTGGATCATAGCGGCCACCCGAGCTTGGTGCGGAGCAGGGTGAAATACCGGTATTCGCCGAAGTCGTACACGCCCACGGAAGCGCCGGTCCGGGTGATGCGGATCTCGTCATCCCGGCGCAACCGGCAGTTTTCCTGGCCGTCCACGGTGAGCGTGGTTTCCTCCTCGTCGGAGACCATGAGGATCGAAAAGTCCTGGTCCTCGGACGTGACGATGGGGCGCAGGCCCAGCAGGTGAGGGCAGATGGGCGTGATGATCATGGCTTCCATGCCCTGGGTCAGGATGGGGCCGCCCGCGGCCAGGTTGTAGGCCGTGGAGCCCGTGGGTGTGGAGACGATCAGGCCGTCCGCCCGGTAGCGGGAAAACTCCTCCCCGTTCATGGACAGGGAAAATTCCACCATGCGGGACAGGGCCCCTTTGGAGATGACCACGTCGTTCAGGAACTGGAATCGGTAGCGTTCCCGCCCCCCGCGGACCACCGTGGCCGTCAGGAGGATTCTCCGGGACAGTTTGGCGCGGCCTGACTGGACGCCGTCCAGCGCGTGACCGATCCGGTCAGGCGCGATTTCGTTCAGAAAGCCCAGTTTGCCGGCATGAACGCCCGCCAGCGGGATGCCGAACGGGTGAAACGTGCGGGCGGTATAGAGAAAGGTCCCGTCTCCGCCCACCGAAAGGATCAGGCTGTAATTTCTCCAGCGGAAGTCGGCGGCCAGATCGGTGAGCGTGTCGGAATCCTGGATCTTGAAACGGCCGGGCGTATTGCGGGCGTAACGGATGCCGCGTGAATCCAGTTCGCGCTCGCAATCCGCCAGGACCCGGCCCACGTTCGGCTTTTCCGGGTTCGCCACAATCAGGACGTGTTCGATCGGATTCATCTCTCACCGCTTTTTTTGTTTTTTTTCTCGGGCGCCCCCGCCCGGTTTTCGGAACCGCCGCGCCAGGCGGCCCAGGAATTCCCGGATGCCGACTTTGCCGAACGCACGGGAGTAACTGTCTATCGCGTGTTCGATCGGCACGTTCCCGAGCTTGATCTTCAGGAAATGCCAGTGGTCCATGGTCCAGATGTAGAGGTCCCCCGCCGTGCGCTTCGGGAATTTCCTGAGGACTTTCCGCTTCCGGATGATCCGGGTCACCGGGAGATACAGCTGCTGGTACCATTTCAAAACGGCTTCCCGGAGCTCTATGGGTCTTTTTTCCCTTTCCCCCATGAAATACCGGTAATTCTCGATATGCTCGATCAGCCGGTAGTAACCCCAGGGGTTGGTGAGCCGGATCTCCTGGCCCGGCGCGATCAGATCAAACTGGGTGCGCTCCAGAAAGTATCCGTAACTTTCCGCCAGCAGGAGGTCCTTTTTCCCCGTGCGGCGGAGTTTGACCCGGCTGAAGAGTTCCACGACTTCGGCGTCGATAAATTCCTGACCCATCTGCCGGGCCACCGAAACCCGGTGGTTGCCGTCCCGCACAAAATAGAAGTCCCCGATCTTGTAAACGGATATGGGTGCCAGGTTCAGGTCCTGCTGCTTGGCCACGTCAATGTTGACCCACCTTTGCCGCGCGTTGCCCTTCTTGGGCAGGAACAGGCGGTCAAAGTCCCGGTAGCGGCCTTCACTGCCCACGATCCGGTCTATCCGGACGGACCGGATCCCGCGGTACGCCATGGCGGTCGGGGACAGGAGATATTTGACCTCGTCGAACTGGAGGAGGTCCTCCTGCCGGTCAAAGATCTTGGCGAACAGCTCGTTGAAAAACGCCCTGTTGCGGGCCCGGTCAAAATCCGCGTGGGCCTTGCGCTTAAAAAAAGACAGGTCGCCTCTCACGTCTGTTCTCCGGTGTCCAGATCGATGATCCGGTAATTATAGCAGTTTATGATGGTCGTGTCATGATATTGGAAGATGCGGTTTTGATTCTGGTCGTAAATATGGGTGTGACCGTGCAGGAGATACCGGGGCCTGTATTTCCTGATCAACGGAAGAAAAGCCCCGAAACCCTGGTGCGCGCGGTCTGACCCGTCGTGTATGCCCCGCGGCGGGGAATGGGTGACCAGGACATCCAGATAACGGCCTCTGATCAGTCGGTTCCAGAATAAAGCCGGCAGGAGGCGGGTGATTTTACCGCGCATCTGGCGTTCGGTATACTGATGGACGCCCTTGTTGTAGTCCCGGGAACCTTCCAGTCCGGCGAACAGGGTGCCACCCACGGCGTGGACGCGGCCGTCCAGATTGGTCCCTCCGAAATTGTGCTCGTCATCGCCGTCCCCGAAGCGGGACCTGAGCCGCGATTCCAGGCGCGCGACGTTTCCCCGGGAAGGGCGTACTCCGTAGGGGTCGTGATTGCCGCAGACATAGAGCAGGGGTTTGGAAAGACTGGAAATGAGGTAATCGAGATAATAGGCCGGGAGATCGCCGCAGGACACGATCGCGTCCACTGATCCCGCGACATCCTTCAGGGAAGGGCCGTAGAGCTTTCCGCTGATAACGTCACTGACTGCCAGGATCTTCAATCGGTCCCCTTAAACCTCTTCGATATGGGACTGGATGAATTTGTCGAATTCGGTCCGGGGCATTTTATCCTTGAAGAATTCCCACATGGCTTCAATGGCTTCGTCCCTGCTGGCGAACTTCACGCCTTTCATCGCGCCGTCCAACGTGATCTTGAAGGGCATAACCTTCCTCCATTCTTTTTGATCGGATCCGCGCCGCCGGCACTCCGGGCCAGACCTTCCAGGGTCGTCCTGTCAGGACGGCCCTGTCAGACCGCGCCCGCCGTCAACATGCGCTCTATGCTCTGCCTGGCCTTTCCCGCGATTCCGGGATCGACCGAAACCCGGTAGCGGTCCTTTTTCAGGCAGGACAGCAGCTTCCGGGCGTTGATTTTTTTCATATTGCTGCATTCCATGCGCCGGGCCGGTTCGATAAAAGTCCGGTCCGGGAAAGCCTTCCGGAGCGCGTGGAGAATTCCCCATTCCGTCACCACGATCACCGTTTTGGCCGCGGGGTGTTCCGCCAGGTCCTCGAACATCCCACCGGTGCTGCGGACCGCGTCCGCCATTTCCAGGATATCCGCGGGACACTCCGGATGGGCGATCAGTCTGGCTTCGGGATGCTGTTCCCGGGTTTTCAAGACCGCATCCAGCCCGGCCCGTTCGTGGACCACGCAGAATCCCGGCCACAAGACAATCTCTTTCTCCGGAACCATTCTCCGGACATACGCCCCCAGGTTTTTATCCGGCAGAAACACAACGCCTTTCTGCGGCAAAGACCGGACAACCTGAACGGCGTTGGAGGAAGTGCAGCAGATGTCCACCGCCGCCTTGACCTCCGCGGTCGTGTTCACGTACGCCACGAAGGCGTGGTCCGGATACCGGGACCGCCACCGGGCCACCATCCTGGCGTCCGCGAAGAGGACAGCGGACATCCGGCCGTCGGGTCCGGTATGAGAACTTTTTTATCCGGGTTCAGCACGGCCACGGTTTCCGCCATGAAGTACACGCCGCACATCACGACCGTATCACGGGCCAGTTCCGCCGCTTTTCTTGCCAACCCCAGGGAGTCCCCGACGTAATCCGCCAGGTCCTGGATTTCCGGGAGCTGGTAATTGTGGGCGAGGATATAGGCGTTCTTCCGGTTTTTCAGGTCCCGTATCTGGCCGAAAATCCTTTGGTTATCGCCCATCCGCGCTCCAGAACGCTTGCTCATTATTATTCTATTTCCGCCCCAAAAAGTCAAGACGCGTCCCGTGAGCGGGAGGGGTCAGGAACCGGAGGGGCCGCCGGACGAACGGAGGATTTCGTCCAGATCGTCCAGGATCTGCCGGTTATCCTCGGAAATAGACCGGAGGTTCTCGATCTGTTCGGCAATTCGGTTCCCGCCGGCGTTCTGTTCTTCCACGGCCTGCTGTATGGTGGAGGCGATGGTTTTCAGTTCCGCAAGCGAAAGCCGGATCTTTTCGCTTTCCTCGCGCTGGCGCCGGGTTTCGGATTTGACCGTTTCCGTGGCGCTGACAAGCGAACGCACGGCCTCCAGCACGTCCCGGGTGGAGGCGTGCTGCTTCTGGGACGCCGCGGCAATGTCGCCCAACAGACGCGTGGTTTCCCCGGTGTCGGCCAGGATCCGGTCCAGAGACCGGCGGACTTCGTCAAACAGGCCCACTCCGCGCGCGATGCGCCCGGTCATGTCGTCCAGCAGGACGGCGATCTGGGCCGCCTGGTCCCCGGAATGGACGGACAAGGTCCGGACTTCCCGCGCCACGACGGAGAACCCGCGCCCGTATTCTCCCGCGTGGGCGGACTGGATGGCCGCGTTCATGGCCAGGATGTTGGTCTGGTCGGCGATTTCGCGGATGCTGTCGGTGATGTCCTTCACGTTGGCGGAGGACCGTTCAATATCGTGAATGGCCACGGCGGAATCGTCCACCTGCATTTTGCCGGATTCCGCCAGGGAGGACAGGTCCCGAGCTATGGATTTCGATTTTTCCGTCAGGTCGAACACGCGGTCTATGGATTCCACCAGGCCGGCCGTGCTGCGCGAGCTGTTCGCCACGAATTCGGCCTGGCGGTCCACCTCCCCGGAAACCGCCGCAAAGGATTCCAGCATGGTCCGGATGATCGCGCCGTTGGATTCCAGCGAGGCAACCTGCTCCCCGATCTTGTTCAAAATGCCCTGGTTGGTGACCACCATCTGGTGGACGCCGGAAGCCGCCTCGGAAATGCCCGCGTTCAGCGCTCCGCCGGACCGGGACACCTTTTCGCCAATGGACCTCAGGGCGTCAAACAGGCGGCGCAGGGTCGCCGCGCCCTTTTCCAGCGCCAGGGATTTTTTCTCGGATTCGCGGTGGTTGTCCGCGGAAGAACTGGCGGACGTGAAAAAAATGGAAAGGACGAACACGGTCATGCCCCAGGCGGACATCCAGAAACGCGGCTGGGCGTTCATGGTTACGTAAAGCATGTCCCTCAAGCCCGCGGCGATGACCAGCAGGATCCCGATAAAATAGAAGCGGGCATAACGGTTGCCCCGGATGATCGCGGCCACGGTCAGGCCCAGGATGTAAAAGAGCAGCGGCGTGACCAGACCCATGTAGAAGACCGTACCGTTCAGGAAGTCGAACGCGGGATAGTCCGGCGCCGCGAGCAGAACCGCCGAACTGGCGCCGGAGAGGATCAGGAGGGCTGTTTTGAGCCACCGCCGGTTATGAATGCGGTAAACTTCCTGAAAGTAGAACACGAAAAAGGTGACGCTCAAGTACAGGGCGGCGAACTGCAGCTGGGCCGTCAGGAGATAGGAAAAAACCGAGGACTCCAGGAAGATGCTGGAATAATACGCCGCGATCAGGGGGAACGCCACGCCAATGTAAAGATTGTGCCGCGTGCTCCGGTCCCGGAAAAAAAGCAGGAGATAATAGAAGCAGAGAAAGACGGCCAGCACCGCCACGATAATGGAAATGGTCACGTTGAAGAAAGTTTCCAGGCGGTAGTGGGACAGCGTGTCCTGGTCTGCGGACAGGAACATGTTCCCGAAGTCCGCGTGCGTCCGGACAAAAACCGCCCGGATCGCGATCACGTTGGACGCGTTTGCGCGGACCAATCCGCCCGGGATCACGAACATGCGCGGCACGTTGGGCGTTCCGAAATATCCGGAGGGCGAAGGGTTCCCGGACGCGCCGATCTGGGAACCGTTGAAAAACACCTGCGCCGCGTCGGGCAGCTTTCCGGAATAGAAACCCACGGCCCTGTTGCCGGGATCGCGGGCCACCCGGAAGGAATAGCGGAACCAGCCCACGGGTTTTTTCAGGTCCACGGGAAAGGAGGATACGGGGAAACGGGTCCGCTCCCAGCCGGAATCGTCAAAATCCGGGGCGGCGTAATCCGGGGAGTCCCCGAAAAAAAACTTCCATTCCGCCCGGAGCGGAAAGCGGCGGTCCGGGTCCGCATACACGGCCCATGCCGGGTCCTGCGCGAAAAAACCCGCCGCCGGGAGGATCAGGAGTAGGAGAACGGCCGCGTTGCGCAACAGCATCATGAAGGATATTTTAAGGGCAATCGGGGAAAAATCAATTCCGGGGCTTTGTGAAATATCTCCGGAACCGATTTCATCTTCCGCGCCCGGACGCGGTATGACGGGAAGAGCGAGCGGTCCGTGGCTTCTGAACGGCCGTTCGGCCAAGCCGGCGCGGACGGGTTTGTCCGTCTTGATATTTCCCGAACCGGCGTTATAATTATTTTACGGGTTTTCTGACCGGGTTTTCGCGGGTGAACGCGATGCCGGAAAAGACGATGTGGAGGTTCGAGGGTATGAATTGGAAAAATCGACTGGCGGGGTTTTTGGTCGGGTGCTTTCTGCTTCTTTCCGGAGCGGCCTGGGCCCAGGAATCCGGGGATGCAGCTTCCCCTTCCTCCGGCGGGTCCGCCGTGGAAAAACCCAAGGATGAAACGGACTGGACGCCCAAGTTCGGGATGGGCCTGCAGTTCGGCACCATGACGGTGAACGGGGTGAACTGGAATTCCATCCGTTTCCAGCCGGATTTCGGCATCGGCAAGTTCGGGATCGGCCTGGATCTGAATTTCGAATTTGACGCGGACGGGAATTTCCGGGCCAGCGAATGGAACACCTGGCAGGCCGTCCTGTCCAAGATCCTCTACGTCCGCTGGGGCCTGAAGGGCGAACCGGTGTTCGTCAAGGTCGGCGGCGTGAACGATTTTACCTTCGGCAACGGGTTTCTCGTGAACCTGTATTCCAACATGCTGAACTATCCTTCCGTCAAGAAACTGGGCATAGCGTTCGACCTGGACCTGGACTCTTTCGGGTTCGAAACCATGGTGGACAATATTTTTGACTGGGACATCCTGGGCCTGCGGGCGTTCGTGCGGCCGCTCTCCGGTACGGAACTGTTCCTGGTGAACCGCCTGGAAATCGGCGCGACCCTGGCGGCCGATCTGGACCCCCAGAATCCGGCGCCCCCGGCCGACCGGCCCTACGATTTCCGGGACGGAACCAATTCCCAGCCCGTGGTCGTGTTCGGGGCGGACGTGGGTTTGCCCCTGGTGAACATTCCCAACATCTTCTTCCTGAAAACCTACGCGGATTTCGGCGCCATCGCCGGCAAGGGAACGGGAGAAGCGCTCGGGATCGGCGGGCGGATCGTGACGGTGGTCCCCTACAAACTCGAGGCACGTCTCTTCCAGCCGCAGTTTACGCCCTATTATTTTGATTCCTATTACGACGCGGTCCGGTCGGTCAAATACCAGTCGCTGGATTTTGCCACCAACCACGTGTTCGGCTGGCTCTTCAACACGGGAATAGCCCTGCTCGAGGACAAACTGGTCGCGACCTTCGAGATCGAAGGCACCTTCGAGCCCGGGTCCCGGCCCGCGCTCACGTTCAATTTCCTGCTTTCGCGGGAACTGCTGAAAATTATCGGTATCCGGTTCACCTGGACGCGCCAGAACATCGCGTCCGCTGCGGACATCTTCACGTTCGAGGACGCGAATTCCCTGTTCCTGCTCGGGATCGATTACGCGATCGCTCCCAATCTGATCCTGTCCCTGGACTATAAGCGGACCTTCCAGATCGGGTCCGACGGCCTCGTGCAGCCGTTTACGTCCACCAGCATCAGCACGAAGATCGCGTTTTAGTCAGACGGACGCGGGGAGGTTGACATGAAAAGCATTTCGAAAATTTTGACCATACTGTTTCTGGCCGGACTGGCCCTGGCCGCGTTCGCGCAGGCCCGCACGGGACTGGTGGTGGACAGCTATATCGGCAAGATTGAATACCGCGTGGGAAAGACGCCCTGGAAAACCGCCGCCGTCGGGGACGAGATTCCCGAAACGGCGGAAATCCGCATCCGCAAGTCCGGGGATTCCGTGGATCTTCTCGCGCCCAACGGGTCTGTCGTCAAGATCCCCGGGGTGACGGTCAAAAAGGCCGCGGATATCATCGCGGACAGCCGAAAAAAGGGCGTCGCTCTGGCCCGGTCCAAGGCGGACGTGGAAACGGTCACGGGCGTGGCGAGCGTCCGGGGAGCCGTGGGCGTGTCCCGGAATACCCTGACCGTGGGCGTGTTCGTTGGTGTCTGCGAATTCCGCGCGGGTGAGGACGGGGACTGGACCGCGCTGAAAAGCGGGGACCCGATACCGGAAAACGCGGAGATCCGCGTGAACGGGAAAAACGATTCCCTGGAACTCATTTATCCCGACGGGTCCACCGTGGAACTGTTCGGTCTGACCAGCGTGCGCGTCACGGAGATCATGAAACCGCGCGAGGGCAAAATCTCCAGCCTGCTGTCGCTTCTGACCGGAAAACTGTTTTCGCGGGTCAAGCCGGCTTCCGGTCAGGATTTCCGCATCGAAACGCAGACGGCCGTGGCCGCCGTCCGCGGCACGAAGTTCGGCCTGTCCTTTATTCCCGGAAAGGGCGGAGAGGCGGTCGTGACCGAAGGGTCCATTCTGCTGGAAGACCCGCTTGGAAAATTCCAGGCCGTTCTGCTCCAGAAAGGGTTCATGAGCGCGTTGGCCGGCATGATCGGCCAGGCGCCCGGAATTCCCGCGGCGGCCCCGCTGGCTCTGCTCCAGCAGTACGATCCGGATTACAAACCGGAGGGCTCAAAAGCGCCGGTTCCGCCGGAGCCCGCTCCCCAGCCGAGCGTGACGGAAACGCCTCCGGCGCCCGCGCCCACGCCGTCCCAGACCAAGGCCGCGGAATGCAGCGAGCAGGGATTCAACTGGTCCATTGCGGCGGAAAACATCGACGGTACGGTCTGGAACAGGGTCCTGTTGTCCCCCACCTTCAAATTCGGCGCGTTTTCTTTCGCGCTCTACGTGCCGGTGTATTTCCAGGACCTGGACGATGTGTTTGTCCCCAACCGCTGGTATAATTTCAACGAATGGGATTTCGTTTCCTGGCAGGACGCCATCCACGATCTTCTGCTCAAGATCCGGTTTGTCCAGTTCCAGACGGACACGGTCCTGTTCAAACTGGGCAATCTGCCGGACATGACCGTGGGTCACGGTTCGCTGGTGGACGGTTACGCGAACGACCTGCAATTCCCCGCCGAACGCCGCGTCGGGATCCAGATGAACCTGGATTTTGGCCGTTTCGGATTCGAAACCATGGTGGGCGACGTGTTCCTGACCAAGCTGTTCGCCGGACGGCTCT
>CAYMRH010000011.1:0-20373 GCA_964392785.1 uncultured Brevinematales bacterium
ATGGCGGCAAAAAGAAAATCGCCTGGATGGAAATTTACGCCGGTGAAAAAGCCAACTCCCTCTACGGCACCTACCTGCCCGAAGAGACGCTGGAAGCCGTGAAGGAATTTATTGTGGCCATCAAGGGCCCCCTCACAACCCCCGTCGGCGGCGGCATCCGCAGTTTGAACGTGGCCCTGCGCCAGCTTCTGGACCTTTACGCCTGCATCCGCCCGGTGAAATATTACTCCGGCACACCCTCCCCCATGAAGGATCCGTCAAAGACCGACATGATCATATTCCGGGAAAACACCGAGGACGTCTACAGCGGCGTCGAGTGGCCCGCGGGGAGCGACGAGGCGAATAAAATCATCGAGTTCATCAAAACCAGCTTCAAAAAGACCATCCGCAACGCTTCCGGCATCGGCATCAAGCCCGTGAGCGAATTCGGGTCCAAGCGCATCGCCCGCAAGGCCATCCGCTACGCCCTGGATCACAACCGCAAAAGCGTGACCATCGTCCACAAGGGCAACATCATGAAATTTACCGAAGGCGCTTTCAAGACCTGGGCTTATGAAGTCGCCACCACCGAATTCCGCGACCGCGTGGTTCTGGAAAGCGAACTTTCAGAGGGTAAAAAGGCAGACGGCAAACTCCTCGTGAAGGATCGCATTGCGGACAATATGTTTCAACAGGTTTTATTGAAGCCCGAAGAATACGACGTGATCGTGACCACGAACCTGAACGGCGACTATTTGTCCGACGCCATCGCCGCGCAGGTGGGCGGGCTGGGCATGGCGCCGGGTTCCAATATCGGCGATTTCTACGCCGTGTTCGAGGCCACTCACGGCACCGCGCCCAAGTACGCAGGCCTCGACAAGGTGAACCCCGGCTCGCTGATTTTATCAGGAGTCATGATGCTGGAATACATCGGTTGGAACGAAGCCGCTGTCAGTATCCAGAAGGCGCTGGAAAAAACCATCGCGCAGAAAACCGTCACCTACGACCTGGCCCGGCAGATCCCCGGCGCGAAGGAAATCAGGGCCAGCGAATTCGCGCGGGAGATCGTGAAAAACCTGTAACAACACGACAGTGTCGCTATAGAATGCGCGAACAAGGAATCATATTTTGGCCGATTCTAACGAGATTTCTTTTTCATTGAAGTTATAGTAGTGTTATGAATTCCGGTCAGGAATTAAACTCGTCAACCAACCGATATCAGACAGGAGCGTGATATGAAATCGCTTATTCTCGGTACTGTCATCTCTCTCGCGACCGCGACCGCGGCGTTTTCCTGGGACGTTCTACTGGACGCTCATGTGACCGTCTATCCCGCCCTGTTGTCGTCCTTTTATGAACAGCCCGGCCCGCAGTCCGGATTCAACAATATCATCCAGGGGGCGTTCGGCACGCTTTTCGCCGAGGGATCAACGGACATCCAGTTCCTGCCTCTGTTCACCTTCCGCCCGGAAGTCCGCGCGGGATGGATCATGCCGAACACGATGTATCTCGACACGGCCAAAACCACCTGGGTCACGATCGGCGGTTATGTGCTCGGGTTCAACGCCGATATCGGTTTCCGCCCCCTGAACGGCAAGAACTACTACGCCGAAATCCGCGGCGGTTTCGTCCTCAACACCGGAAAAAAAATCTTCTTCGATTACACCGAAAACAGCGTCGTGTTGAACGCCGGATTGTCCGGATATTACGATTTCCTGATGTTCGGCCCCGAAGTGACGGCGGAAGGACGCTGGACGTTTTTACCTTCCATCGGTCTCGGATTCCTCGCTTCCGCCTTCTGGTCACCATCCTATGAGAACCACTCGACCGTCATGAACAAGGACGGCACCAAAAGCGACTGGGCTCCCGGTTCCCGTTGGGGCGGAAAAGCGCTTCTGACCTGGAACAACGATTCCCTCCTCCTCGCGGGCGGCTGGCAGTACGAAAGGATCTATTTCTCCTGGACGGCCGAAACCTCCCACGACCTGGCCATTGTATATTCCGGGCCGGTCTTTCAGGTGACTTTCCTGTTCTAAAAAGTCTTTCGGGATACCGGCCGGGAAAAATATCCCGGCCCGGTCATCCCCTTCACAATCCGCAGCCCCGAATCTATAATGAAACGTCATGCGAATCACCGGCCGGCTTTTCCTGTCTCCCCGGTTCCATGTCGCTCCCGCAAGCATTGTCGATTCGGAAAAACCATCCCGGCCCGCCCTTTCGGTCAGACTGTTTTCCAAGTCCGACAGGATTGACAGCCAGTTCCACATCCTGACGGATGACTGGGAAAGTTTCCGGAGCGCGCTGCCGTTATTGTCCTCCGAACTGGAGAACTGCAGGATCCTGAGCATCATCAGCGGCAAGAAAATCTATCTCCGGCTCCGCGAAGAACTCCAGGCGACAGCGTTCCGGCCGGGAGAAAATCTTGTCAGCATCCCCTTCCGACCGCAGGCAGACAGGGAGCCATTCTCCGCACGGCTGATCATTCCGAAAGGCGTGATCGGAGACCTTTTCCGCATCCTGGGTGAAAACCCGCCGGAAGACCCCGTCACGCCGGAAGCCCTGCGCAAACTGGACAAATTGTGCTATCGGAAGCTGGCCAGCCCACCGGACGACTTGGCCGAGATCCTCGTTTTCCTGCCGGACCGGGACATCCAGCTCCTGTTGAACCACATCCTGCATAAAAACATCGCCTCCACGGACATGCTGGCCGCCTACATCCACTCCCTGGGCGACCAAGGCAACCGGATTATTCAGAACCTGTCCAAATCGACAGGCCGGGAAGTGACGGACAAGGTCAAGCGCGCACGGATTTTTTCCACCTACCGCTGGGCGGAGGAAGTCCGCTATATCATCAACCGGAACATGCTGATCGCCGCGCGGGAGCTTGACCTGCCCATGCGCGGGATCGAGATCCTGGAATTTGTCCGCCGCGGTTTTGAAACGGCCGTGGCCCTGGAGCACCTGTCAGTCAAAAGCGTGACGGATTGGCTTGAAGATTTCCGGGCCGCCGGCCGTCTTCGGGATCTGCTCAACGGAACCGGCAGAAACGAACTGGCCGCGGGCCTGACATTCGCCGATGAAAAACGAACGGTTGAGATCCTGGCCGGAGAACTGTCCCAAAACGGCCTGAAACTCCTGATGGAGGACCGGGAAGCCGCCTTCAACCTGCCGGACAGCCGGCGGACCCGCCTCCTGACCGTCTTTTTGAGATCACTCAAGGACGCGTATTTTACACCTTATGTTGAAAAGGTTTCTTTCGAGGACGAGGTGACCCATAGCGTCACGGACGGTGCGGACATGGACCTGATCGCGGACGAGATCGGATTCGCGAAAGCCGTGTACGCCCTGAAACCCATGCCCAAGGACTGGACAGACAGGGTCCTCTGCGGGACATTCAGGAATATTTTCGAGGACGTGACCGGTGGCCTGATGAAAATCAGGGATTACGGCGACTACCGCATCCCTGAATGCCGTCTGGAATTCCTGAAAGCCCTTTATATCCTGTGTGAAGAAGAAAAGATCTGAGGAGGGGCGGGTTTGACCCGCGAACGGGATCCGGTTTATAATGACCGGCATGTCTGATGGAGGTTTCTTATGAAAGTTTTGATGTCTCTGATACTCGTCCTGTTTTGCGCGTCCGGTCTTTCCGCCCAGTTCAATCTGCCCAAAGTGGACACCAAAAAAGCGGAAGCCCAGGCCGCGGATGCCAAGGCCAAATCAGGAGAAGCCGCGAAAAAAGCCGACTCCGATCTGGATGCCGGCGGCAAGGAGCTGACCCGCCAGCTCAAGAACGTCCAGAATGAGAAAGGCCCCATTGTCTTTAAAGTCGGAAAAGCCGAGTTGGACGTCGCCAAGTGCGAAAAGACCCTGAAAGCGGTAGGCGTGATCATCCGCACGTTCCCGGGTTACCGCGTGCAGGTGGACGGTCATACCGACAACGTCGGCAGCGCCAAAGCCAACAAGTCGCTGTCCCAGAAACGGGCGGAAGCGGTCCGCACCTACCTGATCTCGACAGAGAAAATCCCCGCCGCGCGTTTGTCCGCGAAAGGTTTCGGCAGTTCTCAGCCCATTGCCGACAATAAGACAAAGGAAGGCCGGAACAAGAACCGCCGCGTGGACTTCACCGTCACGAAGCTGTAATCTGAGCTTCAAGAAAGTCATTGCCGGCAGCCCCATGCAAAAGGGGTTGCCGTTTTTTTTGTGTTATGGGAGCCGATTTCATGCCTGCGGCCAGCTACCAAGGCGATGCTCCCGGATAAGAACCTATTCCCGACCGCGATCATCGTCCGCGAAAGAACACTTCATCATGCCCGGAAACCGGACGAACCGGAAAAACGCTCCTGTTGCTTTGAAAAAGCCGGTTTTCAATGGTATCATTTCGGGACTCGTCACAAAGGAGAATCCCGTGAAAATGATTTCCTGCGCCGTGTTACTGTTTATTCTGGCGGGATGTGAAGCCCCGGTCGTCAAGGCCGAGGTGAAAGCCGATCCCGACGCCCTGATCCTGCCGCGAATCGGTAAAAAAAGGCATGCGGAAGACAAGGTGGAATACGTCTCTCCCAACCGCGTGGCCCTCAGTTCCTACTGGGAATCCAGCATGGTTTACCTGACGGGTACGGTCTTCCACGATAATTTCAATTGCCCCAAGGTCGGCTGGACGAAAGGCGAGACAATTTTTTTCAGGGATGTCGTAGCCAAGAGTTACCAGCCCTGCAATTATTGTATTGACAGGAAACGCTGAGTCCTAGCCTTCGACTACAACCGTTTTCATGACAATGTCCGTAACCGGCCGGTCCATGGGGCCGGTTGCCGTCTTTCCGATTTTCCGCACCACGTCCACTCCCTCCACCACTTTCCCGAAGACCGCGTGCTTCCCGTCCAGCCAATGCGTGGGAGCCAGTGTGATGAAAAACTGGGAACCGCCGGTATTGGGGCGGCCGGTATTGGCCATGGACAGAAACCCTTCCGCATCATGACGCAGATCCGGATGGAATTCATCCTGGATATTGTAGCCGGGTCCGCCCCGGCCCGTGCCTTCCGGACAGCCCGTCTGGATCATGAATCCGTCGATCACCCGGTGAAAGATCACCCCGTTGTAGAACCCCTTTTGGGTCAGGTCAATGAAGTTCCTGGTCGTGACGGGGGCTTTGTCCTCGAATAATTCCACGGTAAAATTTCCGAGACTGGTTTCGAAACGGGCGGTGCGGTTCGGCATGTTTTTACCCCATATATAGGATCCGATAAGTATAAGGGAATAGCGGGATATAATAAAGAAATTTTCTGTACGCGGGAACAGCCCGTCCATTCTGCTTTTTTTTGTATATTCGGGGTATTTGTCTTATAATTGTTTTATCCGCAAGTAATTACAGCAAATAGGAGTCCCTTCATGAGATTGTCCCGGATGCTCCTGCCAACATTGCGTGAAGCCCCGCGGGACGCCGAAATCGATTCCCATGTCCTCATGATGCGTGCCGGGATCATGCGCAAGCTCGGGTCCGGTCTGTACACCCTGCTGCCCCTGGGCCTGAAAGCCCTCCAGAACGTGATCGCGATTGTCCGGGAGGAAATGAACAACGCCGGAGCCCAGGAAATCCTGCCGCCTATCCTCATGCCGGCGGATCTCTGGAAGGAAACGGGCCGTTTCCAGGTCATGGGCCGGGAAATGTTCCGGCTTACGGACCGCCACGACAATGAAATGGTCCTGGGCCCTACCCACGAGGAGGCCTTTACGGCCACGGTCCGGGAAAACGCAAAATCCTACCGCGACCTGCCCCTGAATCTCTACCAGATCAACACCAAGTTCCGCGACGAGATCCGCCCCCGCTTCGGCGTCATGCGCTGCCGGGAATTCATCATGAAGGACGCCTACTCCTTCGACATGGACGAGGCCGGCCTGTCCGCGAACTACCAGGCCATGAGAACGGCTTACCGCAATATCTTCAAGCGCTGCGGTCTGGACGTTTCGCCGGTGCAGGCGGACAGCGGCTCCATGGGCGGGTCCGATTCCGAGGAATTCATGGTCCCGTCGAAAGTCGGCGAGGAAGAAATCCTGAAATGTCCCGATTCGGGTTGCGGTTACGTGGCCAATTCCGAACGCGCGGTGAGCGGGCTGAAGTTCCCCGGGCAGCCGGAGACCGCGGACAAACCGGAAGAGGTGAAAACCCCTGACGTGAAGACCATCGACGAGCTCACCGCCTTTTTCAAGACCACGCCCGACCGCTTCCTGAAAACGCTCGTGTACCGGGCGGACGGAGAGCCGGTCCTGGCCGTGGTCCGCGGCGACTTTGACGTGAACGAAGTGAAACTGAAAAACGCGCTGAAGTGCTCCGAACTGGAACTGGCCGGCGAAGAAACCGTCCTGAAAGTCACGGGCGCTCCCGCGGGTTTTGTTTCCCCCGTCGGGCTCAACCTGAAAACGGTGGCGGACGAAAGCGTGTTCTCCGTGGCGAACGGGATCGCGGGCGCCAACAAACAGGATATCCACTTTAAAAACGTGAACCCGGAACGGGACTGGAAAACCGCTATCCGCGCGGACATCCGCACCGTCAAACCCGGGGAACCCTGCCCGAAATGCGGCAAGCCCCTGGACAGCTACCGCGGTATTGAAGTCGGACACATCTTCAAACTGGGCTACAAGTACACCAGCGCGATGAACGTGAAAGTCCTGGACAAGGACGGGAAGGAAGTCACGCCGATTATGGGCTGTTACGGCATCGGCGTGGGCCGAACTCTGGCCAGCGTGATCGAGCAGTGCCATGACGACAACGGCGTTGTCTGGCCCATGTCCGTGGCGCCGTACCAGGTCATTGTCACGCCCGTGAACGTCCAGGATGCGGCGCAGATGAAAGCGGCCGAAGACCTGTATTCGGAACTGAAAAAAAAGTACGCGGTACTGCTGGACGACCGCGACGAGCGGCCCGGCGTCAAATTCAAGGACGCGGACCTGATCGGCATCCCGATCCGCGTGACCGTGGGCAAAAGCCTCCAGACCGATGGCAAGATCGAAATCAAGGAGCGCGCGAAAGCCGACAAGGAACTCGCGGCTCCGGACATGGTTGTCAGGAGAATCGGGGAGATCTATGAAACTGAAATGGCCCGTTTCCGCGCTTAGCGTTCTGGTCCTCTTCGCGCTGTTTTCCTGCGGACGCCGGGAAACCGCCGCGCCCCGTTACCTGTTCGAGATCGGCAAAACCCAGTCCTACAAACTGTCCGGACAGGTCACCATCGCGGCGGATGCGGGTTTCCTCAAATACAACGGGACCGTGGATATTTCGGCGGAAGTGGAAATCACGGCCGTGGACAGGGACACGAACGGCTATCAGCTGATCCTGGATATCAAAAACCCGGAATTCAACGGGGCGGGGCCCCAGCTCACTCCGCTTTTTTACATGGGCATCAATTACGCGCGGACCTATCTCGCCACCATGACCCTGACGGAACAAGGGGTGCCCACCGTCATGTTCGGCACAAACGCCGTTCTGGGGCTCAAGAGCTACGCGCAGATCGTGTTCCCGGATTTCTCGGATCCGGACGCGCTGTGGGTGGGCGCGACGGAGAAAACCAATTTCGGGGCCCGCCTGCAGGACATGGAACTGGCCATGGTCTTCATCCGCTCGCGCAAAATCCAGAAGTTCGAGGGTCTGGACGTCACACTCTCGTCCAAATACCAGTTCCTGACATACGACCGGGAAGACTACCTCAAAGCCGTGGAACCGGAACCCAACGCCACTCTCACCCTGGACGTGACGGACCTGTTCAGCATACCCGGCGGCCGGCTGGAAAGGAAAACGGCCCTTCTGGATCTCAGGTTGAAACTCAATTTCCGGCAGGATTTTCTCTCCTACATAGTCACCGTGCTCGCCAACGGCCAGTTCACACTGACCCGCGTCGAGACCCCGAGTTAGGAGGCGAGAATGGCGGAAAACACCCCCCCTGAAGACTCCGGTAGAACATGGCGTAACGCGGTTCTGGACGGCCTGTCCAAGGCCACCGTGGCGGACCTCATGATTCCCCGCCCGGAAGTCGTCCTGATCAACGCTAAAAGCACCTTTCCGGAGATCACGGACCTGGTCATATCCGACGGTCATTCCCGATTCCCCGTATTTTCAGAGAAAATCGACAATATCGTGGGTATTTTGTACGTCAAGGACCTCCTCCAGTACTTCAAGGCCATTGAAGTGGACTTTGATATCTCCCGGATCTTAAGAAAGCCCCTTTTCGTATCCGAAAATAAAAGGGCCAACGAACTCCTGTCCGATCTCCGGGACGCCCGGGTCCATATGGGGATCGTTGTGGATGAATACGGCACCATGATGGGCATCATCACGCTGGAAGACATCCTGGAACAGATCGTGGGCGATATCAGCGACGAGTACGACAAGGAAGACCGGAAGGACTACGAGGAGATCGGCCAAAACGAGTACCTGGTCAAAGCCCGGATGACACTGGAGGAGTTCAACAGGCTCCTCCGCGTCACGATCCGCTGCAAGGACTACGACACGGTGGGCGGCTTCCTGATACACCGGTTCGGTTACGTGCCCAAACCGGGCGAAAAACTGAACCACCGCAACCTGGTGTTTGAGGTCCGGCACGCGCACGGGAGCCGGTTGAAAGAGATCCTGGTCAGGAAAGTCTGAAACCGGCGGGAAACCGATGCGGGCTTTTTTCGCTGTTGACTTAAGCGGGGAAATAAGACAAAATATTTCTGAATTCGTAAAAAAATGCAGGGCGATCCAGCCCGGCGGAATTTCCTACACGGAGCCGGGCAACCTGCACGTGACCTTGAAATTCCTGGGCGACGCGGACGGGAAAACTCTGAACGGGATAGCGGAAGAAGCCGCCGGGCTTTGTTTGGACAGGCCCTGTTTTTCCGCCGAGGGCGCGGGAGCGTTTCCGGATCCCCTGCTCCCCAGGGTGCTCTGGGCCGGGATCCGGGATCACGGTTCCCTGGCGCCGGTCTTCACCGGACTGGAAGCGGTATCCGAAAAATATGGAGTGCCCGCAGACGGCAGACCGTATCATCCGCACGTGACCATCGGGCGCGTCAAACGCGGGGCGCCGGTGCGGCGGGAACTGGCGGATATTTTGAAAAACTGCACGGACCGTTTCGGCGAATCGGCGGCCCCGGCATTTGTCCTGTACCGGAGCGACCTGACAAGCGGCGGACCGGTCTATACAAAAATCCGGTCGTTCCCCTTCAAGGGAGGTAACCTTTAGATGGCGGTCAAAAAGGATTTTGAAGCCACCGTCAAAAGCAAGATCGAAAAAGACGGGGGATTGGCCCTCCAGTTTTTCGCGATCGACGACACCATCGAGCGTCAGGTGGAATTCGTCCTCGGCCATATTTTCGAAAAGCACGGCAAGGAAGAGTTCGTGGGAGTCATCTTTACCTGCATCAAGGAACTCCTGAACAACGCCGCCAAGGCCAACCTGAAGCGCATCCTTTTCAAGATCAACAACCTGGACATCAACAACGAGGAACAGTATCTCAAAGCCATGGTCAAGTTCAAGGACCTCCTGGTGGAGAAAAACTACCGCACCTACCTGGACGACCTCAAAAAAGGCCGCCTCTGGATATCCATCGCGTTCAAAAACGACAAAAACGGCCTGTCCATCGAGGTGGTCAACAACGCGAAAATCACGGTCATCGAGGACAAGCGACTGAGGGAAAAGCTGAAGAAAGCCATGCACTACGAGGACATCGTGCAGTTCTACCTGGAACAGGGCGATGAAATCGAAGGCGCGGGCATGGGGATCGCGCTGATCATCATTCTCCTGAAAGGCCTGGGCCTGGACCCCTCCCTTTTCCGAATCGGAAACACCAAGGAAGGCCAGACGTTCGCCCGGCTGGAACTCCCGCTTTCCAAGGACTTTAAAAGCGTCAGGGAATCTCCGTCCGCCAAACCCTGACCGGATCCGCGCTCACGAGGGGACACGTTCTTGAACATACTCCTGACCAACGACGACGGCTACCAGGCGCCCGGAATCCTGGCCCTGAAAAACGCCCTGGAACGCCGCCATTCCGTCTATCTCTGCGCTCCCAAACGCCAGATGAGCGCCACAGGGCACGCCATCACGCTCTTCAAACCGATGGAACTGGTCACAGTGAGCGACCGGGATCACGCCGTGGACGGCACGCCGGCCGACTGCGTGAAAGTGGCCCTCTTCCATCTCCATAAAGACGTCAGATTCGACATGGTCGTTTCCGGCGTGAACGACGGCCCGAACATGGGGGACGACATCTTTTATTCCGGGACCGTGGCCGGAGCACGCGAAGGCGCCATGAACAGGATCTTCTCCGTGGCCGCTTCCCTGGACGGATGGAACGCGGGCAAGGACTTCTCTTTTCCCGCCTGCCTGACCGCGGAGATCGTGGACCGGCTGGACCCCTCTCTGCTGACGGAAAACATCGTGCTGAACATCAATTTTCCCAACATCGCCAGGGCGCGCGGCCTGCGCGTCACGCATCTGGGCGAACGGCTCTACAAGGATTTCGTAACCCGCGAGGACAAGGACAACAAAACGTTCGTGACCATAGCCGGGGACGACCCCACGTTCTGCGACCAGGCGGGTTCCGACCTGAACGCGGTTTCGGAAGGATACGTTTCCATCACGCCCATGGCGAACGAGGTCTTTGAAAGCCGGATCCTGGACCGGATCCGTTTTCTGGAAAACGAAAACTGGTCCTGCTTTTCTCCAAAGTCCTGACGGGATCATTCCGCTCCGGTTCCGGGCTTTCGTCCATGAAAATAGAAAAAAAACGCTCCTGATCGTATAATATCCCTTCGTGAAAAAGCCCCCCGGGAGCGTCTCATGATCGACAGACAGAAAGCCGTCGCCAAATCGGGTCTCTCCGCATCCGAACTGGACCTGGTGGAAAAACAGCTGGGCCGGCAACCCACCGTGGAGGAAATCGGGATCTACGGCGCCCTGTGGAGCGAACACTGCGGCTATAAAAACACCAAACCCCTGATCAAAAAGCTCCCCGTCACGGGCAAACACCTGGTCCAGGGGCCGGGGGAAAACGCCGGCATCGTGGGCGTGGACGATTACGCCATCACCTTCAAGATCGAAAGCCACAACCATCCTTCCGCTGTGGAACCCTACGAGGGCGCGGCCACCGGCGTGGGCGGCATCTTGCGCGACGTATTCGCCATGGGCGCAAGGCCCATCGCCGTCCTGGACAGTCTCCGTTTTGGAAGGCGCGATTCCGCCCGCACCAAGTACCTGGTGGGCGGCGTGATTTCCGGTATTTCCGATTACGGCAACCGCGTGGGCATTCCGACCGTGGCGGGAGAAGTCGTGTTCGAGGACAGCTACGAGGGCAATCCTCTCGTGAACGTGATGTGCGTGGGCGTGGCCAAAAAGGACGGAATCATCAAGGCCGCCGCCAAAGGCGCCGGCAACCTCATGTTCTATTACGGCTCCAAAACCGGGCGCGACGGCCTGGGCGGAGCCACGTTCGCTTCCGCGGAACTTTCCAGCGAGGGCGACGACATGCGCCCCTCCGTCCAGGTGGGCGACGCGTTCACGGAAAAGCTCATCCTGGAAGCCACCATGGAACTGATCGAAAAAAAGCTGGCCGTGGGCATCCAGGACATGGGCGCCGCCGGCATCACCAGCTCCACCATCGAAATGGCCGGCCGGGGGGATTCCGGCATTGAAATTGACATCGACCAAGTCCCCGCCCGCGCCCAGAACATGACCGCCTACGAGTTCCTCCTGTCAGAAAGCCAGGAACGGATGGTGGCCTGCGTGGAGCCGTCCAAACTGGACGCCTGCATCGATGTCATGAAGAAGTGGGAGCTGGATTACGCCGTCTTTGGGCGCGTGACGGACACGAAGCGGGCCGTGATCCGGGAAAACGGAAAAGTCGTCGCAGACATTCCGACCAAATTTCTCCTGGATGAGGTTCCGTTCTACGTGCGGGACGTGATCCGGCCCGAATACCTGGATCGGGCGACCCGCATGCCGGAATATCAAATCCGTAAGTCCTGGACCGACTCCCTGAAAGACCTTCTGTCAGACGTCAACATCGCGTCCAAGCGCTGGGTGTACGAGCGTTACGACCACATGGTGCAGACCAATCTCCTGCAGGACCCGTCCCGGGCCGGCGGAGCGATGCTGCGCCTCAAAGGCACCGGGAAAGGCATCGCCATGGCCACCGACGGCAACGGCCGTTACACCTGGCTGGATCCCTTCACCGGCGGCATGCAGGCCGTGGCGGAGGCCACCCGTAATATTTCCTGCATGGGCGCCACGCCCTACGGCGTGACCAACTGCCTGAATTTCGGCAACCCCGAAAAAAGCCCGGTTTATTACCAGATCGCGAAAGCCATGGAGGGCATGGGCGAAGCCTGTAAAGCCCTGGAAGCCCCCATCACGGGCGGCAACGCGTCCCTGTACAACGAAACCGACGGAGAAGCGATCCTTCCGACGATCATCATCGGCGCCGTGGGCGTGATCGACGACTACCGCAAGGCCGTTTATGCGGCGTTTAACCGCGCGGGCCATGCGGTTGGACTGTTGGGAACAAACCGCGACGAACTGGGCGGTTCTCTTTTCCTGCAGAAACTGACAGGAAAAATTGCCGGCCCCTGCCCGTCTTTGGACATCGCGCTGGAAGCCAGACTCCAGGGCCTGATCCGAGAACTGATCGCCCTGGGACTCGTGGCCGGCGCGCAGGACGTTTCCGACGGCGGCCTGGCCGTAGCCCTGGCCGAGTGCGCGGTGAACGGCCGGCTGGGTGTGAAAGCCGAATTGCGGGAGAACATCAGGCCGGAATCTCTCCTGTTCGGAGAGTCCCAAAGCCGGATCATCGTTTCCTACGATCCGGACCGTGAGGCCGAAATCCGTACCCGTGCGGAAAAGACCGGGGTGCCCTTCACCCGGATCGGGACCGTTACGGCCAACCGCCGGGTGGTCATCCGCAACAACGGTCAGACGCTTGTATCCCTGGACGGGAAAAAAGCCGAATCCCTTTACAACACCCGTTATCTCTGATAGGCTAGATCATGACAAAAAAGAAGCCCGAACCCTTCAAAACCCTGTCTTCCAGTTTTGTCGTCATGTCGCGGGACACCAACCACTACGGCAACGTTCACGGAGGCGTGATGGCGCAGTACGCGGACAATCTGGCGTATGCCCTGGCGTCCCAATACAGCCGTCTGAATGTGGTCACAGCCAAGATCCATGAACTGAATTTCACAAACCCGGTGAAATCGGGCAATATGGTGATCCTGGACGCGGAGATAGTCCGTGTGGGCAGGACTTCCCTGGATATTGAAGTCAAGATCCGGGGGGAAAACCTTCTGACCGGGAATATTTTCGACGTGGCCGACGCCAAATTCACCATGGTGGCCGTGGACGTCAGGGGAAAACCCAAGAAAATAGCAAAGAGGCATTAGGAATTAGGGTTCAGGCTCTCGTCTCCTGAGTCAAGCGATCAGATCACTAGGTATAATGATTTGTTTGGCGCTTATGCTAAACCCTAAACCCTAAACCCTAAACCCTAAACCCTAAATCCTAAATCCTAAATCCTAGCCCCTATACAATCCCGTTCATCCACCCGATCAGGTCTTGGGTGACTTCATCGCGGTTGGTTTCGTTCAACAGCTCGTGCCGTGCGCCCGGATAAATTTTCAGTCGGACTTCGCGAAGCCCCAGTTTTCCGTACATTTCCGCCAGCTTCTTCACCGTTTTCGTATTCAAGCCAACGGGACACCATTCGCCCGAAACCATCAGGACCGGCAGTTTTTTCGGGATCCTCCTCAAGACCGCCGGACCGTGGATCCCGATCGTACCCTTGGCCAATTGGTAGAAAAACTCCGTCGTAAAAACTCCGCCGCAGTACGGATCGTTCACGTATTTGTCCACCTCCCGTTCATCCCGGGACAGCCAGTCAAAGAACGTCCGGTTCGGCTTGAAGCGGTCGTTGTAGGGGCCGAACGTCATGAAGTTGAGGAGAAGACTCTTTTTTTTCGGGCCCTGGACGGCTTTCAGGACCGCGGCCAGGATTTTCCCGGCTAAGGGAAGCATTCCCAGCGGTCCGGACGTGCCGGACAGGATCACGCCGTTGACCAGATTGCCGTGATCGGCCATATACTGCTGGGCCAGAAGCGAACCCATGCTGTGCCCGAGGAGGATCACTTTCCTGCCGGGATGATCCTTACGGATGAGCTCAGTCAACAGGGCCATATCTTTCACCATCCAGCCAAACCCGTCCCGGCTTCCCGGGTAACCCACGTTCTCCAGCCCGCCGGCCGTTTTACCATGCCCCCGGTGGTCGTTGGCGTAAACCGCATATCCGGCTTTCGCTGCCGTTTTCGCGAAGCGTTCGTATCGCGCGGCGTGTTCGGCCATACCGTGGGCAATCTGGATCACGGCTTTGACCCGGCCGTCCGGCAGCCATTTGTAAACAAAAACACTGACTCCCTGCGGGTCTGGGAAAGAAAATGAAGATGATTTCATGAGGTTTCTCCTGAGGGGTTATTTTTCCCGGGAAAAGACTTTCTGTCAAATCGGAAATCCGGCCGCGATTTGAATATCCGCTCCCCACGCTCTATAATTTCATCCGACCGGCGTTTAATGCCGGCTGGAGTCAGTCCCATGACAAAGCGCGGTTTTCGTTTTGATTTTTTTCTTCCCGGAACGATCCTGTTCTGCGTCCTGCTGGCGGGCGTGCCGCTTTGGGCCGGAAACGTCCTGAACGACCCCCGGATTCCGCATGGGGAAAAACTGGTTTACCGGGTCAGGATAGGGGACCGCACCAACCAGATCCGCGAAACCGTCAGCGTCAGGTCAGAAAACGGCCGTTCCAGCTACGAATTCCGTTCCGAATCGGATGAAGCGGACCTGTCCGTCAGCGTGGACAACCAGGCCATGACCGTTATCCAGTCCCGAGTGACCCGGAAATCCGAATCGGCAACGGTGGAGAATACCACCCGGATCCTGCGAAACGAAATCCGCACCGGACCGAGCGAAATCGCGCTCCTGGATTTTATTTCCCTCCCCTATATCCTGAGGGGTTTTCCCTTCGGCAAGCCGGGATCGTACCGCATCAGGACGCCCCAGAGCGGAAATTTCAACATGGAAATTACCCGTGTCGGGGAATCCGTTCTGACGGTCGGCCGGGACCAGGTCCGATGCGACCGTCTGGAACTGGTGCTTTCCGGTTTCTGGGGCATGTTCGTGCCAAAAACCCAGATGTGGTATGCCAGCTCCCCTCCCCATTACCTGGTCCGTTATGAGGGGCTTTCAGCCGGGCCGGGTTCCCCTCCGCGAGTGATGGAACTGGTTGAGTATTCCGTCAAGCCCTGATACTGCAAAGGAGATACGCATGAACGGGCCGGACCCGTCAAGCCGCTATCCCATGGACGGATTCCCGCAGGTCGGATTTGTCAGGAATTTCGTCACCAACCCCCAGATCGTCGTGGGGGAATACACGTATTACGACGACCCCGACGGCCCGGAGCGTTTCGAGAAAAACGTCCTGTATCTTTACCCCTTCATGGACGACAAACTTGTCATCGGCAGGTTCTGCGCCATCGCCAAGGACGTGAAATTCATCATGAACGGCGCCAACCATAAAATCAGCGGGCTGTCCACCTACCCCTTCTCCATTTTCCGGCAGGGATGGGAAACCGTCACGCCGGAAATCCAGGACCTGCCGTTCAAGGGCGACACCGTGATCGGCAGCGACGTCTGGATCGGCTATGACAGTCTGATCATGCCCGGAGTGAAGATCGGCGACGGGGCCGTCATTGCCAGCCGTTCCGTCGTGACGAAGAACGTGCCGGCTTACGCCGTGGCCGGCGGAAACCCGGCTACCGTCATCAAAATGCGGTTTCCGGAAGAAACGGTTAACCGTCTGCAGAAACTCCGCTGGTGGGACTGGCCCGCGGAAAAAATCACGCGCAACCTCAGACTGATCACAGGCGCAGATATCGAGGCCCTGGAACGGGCCCAATAACCGGTCGGGAGGCCGTTGTGAAAAAAATCCTGACGATCATCGCGATCATCGCCGTTCTGACCGGGGTTGCCGTTCTGGCTCTCGGCATCGCCTTCCGGTCGGTCAACGAGAATTTCCGCGTCCAGATGGCGGCCCTGACCCTTGCGCCCGTGGACTTAAAAAAGATCCCGGACGGGGTTTACACCGGCCGGCAGACCGTTTTCCCGATCGGCGTGGAAGTCCGCGTCACGGTCAAAAACCGCCGGATCGCCGGAATCGAACTGGTCAAACACCAGAACGGCCGCGGGGAAGGCGCCAACGTCATTCCGGCACGCGTGGTGGAGAAACAGACCCTGGACGTAGACGCCGTATCCGGAGCGACCTACAGCAGCCGGGTCATCCTGAAAGCGATCAACAACGCCCTCGCGGGCGCTGCCCGATAGTCAAGGGGAGGACCGGCATGAAAATCCTGGTGGTTTACGATTCCGTTTTCGGAAACACGGAGAAAATCGCGAAATCCGTGGGCGAGGCCGTTGACGCGTCAGCGGTCGTGAAGGTGACGGATGTCCACGCGGACCAGTTGAACCGGCTGGACGCGCTGTTTGTCGGATCCCCCACCCGCGCTTTCCGCCCCACCCCGGCCATGACGGCCTTTCTCAAAGGCCTGCCGGACGGTTCGCTGTCCGGTGTCACGGTCGCCGCCTTTGACACACGGGCGGACGTGGCGCAGGTCAATAACGCCATCCTGACCTGCCTGGTCAGGCTGTTCGGTTACGCCGCGGAACCGATGGCCAAGCGTCTCGCCAAAAAGGGCGGCAAAACTCCCGTTGCGACGTCATGGTATTTTGTGAACGGAACCGAAGGCCCCCTGAAGGACGGGGAAACCGGACGGGCCGCGGCGTGGGCCAAAGAGATTATCCGGAAACCTTAAAACCCGGATCGGGGACCGCGGGGCGTTTCCCCGTTCCCGTTCAGGCAGAGAACTGATTCGATCCCGATTGGAGGCATATATGGGACAGGACAACGGCACACCGTCACAGGACAACTGCAGGAGGACAGGAATGAAAGACAACGGAATGTTCGGCGGAATTTATTTTCTCGCGTTTATCGGAGCGGCCATCTATTTCATCCAGCACGCGACGTCCTTCTGGAACGGAGTGGCCGGATTCATCATGGCCCTGTTCTGGCCGGTTCCGCTGATGCACAAAATCCTCACCCTGCTGAAAATGTAATAGCGGATCCGTCAGGGCAACACCCCTTGACGGCAGTTGCCGGTCATTTTGAACGGCAGCGCCCGCAGAGGCCGCTGAGGCTGACAGACACGTCCTGGACGCTGTGCTCCCGGGCGTATTCCCGGAGCCGCGCGGTATCAGGGCCTTTCAATGCGTCCAGACAGATGATCCGGCGGCACCTTTCGCAGGTGAAATGCGGGTGCACCGGATGGCGGGCGCAGGAGTGCTCGTAGGTTTTGCCGCCGCTTTTTCCGGCTACGCGGCGGACCAGACCCCTGTCCTGGAACTGTTCAAGAACCCGGTACATGGTTACCAGGTCAAAACGGCTTTTCATGCCCTCGCGCAGTTCGCCCACGGTAAAAGGCCGTTCCCGGTCCAGGATCGCGTTCAGGATCGCCTCGCGCTGACGCGTTTTCTTGAGGCCTCCGCTTTTCAGCAGGTCATCCACCTGGCACCGCCCGGAGCCGGATACCGGCGCGATTTTGCGGTTCCCTTTCCTCATGATCAGATCCTGACTTTCCACACGGCTTTCAGGACGGTCGCCGCAAAAAACAGCGCGGACAGAAACGCCACGATCAGCCCCCCCACGGCCATGTCCCAGTAGTAGGACAGGACCAGCGCGGTCACGGACAACGCCTCCGTGACGGCGAGAGCGAGCCAGAAAATCCGGCCCTCTCCGCGCGCCACCAACCGGGCCGTAACAGGCGGGATAACCAAGAGAGACGTGATAAGCAGCATGCCCGTGACCTTGATCCCCACCGCGATCAGTACGGCGCAAATGAGGGAAAAGACCAGCTTATCCGGGGTTCTTCGCCCGCGCCCGGCGCGGGAACCGGTCCGCACGGCCGAAAGCAGGGGAGACAGCGCTTCCAGAGCCAAACGGTTGTAACGGAAATATGACCAGGCCATGACCAGAAAAAGGACAACAGCCATGACGGCGATCTCGGCGCCCGTGACGGTCAGGATGTCCCCGAACAGGTAGCTCTGGAAGTCCCGCATGAAACTTTTCCGGAAACTGACTATGCACAATCCCGCCGCCACACCCGCGCTCATGATCACGCTGATGATGTTGTCCATGGCGACCCGGGAATACCGTTCCACCAGGTGGATCAGCACAGCCACCCCCACGGCGAACAACGCCATGGACAGGGACGGATTCACGGAAAAGAGAAACCCCAGAGCCACGCCCGTAAACGCGGAATGGGAAATCGCGTCGCTGAAAAACGCCATGCGGAACGAGGTAAGATGGATCCCCACCAGGGCCGCCGACGGCGCGATCAGGACCAGGGCCAGCAGGGCGTTTTTCATGAAAACCGGGCGCGCCCAGGCGAACGGCAGAAGGGCGTCGAAAAAGCCGTAAACCGGAACGAGCAGAGCGTCCATTCTGATCCCCCTTTAATGGTGCGGATGCGCGTGCGAATGCAGGGCCGGGTTGCCGAACGCTTCGGCGATGCTTTCCGCCGTGAGAACCTTTTCCGGGGGACCCTGACAGACCATTTTCCTGTTGATGCAAACTATACGGTCGGACGTCCGGTTCACCACGGACAGGTCGTGGGACACCATGATGACGGTAAGCCCTTTCTCCCGGTTCAGGGAACGGACCAGTTCGTCCAGCGCGGCGCTGCCCTGGATGTCGATCCCGGCTGACGCCTCGTCCATGACGAGAAGATCGGGGCGTCGGGACAACGCGAGCGCGATCAGGACCCTCTGCAGTTCGCCGCCCGACAGGACGGAGAGCTTCCGGTTCCGGTATTGAACCATGCTCACCAGCGCGAGGAATTCTTCCGCCAGCCTCCTGCATGCGCGGCCCGCGCCCAGATAGACCGGCCGGGACTGGTGCGTCAGCAGGAAGAGGTCCTGCACCGTCACGGCCGAGTCCTGTTTCAGCGCCAGGCGCTGGGGCACGTACCCGATGACGGGACTGCGCTTGCCGGGAAATTCTATGGTCCCGGTATAATCGGTCAGCCCCAGCATGGCCGAAAGAAGCGTGGTCTTGCCCGCGCCGTTGGGCCCGATGACGGACGTGACGGTTCCTGTTTCAATGTCGAAAGTCAGGTTGTCCAGGATGAGCGTATCTCCCATACGGACCGTCAGGCCCGTCACCCGAATCAGAGGTGTTTGGCTCATTGTTTTAGCGCCCCAGTCAGAACGGCCAGATTGCCTCTCATGACCGTCTCATAGGCGTCAACATTCGCGCTGTCCCCGCTCGAAGCCGGGTCCAGCACGGCGATCCTGATGCCCGCTTCCCGCGCCACCAGATCGGCCACGTCCTGGGGATACTGCGTTTCGGCAAAAACCGCCTTGAGTCCGTGCTTCCTTGCCAGGTCGGCCATATTTTTGAGATGCCGGGGGCCGGGGTTGACTCCGGGCTCCACTTCCAGCACGCCGATCACTTCCAGACCGATGTCCCGGGCCAGATAATCGAAAGCGTTGTGGAAGGTCATGATTTTTCTGTTCGGCATTTTCGAAACGGCGGCTTTCATCTCCCGTCCCAGCGCTTCCAGTTTGCGCGCGTATTCATCGGCGTTCCGTAACAAAACCCGCGAATGACGGGGATAAACCGCCGCCAGCTCACGGCCTACCGCACGCACCTGTTGCGCCGCAACAAATGGAGAAACCCAAAGGTGAGGATTATACTGATGATGATGATTTTTATGGCCGTGTTCATCGTGCTCCTTGATCAGGTCAACATTCCGCCCGGAGTTGATGACCGTCAAGTTGGAATTCACGCTCCTGATTTTTTCCGGCAGAAGAAACTCTTCCATGATCCCGTTCACGACCAAAATGCGGGCTTTCCGGATCTTTTCCATGTCGCCCGTGGTCAGGGTGTAATCGTGGGGACAGCCCAATGCCGGGGGTATCATGAGAACGGGGGCCAGCTCCGGAATCCCCCGGGTCACGTTCATCGTAAAGACCTGCATGGGGAAAAACGAAGTCAGGACTTCGCTTGATCCGCCGCTCCCGCTCCGGGGCGCGCAGGACAGCAGGAAAACCGGGAACAGAACAGCCAATACCAGGGTCGTCAAACGGAACATGCCGTCCTCCAAATGCAAATTACTTGCATTTAGAATACTCCGCCGCTTGATTTTTGTCAAGGGTTCTTTATCATCAGTCAGGAGGTGTGCCGGCCATGAAGACAGGCGTAACAACCGTTCTTCTGGGCATAACTTTCGCGCTGAAAATGCTTCTGGGTTTTGTCACTTCCCGTATGGG
>CAYMRH010000011.1:20383-54436 GCA_964392785.1 uncultured Brevinematales bacterium
GGGAAAACCCTACCCGGGCGTTCCGCTCGCGTTTCATAAAATCCTGTCCGTGGCGGCCGGAATCCTGGGCGGGATCCTGATTGCGGGCATCCTGAAAAAAGACGGCATGGACGCCCTGAAAACGGCCGCGATCATGACCGGTTGCGCCTGTTTTGCGGCCGCTTTCGTGACCGGGGCCCTGCAGAGCGCCCTGAAGGACACCGTTCCGGCGGTGCTGATCCTCCACCGGATCACCCCTTACTTGGCCCTCGCATCGGCCGGGGCGGCGGTGTGGATGTTTCAATAATCCCGAGACTGTTACCGCCGGTTCCGCGGGATCGCTCATCTGGCCATTGCGCAGGGTGTTTCTCAAGCGTTGAAATTTAACTCCGCCCGCATTATGATTTATCCATGAACTCGCTCATCTCACGCCTGACAGCCGAAAAAAACCTCACCGTCAAGCGCCTCAAGCAGGTTTACCGCGAGCTCTCCAAACAGACCCACCCGGACCTGACGAACAAAAAGGGGGACGAGTTCATCCGCCTCAGGGCCGAATACGAAGACGCGCTGAAGATCCTGAGGAATCCAGACGAACTCTCGCGCATCTCGAAACAGCCGGCGCGGGAATCACCGCGCACCCCCCGGGAGGCCGTGCTCCAGGACTTGGCCATGTTCGCCTTCAAGATTTTCAGCGATGACGCCGGGCGCGCCCTGGACAGGATGATTGCGGTTTCGGAATCCTACAAACCGGTCCTGACAGAAATCCTCACCCGATATCGTGACGGTTATTACCGGGATTTTCCCAAGTGGCGGCATATCGGCAGGGTTTATTACGCGCACAATGTCTTTATCTCGGCCGCCCGCCAGCTCTTCACTTACTATGCCAGCGGCAAAGACCGGCACAAGGCCATTTTCGAAGGCTGTCTTCGGGACCTGGAGGTCAAAGCCCGAGGCCTGGACAACGAACGGGGACGGATCCTGACGGAACTCGGGGCCTGGCTTCGGGTGGAGATGAGAAAGGAGAGGGTGGAAGTGGAGTATGTTTAGGGTCTAGGAGTTAGGGTTTAGGGTTCAGGATCTAGGTACTAGGCTCTAGGATTTTGGGTTCAGCTTTATTATTTTCAACTCATCACCCAATACTTCCATACTAAATCCTAGCCCCTGATCCCTAAATCCTAAAGACTCTTCTTCCTCCGGATCGCCTTGTCGTAAAGCTTTTCATATTCCTTCGCGCTTTTTTCCCAGGAATAATCCTGGGCCATGGCGTTCTGAACGAGTTTCTGCATATGGGGTTTCCGGTCGTAATAGGTGCTCACCGCCCAGCCCGCTGCGTAATAAACGGCGTGGTCGCTGGGTTCCCAGAACTTGAAACCGGTACCCTCGCCCGTTTTTTCGTCATAGTTTACAACCGTATCATCCAGCCCGCCGGTCGCTCTCACGATGGGCAGGGTCCCGTACTTCATGGCGTGGAGCTGGGTGAGTCCGCAGGGTTCGTACAGCGACGGCATGAGAAAGAAATCGCTGCCCGCCGTGATCAGGTGCGACAGCTCGTTGTTGTAACCGATAAAAGCGCCGATCCGGCCGCCGTGACGCGCGGGCAGTCCGCCGAAAAACCATTCCAGGCCCTTGTCCCCCGCTCCCAGGATCGCGAACTGGACTTTCATGTCGTACACAATTTTTTCAATCCGCTTCGCCAGGAGTTCCAGACCTTTCTGGGACACGAACCGGCTGATCACGCCGATCACGGGGATATCCGGGTCCTGGACCAGGTCCATCCGCTTCTGAAGCGCCCGCTTGCATTCGCGCTTGCCCGAGAGATCGCCGGCCGAAAAGCGCGACGGGATCAGTTTGTCGGTCTCCGGATCCCATTCGTGATAATCCGCCCCGTTCAGGATCCCGGTATACCGGTCCCGGATGTCGTTGAGATAGGGCGCCAAGCCGCATCCACCTTCGGGAGTCAGGGTCTCCCGGGCGTAACCGGGGCTCACCGTGTTGACCATGTCCGCGTACACGACGCCGCCTTTGAGAAAATTGATCTCCCCGAAACATTCCAACTTGTCCCAGGTAAAATTCTGCCATCCCAGCCCGATGTAATTGTAATGCGTGCGGGGATAAATGCCCTGATAAACGATGTTGTGGATGGTCAGCACGCTGGCCGCGTTACCCAGGACGGGATGGTCCCAATGCCAGATTTTCAGATAGGCCGGCGCCAAGGCCGACTGCCAGTCGTGCACGTGAACTATGTCGGGTTTGAATTTCATGTCCGCGCAGAGCTGAAGCGCCGCGCGGGACAGGAAGGCAAAACGGCGGGGATTATCCAGATAGTCGTTGAAATCGGAGTCGTGATAAATCCCGCCGCGCTCGAAGAACAGGTTGAATTCGATCAAATAAACGGGAACGCCTGCGTCACCGCCAATGGACGACATATGCACGTTGCACCATTCCTCGGTGTTGCCCATCCAGACGCCCATGGGCCCGAACTCGTGCCGGACACCGTGCTTGACGGCATCGATAAAACCGTATTTCGGGATAACCACCCGCACGTCATGACCCAGTTGTTTCAGCGCTATGGGCAGCGATCCGACCACGTCCCCCAGCCCGCCCGTTTTCGCGAACGGGACGCACTCGGAAGAAATGAAAAGAATTTTCAAGCGGTCATTTCCGGCCGTTTTCGCCATGAAACCTGGCTCCGTATCGTATTCCCCTCCGAACGGGGGAAACACATGATAAAACAAGGAAGAAAAAGCGTCAAACCGGTCTTTTTCGCGGACCTCGATCACCATGTATAAATAAAAATATATCCCGAAAACTCTTGCATTTTGAAGGAGATTGAGTGATAATCAGTTAAAGAAAATAGTAGTAATAATTCTGCTACTAAACCGGCTTTTTCGCACATTTTGTGCGTTATTGTGCTTAAAACGGGTCTTGCAGAACTCGGAGGGGAAAACGTGAATAAAAAGTTGGTGCTTTTTATTCTCACGCTTTCGATATTCGCCGCGCCGGTCTGGTCGCAACAGACCGGCGGCGGGAATATCCCGGTTCCTTCGATCAATTTCAACATCCAGGAAGCCCGAACTCCACGACAGGTAGCCCTTTCTCTCCAGATCCTCTTTCTCATCACCATTATCTCCCTGGCCCCGACGCTCCTGATCGTCCTGACCAGCTTTGTCCGGATCTACATCGTTCTGGCTTTTGTCAGCCGCGGTCTGGCCACCCAGAACATTCCGCCCAACCAGGTCGTTGTCAGCCTGGCCCTGTTTATCAGTCTGTTTGTCATGTTCCCCACCTTCTCCAAGGCGTATTCAGACGGGGTACGGCCCTACCTGGACGGCAAACTCGCGCTCGCGGAAGGATACAAACGCGCGGAAAAACCCGTCCGGGATTTCATGCTCCGTCAGACGGCGGAACGCTACATCTACCGCTTCGTGAAAATGGCCAATCTGGAACGCCCCAGAACCCCGGACGACGTGCCCATTTACGTCCTGATCCCCGCTTTCATCATGAACGAACTGACGCTGTCTTTTTTCATGGGCATGTTGATCCTGATCCCGTTCACGATCATAGACGTGGTCGTGGCCAGCGTCCTGATGTCCATGGGCATGCTCATGCTGCCGCCCATCATGATTTCCTTCCCGCTCAAGATCCTGCTCTTCTTCCTGGTGGACGGCTGGGACCTGCTGGTGGAAAAACTGATCCTCAGTTTCCGGACCTAGCGCGGAGTGTAATCCATGAGCCAGGGTTTGATCCTCTCCATCATGAACCAGACGCTCTACCAGATTCTGGTCATCAGCGTTCCGCTTTTGGGCGGAGCCATGATCGTGGGGCTCATCATCAGTATTTTCCAGGCCACCACGTCCATCCAGGAACAGACGCTGACGTTCGTGCCCAAAATGATCGTGATCCTGGTCCTGATGGTGGTGATCGGGCCGCTCCTGGCCAACAGCATGATCGACTTTACCCGCAACCTGTTTGACCTGATCGCGCGGACCAAACTGTAACCGTTCGGAGAACGCATGCTGGAATACTTCACGGACACGTTCCAGATCTTCTTCCTGGTCTTTGCCAGGTTGATGGGCCTGTTCACGACGGCGCCTTTTTTTTCCGGCGCCGCCATGCCCGTCCGTGTCCGCATGGCCCTGGGTTTTTTCACCAGCCTGCTGGCCGTACCCCTGGTGATCGGACTGAAAATCATCGTCCCGGCGGACCTGGCGGACTACGGCGTGAAGGTCGCGTCCAATTTCCTGACCGGGCTCGGGATCGGTTTTTTTCTGAATGTCATCATCCAGGCCTTTCAGGTCTCGGCGCAAGTATTTTCCCTCCAGATGGGCATGGGAATGAACGAAGTGCTTGACCCGATTTCCGACACCCAGGTGCCCGCGCTAGGCAACATTCTCGGGATCCTGATCCTGTTGCTCCTGATCCGGGTGGACGGACACGTTTACATGCTGCAGCTGGTCATGGACAGTTTCCGTTCCGTGGACGTGCTCCGCGCCGCGACTTTCGGGCTGATGATGAAGGGTTTTCTGGCCGGCATCGTTTCCATGATCGAAATCGCCCTCCGGATCGCACTGCCCATTATCGGGATCACGATTGTCCTGGACGTGGCCATGGGCATCCTGTCGCGCGTGGCACCGCAGTTCAACGTGATGATCATGGGGTTCAACCTCAAGCTGATCGTGGGTTTTGCCGCCATCTGGCTGATCCTGCCGGCCCTGGTCAGCCTGGGCGACGGAATTATCCGGCAGCTCATCCAGAACGCGGGCGAATGGGTCCGCATGATGCGGCCGGCGTGAGGACAGGATGAATACGGAAATACTGGACATCCCGGGGCTGTTGCCCCTCAAAAATCCCGCGGACATCCTCTCCTTCCGGTTTGACCTGCAGCTTTTTGCCGCCGAGGACGAAGGCCGCACGGAAGAGCCGACCGAATACAAAAGGCGAAAGGCCCGGGAAGAAGGCCAGGTCCCGAGGTCCCAGGAACTCACGGGCATCATCGTGTTTCTGGCCGGGTTTTGGACCGTATCGCTGATCGGCGCTTTTCTGTTCGAATCCCTTCTCCGGATCATGCGCTACTACCTGGAAAACATCCTGACCATCAAGGTCTCTCCGGGAAGCGTGATGCCGTTCTTTATCGACATGCTCTGGCTCTCGGCCGCCGGCGTTCTGCCCGTGATGGCCGTGGGTCTGGTGGCGTCCGTCGTGGGCAATCTCATCCAGGGCGGATTCGTCTTTTCCGCCAAACGGATCAGTTTCGATTTCTCCCGCGTGTTCACCAAGATCGGACAGAACCTGGCCAAGATGTTTTTGTCCCGGGAGGCGGCCTTCAACCTGCTCAAGAGCGTCGCCAAGGTCGTGGGCGTGTTCTTCATCGCGTTCCTGGTCATCAACAGCCGGCTGGCCGAACTGATCAATCTGTCCCTCATGGGCGTGGTGCCGGCCTTCCGGCTGGTCTGGAGCATCGTGTTCCAGACGGTCAGTTTCGCCGGGGTGCTGATCCTTCTGTTCGCCATCGGGGACTACGCGTTCCAGAGATGGATCTTCAAGGAATCCCTCAAAATGACCAAGCAGGAAATCAAGCAGGAATACAAGGAAATGGAGGGTGATCCCGAGATCAAGGCCAAGATCCGGGAAATGCAGCGCCGTCTCATGAGCCGGCGGATGCTCCAGGAAGTGCCCAAGGCGGATGTGGTGATCACCAACCCGACCCATATTGCCGTCGCGCTCAAATACGAACCCGTCTTCATGAAGGCCCCGACCGTGATCGCCAAGGGCGAGGGCCTTTTTGCCCAGAGGATCAAGGATGTGGCCCGTGAAAACAACGTGTTCGTGACGGAAAACAAGCCGCTGGCCAGGGAAATCTACAAACGCGTGGACGTGGGACAGGAAATCCCGACAGAACTGTACATGGTCGTGGCCAACATTCTGAAACTGGTGTACGACATCCGCAAAAGCGTGGCGGCCTGACCGGCACATCAACGCAGGAGGACTGAATTATGGCGGCGCCTCAGAACAAGACCCTTCTGTCCCTGCGGGACAACATGGATATTTTCGTGGCCATCGCCCTGATCGTGGTGGTCCTGATGCTCATCATCCCCCTTCCGGCGTTCGTTCTGGACATCCTCCTGGTCCTGAACCTGGCCGTGGCCATGATGATCATCCTGAGCACCATGTACGTGAAAAAGCCGGCAGAATTTTCCGCCTTCCCGTCCCTGATCCTTCTCACGACCATTTTCGGGCTGGCGCTGAACGTCTCCACCACGCGCCAGATCCTCACGCAGGGCGCTTCTTTCAGCGTGCAGATTGTGCGCGCGTTCGGGCAGTTCGTGGTGGGCGGCAACTACATCGTGGGCATCACGATCTTCGTGGTTCTTTTGGCCATCCAGTTTCTCGTCATCACCAAAGGCGCCGCCCGCGTGGCGGAAGTGGCGGCCCGGTTTACCCTGGACGCCCTGCCCGGCAAGCAGCTCACCATCAACGAGGACCTGAACGCGGGGCTCATCAACGAGGACGAAGCCCGGCGGCGCCGGGACGAGCTGCGCCTGGAAACGGATTTCTACGGGGCCATGGACGGTTCCACCAAATTCGTTTCCGGCAACGTCAAGGTGGCGTTTGTCGTCACCATCGTCAACATCGTCGTGGGCCTGATCACGGGTATCGTGATTCGCGGAGAAACTCCCGCCGAGGCGGCGCAGACCTATACCCTGCTCACGGTGGGGGACGGTCTGGTGTCCCAGATCCCGTCGCTTCTCATCGCCACCGCCACCGGCATCATCATCACCCGCACGGCCTCCCGCGAGAAATTCGGACGGGACATTGTCATGCAGGTGGGCGCCGCCCCCAAGGTTCTGTTCATCGCGGGCGGCACGATCACCATCATGGGCTTTCTGCCCGGGTTCCCGACCGTGATCAACCTGCTGCTGGGCGGGATGTTCATCGGCATAGGCTGGCTCATGATGCAGGCCGCCAAAGCGGCAACCGAGCAGAAAACGCTGGAAGCCACGAAGAGCAAGGCCACCACTGAAACCGCCACCACCCTCGAGGACATTGTCCGCATCGATCCCATGAACCTGGAGATCGGCTATAACCTGATTCCTCTGGTGGACCGGGAACAGGGCGGCGACCTGCTGGACCGCATCAAGATGATCCGCAGACGGATCGGTCTGGACCTGGGGATCCTTGTCCCGCCCATCCGCATCATCGACAACGTGGGCATAGACGCATCGGAATACATCATCAAAATGCGAGGGAGCGAAATTGCCCGGGGTAAAGTGTTCGTGAACCGTTTCCTGGCCATGAACCCCAAACTGGACATCAAACAGATCGAGGGCATCGACGTCAAGGAACCGGCCTTCAACCTGGACGCCAAATGGATCACGAACGACGAGCGCGCCAAGGCCGAATCCCTGGGCTTCGACATCTTCGACCCGCCATCGGTCGTGGCCACCCACCTGACTGAAATCCTCAAGCGGAACGCCTCGGAGCTATTGTCCCGCCAGGACGTGAAAAGCATGCTGGACGCCATCCAGAAGGAATACCCGGTGGTCGTGGAGGAGGTCCTGAAACACTCCAACATCGGCGAACTGCAGAAAATATTACAAAACCTCCTGAAGGAAGGAGTCAAGATCCGGAACATGCTGACCATCCTGGAAACGGTTTCGGACTATACCGGCACGGCCAAAAACATCGACCTGGTCACGGAATACGTGCGTCAGGCGCTGGGCAAGCAGATCGTTTCCGCCTACGCGGACGATTCCCGCACGCTCAAGGCCATCATCGTGGACCCCGAACTGGAGGAACTGCTGTTCGAGACGCTTCAGGACACCCCCCAGGGCATGGTGTCCACGCTGTCGCCGGATACGGCCAGCAAATTCATCCAGGAAGCCACCAAACAGATCGAGACAGCCGTGAAAAACGGAGTCCAGCCCGTCATTCTTTCTTCGCAGAAAGTGCGGCGGCTGGTCCGCGAACTGACCGAGCGCTCTTTCCCCAACATCGGCGTCATCTCCTATACCGAAATGCCGCCGGAATATTCCATGGACCAGTTGGGCATCATCAGCGTGAACTGAGGAAGTCCGTCCGGATAAAAATTAAAATTACCGCCGCGGTGAAATTATTCCGCGCCAATCGTCAAAAAACTGTTGCGTCTCCATTCAAAAAGTGCTAAAATAATCACAGTGGACGCGGGATGGGAGGGTTTTCATGCGTTACGCGAGTTACGAGGGCCGGTCCAAAAGCGAAGCCGTGGACAAAATGTTCATGCACGCGCGATCCGAGAACCGCGTCAAGGAGACCATGCTCATCCGCACCTATTCGGTGGACAAACCGAAATGGTTCGGGCTCCGCAAGGAAACGGTCTGGGTCGCCACGGCCTGCATTGACGACGGCCGGATCATCGAACGCCAGAAACGTTCCTCCGCCAGGCGTTCCGACCAGCAGGGAGACGACCTGTTCCGCTCCGCTCCGTGCGAAACCCCCGCTCCCTCCACCGCCCCTTCCGAAATGAGAGCCCCCGTCCGCACCGCCGCGACCGCGCAGGCACTTCTGGAGAAATCCCCCGCCATTGACCAGAAAGTCCAGGCGCTGGAATCCGACATGAAAAAAATCCAGTCCTTCATCCAGGAACAGATGGAACAGATGAAGGAAGCCATTCTCCGCAACGAGGTGAACGAAGGCCTTCGCAACAAGACCAAGATCATCCAGGATATTGAAATTTCCCAGAAGAACATTGAGTGGGCCGCCGAATTCCTGCGCGAACGGGAATTCCACCCCACCCTCGTCAAGGACGTTTGCGAACATCTCAAACAGCAGAAGAACGACGTCCTGATAGACAAATCCCAGGTCCTGACCACCGTCCGTGATTTCCTGAAAAGCAGCATCCCTCGCGAGGACATCAACATTGAAAATTACGGCTGCGGACGGAACATCCTTTTCGCCGGGCCGACCGGTGTGGGCAAAACGGTCACCATCATCAAGATGGCCGCCCACGTGGCCATGATCCGCCAGAAAAAACTCCGTTTTATTTCCATTGACCGCTACAAGGTGGGCGCGGATTCCCAGCTCAAGACCTATGCGGACCTGATGAAAGCCCCCTTTCACCCCATCAGCAAGCAGGACCAGTTCAACGAACTGCTGGAAAAAACCGAGTGTGATTTCACGTTCATCGACACGGCCGGGAAAAGTCCCAAGGACACGATCGTGATCAAGGAATTGTCGGACTGGCTGAAGAAAAGCGGCGCCCCGTTTGACGTGCACCTGGTGGTCAGCTTCACGACCAAACCGCGGGACCTGGACCTGATCGTGAACAGCTATTCCCTGCTGGATTTCTCCCATATCCTGGCCACCAAACGGGACGAAACGGACAGCCTGGGGTCCATCCTCTCGGTCTCCTACCTCACGCAGAAACCCCTGTCGTTTGTGACCGTGGGGCAGGAAGTCCCCCAGGATTTCGAGATCGCGAATATCGACAAGATGATTTCCGACGCCCTGAAATAAAACGTCCGTCGGCGCGTTGATAATCGGGAAAGGTTTTCATATGTCCACTTTGCTCGGACCGGACCAGGCGGAAGGACTCCGCCGCATGATGGGTATGATCCCCCAGACCAACACGAAAATCATCTCCATCACGTCCGGCAAGGGCGGGGTGGGAAAATCCAGTTTTTCCCTGAACCTGGGCATCAGCCTGGCCCGCATGCACGACTCCCCCAAGAAAGTGATCGTGTTCGACGCCGACCTGGGGCTGGCCAACATCCACGTCCTGATCGGCTCCATTCCCAAACTGACCCTCATGCACGTACTCAAGGGCTCCAAGAAAATGAAGGAGATCGTGTACAAGACGGATTATGGAGTGGAGATCATCGCCGGGGCGTCCGGCTTCACCCAGCTGGCCAACATCAAAGACGAGGAAAAGGAAAACCTGATCGAGGCCATGAAAGACATCAGCGACGCGGACTACATCATCATCGACACGTCGGCCGGCATATCCCGCAACGTGATCGATTTTGTCCTGGCGGCCCACGAAACCATCGTGATCACCACGCCGGAGCCGACATCCATCACCGACGCGTACGGCATCATCAAGGCCATCGTGACCGAATCCGAGGGCCAGAGCATCAAGCTGGTTTTAAACCGCGCGAAAAACCCCGCCGAAGCCAACAAGGTCACCCGGAAAATCATAGAGATCTGCGGCCAGTTCCTGAACACGCGGATCGAAAACCTCGGCTTTATCTACGAGGACCCGATCGTATCGGAAGCCGTGAAAAGACAGACGCCTTTTGTCCATCTCTACCCCACGGCGAACGTTTCCCTGTGCGTCAATCATATAGCCCGCCGGCTCATGAACCTGGAAATTCCGGGCGCGGAATCGGGATGGCACAAGTTCGTGAATCGTCTATTGGGCCGCACCGCCTGATCCGTTCCGTCATCCCTGATCCGTATCATAAAAAAAAGGCCCCTGCCTCCGCCGAAGCGGGAACAGGGGCCTGGTTGGCTTGGGAAATCGGTCTTATTGGGTCTGTCCGTTGCGGGTATCCACCATCACGGCCGTCCCGTCCGCGTTAATGGTGACCGTCCTCTGGCGGTTAAACGTGACCGTAGCCGCAGTGCTGACCGTTCTGGTGCCGCGGGGACCCGTCCAGCTTCCGTTGAAGGCCAGGTCCGCCGTCCCCTGGTAGGTGGTCATCCAGCCGCTGTCGATGAATTCCCGGTAGGCGGCTACGTTCGCGAACGAAGCGGTCAGCGTCCAGTTTCCCGTCCGGACGCCGGCCGTAACCTGAACGGACTCGTTCCGGTTGCCCGTCACGAATACGCCGTTGGTCCCGTCGTTCACGCCCGTGATCAGGAGTTCCGTCGTCACGTTCACCTGCCGGACGATGTTCCGGGCCGTGTTGGTGATCACCCCGCTGTAAACCCTGCCGTAACGGATGGAATGAACGTTTCCGTTGCTCGCCAGAGTTTTCGGGTCCGTCAGCTGGACGCCCGTCCCCGAGCCATCCGTGCTTTCATAGAACCGGACCAGAACGTCGTAAGACGAGACCACTCCCGCCCAGTTCCCGGCCGAAACAGTGACGTTCACGCCATTTTTCCGGTATCCGTTTGTGGCGGCATCCCAGCTAAACCCCGGCCCCAGCACGTTGGACAACGTAATGGTGATCGTGCCGTTGTTGGACACGGCCACGTTGGTCATGTCCCCTCCGCCCATCATGCCCAGGTTACCGGACACTTCCGTCAGCACTCCGTTTTCCGGATTGGCCAGGCTTTCAGCAAATTCCGTTGAAACCAGATTGTCCGTGGTTTCAGGGCTTCTTTCGCAGGAACTGAAGACTGCCAGCGCCAGAATGAGACCCGTCAAGATGCGAGAAATTCCTTTCATTTTTTATCCTCCAAGTGTTTATTGCCATTTCAGGAAATATACCGTTGCATCCGGCATCCGGTTACAGTCCGGTCGTTTAATTTTTAAAAACGCGAAAAACCCCTGATTTGACAGGGGTTGGCGCTTCCTTTAAAATGATTCGGCCCTGACGCGCAGGTTGCGCCGCCGTCAGGGTTTTTTTCCCCAGCGGGCTGTAGCGCAGTTTGGTAGCGCGCTTGGTTCGGGACCAAGAGGCCGAGGGTTCAAATCCCTCCAGCCCGAAATCCCCCTATCCACCCATCCCCCTCTCATTGCCGGAACGCCTTCTCCTTCTTATAATAAACCGCAGGAGAATTCCGATGAAGAAAAAGCGGCGCGGCGACAACGTGGACCAGATTTACCTGCCGGAATCCAATGGTCCCATGGCCCTGCCGGAGGTCGTGTCCCGCATCTCGGCCGGGTTTCCCTCCCCCGCTGACGACTACATCGACAAAAAACTGGACTTGAACGAATACCTGGTACGCCACCCGGCCGCCACCTTTTTTGTGCGCGTGATCGGGGATTCCATGGTCAACGCGGGGATCAATTCAGGCGACCTGATCGTGGTGGACCGTTCCCTGGAACCTTCGCACAACCGGATCGTCCTGGCCGTGGTGAACGGCGAATTCACGGTCAAGCGGTTCGCGCTCCGCAAGGGCAAGGTGTTCCTGGTCCCGGAAAACGACAATTATCCCGAGATCCCGGTTACGGAAGACACTCAGTTCGAGGTGTGGGGCGTGGTGACCAGCGTCATCCATGAGGTGAAGTGACATGTGCGGGCGGTTCGCGCAGTTTTCCATCAGGGACTTTCTGGAAATCCGCGACGAATTCGAGATCCGTGAAAAGGACGTCCCCGACGACCTGCCCTTCAATTATAACGTCAGTCCCGGGCAGACCGTGGCCGCCGTCGTGGACGAAGACACGCGCAGGCTCAAACCGTTCCAGTGGGGCCTGGTGACGGAATGGTCCGTTAAAAAACCCGGTTTCAAACTCATCAACGTGCGCTCGGAAACGCTCCGGGAAAAAAAGACTTTTGACCGGCTGTTCCGCCAGAGACGGTGTCTCGTGATTGCCGACGGATTTTACGAGTGGAAAAAAACGGAACGCGGAAAAACGCCCTATTATTTCCGACAGAAAAACGGAAAACCCTTCGCCATCGCGGGGCTTTGGAACGCTCCGGAGGAAGGCCGCGGCCCCCTTTCCACCTGCACCCTCATTACAACCGTCGCGAACACGCTGGTCATGCCGGTCCACGACCGCATGCCCGTCATCGTACCCAAGGAATCCTGGAACCTCTGGCTGAACAACCGCGAATTTGACCGCGACCGGATCGGGAGCATCCTCCGGCCCTTAGAGCCGGAGCTCATGACGTGTCACGAGGTGTCTGCCGAGGTCAATAGTCCCGCGAGCAACCACCCCGGTTTGATCGAGCCGGTTGTGAAAAATCTCCTCTTCTAGGCCGGCCATGAGCAGGCGCCCGGAGCCGATTTTCGCCCTCGTGGATTGCAACAACTTTTACGCGTCCTGCGAGCGGGTTTTTGATCCCCAACTGGAGGGAAAACCCGTCGTCATCCTGTCCAACAACGACGGCTGCGCTGTCGCCCTCTCCAACGAGGCGAAAGCGCTCGGGATCCAGGTCGGCACGCCGGTGTTCACACTGAAGGAGCTGATCCGGAAAAACGGCATCCAAGTCCTGTCATCCAATTACGCCCTGTACGGGGACATGTCCGGCCGGGTCATGAGCGTCGTTTCGGAATTTTCCCCGGACTATGAAATTTACTCGATCGACGAGATCTTCCTCAGCCTGGACGGCTACCGCAAGGACCTGACGGAACTGGGGCGGCGCATCCGCCGTAAGGTCCGCAAATGGACCGGGATCCCCGTTTCCGTGGGCGTTGCCCGCACCAAGACGCTCGCCAAGGTCGCGAACCGGATCGCCAAAAAAAACGCATCCTTCCGGTCCGTACTGGACCTGACCGCCCGGCCGGACCTGGATGAATTCCTGGCCCGTGTGTCGGTGGAGGACATCTGGGGCATTGGCCCGAAAAAGGGCCTGTTCCTGCACAACCAGAAAATCCATACCGCACTGGACCTGAAAAATGTTCCGGACGCGTTCGCCAGAAAATTCCTGGGCGGCGTCACGGGCCTCCGGACAGTCTGGGAACTCCGCGGTGTCTCCTGCTTCCCCCTGGAAAACCTGCCCGGCCCGCGGCGGGAAATCATCAGCTCCCGGTCGTTCGGGAAACCCGTGGAGTCCTTCGCCCACCTGTCTGAGGCGGTATCCCTCTATGTGACACGCGCGGCGGAAAAACTTCGTCGCCAGGGTTCGCTGGCGTCCGTGATCCAGGTGTTCATCCACACCAACCGCTTTCTCAGGGGATCGGAACCGCAGTATTTTAATTCCGCCGTCCGGCGTCTGCCTCGGCCCACGGATTCCACTCCGGACCTGATCTCGGCCGCCGTGGGTCTGTTGCGGACAATCTACCGGAACGGATTCCGCTACAAGAAAGCCGGAATTGTCCTGTCGGATACCGTTAACGCCGACGGATCGCCCGGGGAACTGTTCGCCGATCCGGCCGTGGACCGCGAAAAATCCGACCTGATGAAAACCGTGGACGCGATCAACGCGAAATGGGGGCGGGAAATGGTCCGGTTCGCCCGGTCCGGCGCGGGACTCCCGGTCTGGATCATGCGCCGGGAAAACCTCTCCCGCCGCTACACGACCAGCTGGGATGAGCTGCTGGAAGTGCGGGAAACACCGGAATAAAGGTTGCCGAACCGTTTTGCGGATTTTATAATACTGTTTCCGGCGGTTCCGCCGGCCTTTTTTCGGAGGACCTTTTGGCCCGGACTGTTTTCTTTGCGGTTTTCATCGGACTGAGCCTGGTGTTGTCGCTTTTGCTCCTGGTGCCGTGGCTCGTATTGACCGTGATCCCGCTGAGACGGGTGAGGATGGCCTTCATGCAGAAAGCGTCCCGGATCTGGGCCCGCCTGATGATCCGGGGCACGGGTTCCCGGCTGGACGTGACGGGACTACAGAATATTCCCGACTCCAACGTTGTCGTGATCGCGAACCACCAGAGCCAGCTGGATATCCTGGCCATCCTGGCCGTCATTCCGCGCCAGATCGGCTTTATCGCAAAAAAAGAACTGGCCATCCTGCCCATCATGAATCTCTGGATGCTGATCCTCCGCTGCGTGTTCATAGACCGGAAGAACATGCGCAAATCCGCCCGCGCCATAGACCGGGGGGTCCGCAACCTGAAAAAAGGATATTCGATGGTGATTTTTCCCGAAGGCACCCGAAGCAAGGGCGGGCCCATGAAACCGTTCAAACCGGGCAGCCTGAAACTCGCGGTCCGCGCCCAGGTCCCGATTCTGCCAGTCACTCTGGACGGCACCTACCGGATATTCGAGGAACATTACCGGATCCGTCCGGCAAGGATCAAAGTAATCATCCACCCCGCCGTTCAGACCCGTCAGTTGAGCGGACAGGATCTGGACACCCTGCCCGGCCTGTTGTTCAACCGGATCCAGGCGGCTTTATGAGAACGGAACAACTGCCCGCTTTGGAACTCTCCGGAATCAGCAAATCCTTCCGTATCGGCGGCCGTAAAACAAGCGTCCTGAACCGGCTGAATCTTTCCGTGCGACGCGGGGAACTGGTGTCCATCACGGGCCAGTCCGGCTGCGGTAAATCGACGCTTCTGAACATCATTGCGGGTATCGTGCGGGCGGAAGGCGGAACAGTCCGGCTGTTCGGGAAACGCATTCACAGGTTCTGGGACGTTTTTTCCTCGCGGGTCCGCAACCGCCGTTTCGGCTATATTTTCCAGACATTCCGTCTTCTTCCGGATGAATCCGTCCTGTCCAACGTGCTCCTGCCAGCCCGAATCCGGGGAAAAGTGGGACCCCATACCCGGTCGGACGCCCTCCGGTTATTAAAAGAGCTGGGGATTGACCGTCTCCGTCATATGAAAGCCGGCGTTCTTTCCGGCGGACAGAAACAGCGGGCCGCCATCGCGAGGGCCATGGTGAACCGCCCGGACATCATCCTCGCGGACGAACCGACGGCCAATCTGGACCGCGAAACCTCCCTGGAAATCGGCCGGATCCTGTCCCGGCTGACAAAACAAGGATTCACGATCATAGCCGTGACCCACCAGGACTACCTGTTCCGCCACTCCGACAGGGTCCTCCGTCTGAAAAACGGACGGCTCGAGGCGGTCAGGATATGATCCACTGGATCATCCTTTCCGCCAAGGAAGTGCTCTCCAGCCGTCTCATTACCCTGATCGTATTCTGTTCGGCCGTCGTCGCCTTCCTGTCTGTCGCTTTTCTCCTGATCATCGGGGGGAACGCGGACCGTTATATCCGCGACAAATTCTCCACGGCAATCCCGCCGAACGCCATCCTGGTCACGCCCTCGCCGGCGCCCCAGGCTCTGTTCGGATTCGCCCTCCGCAGTCCCGAAGGGACCGTTCTGGACGACTCCCGTCTGAAAGCCATCCGGGCCCTGCGCGGCGTCAGGACGGTTTACCCCCTGCTGGCTTCCCAGATCCCGCTTCAGGCGACCATATCCATCTTCGGCCTGAGATACCGCACGGACCTGATCTGCATCGGAGCGCCTTACGAATATATTTCCGGGGACATCAAAAAACCGGAGCAGCGACGCCTGTGGCGCTCCTGGAAGGCGGGCGCGTCCATGCCGCTGCCGTCCCTTTTGCCGGAAATCCTCCTGGACGCCTATAACAACAGCATGGCCGTCCCGAACGGTTTGCCCCGCATCACGGCCGACTTCGCCTCAGGCCAGAAATTCGAGATCCTGTTCGGCAAATCATCCATCAAAACCGTGGAAGGGTTCTTCGCAGAGCCTTCCGTTGTGGCCGGCGTGACCCGGAAAATTTCCAGTATCTGCCTGGTCATCCCTTTGTCCGCGATGAGGCATTACAACGGGAAATTCGGCGGCGCTCCCGGGGGATCGCACAGGTATATGAGCGCCCTGGTGGAAGTCCGAGGCCACGACGGCCTCCTGGGAGTCAGCCGGGCCATTTCGAAAATGGGGTTCGTGGTGGAAACGGAAAAGACAATTTCCCGGGAAATCCAGCAGTTGAAAAGCGGCGTAGCGATGTTTTTGGGGGCCGTGACCTGGATCATCCTGACCCTGGCGGTGATCGCGCTGGGATTCTCCACCGTCATTGCCACGCTGGACCGCATGGAATATTACCGGATCCTGCGCGTGCTGGGCGCATCCCGGTTTTTCATCGCGGCGACCATCCTGATCAAATACGCGCTGCTGGGTTTATGCGGCGCTCTGGCCGGTCAGGCCGTTCTGGGAGTTCTGACGGCCGCGATCGGGAAAACGGTGATCGTCCCGGGTTTTACGCTCCAGACGCGCCTGTCCCCGGAACTCCTGGCCAGAATGACTCTGGCCGGCGTGCTCCTACCCATGGCGTCAACGCTTCCGGCCCTGATCAAAATGAACTGGAAATCGATGAGCGGCGACTAGGTTTCCGGCTTACCGGGAACCGTACGCCCGCATGATGGATTCGTAGTCCTTGCCCGGTTCAAAAACGCAGGAGCGGTTTTTCCCCAGGTACTTGGCCTCATAACAGGCGTAATCCGACTCTTTCTGCGCCGACCGGTAATACCCCATGACCTGGTCGGGAACGATCAACAGCAGTTTCTGGAAATCAATCTCAAAAGAGGAGATTCCCATACTGGCGGTGATCCGGATTTCCGAAATTCCGTCGTGCATCGGGATGGCGATCCCCCGGATGCCTTCCAGCACCTTCTGCGAATACATCATCGCGCCCTCACGGTCGGTCACCGGAAGCACGATATCAAATTCTTCCCCTCCGTATCGGAACAGGTAGTCCGTGGGCCTGGACAGTTTTTTCAGCAGCGACGCCACTTCGATCAGCACCCGGTCGCCCATGTCGTGACCGTAAAGGTTGTTGACCTTCGAGAAATCGTCCAGATCCATTCTCAGGTAGGAAATGGGGATCACGTGCGACTTTTTGGCGGACTGCCAGTACCGCGATATCGCCTTGATGATGTTGATGAGAAAGACCTCGTTGTATTTCAGGAGCGTCGTCTTTTCGTCCAGATTGGCCCGGGCTTCTATGATTTCGTATTTCTTGAGGAGGCTGTAATACTCCAGCCCCATTTCACGCAGGCGGTCGATGATTTCCTCGTCAATGTCGTCCTGCATGGTGAGGCGGGACAGGATCTGCAGGGAGATCATTTCAAAATTGGTCAGCTGCTGGCGGTCCGGTATTTTCCCGTTATCCGCATGGGGCTTAATGATATCTGCCATCGCAAACACCCCGTTTTTTCTTCCGTTTAGCGCCCTATCCATTCAATCATCGGCATAGGGAGGGGCAATATAAAAAATAATTGACCCGGTATGTCCGGGCTCGCTAATTAACCTGTTCGCGACTCCGGCCGGTCAAACTGAGGACAAACGCCTCTTTCTCCATTCCCTGTATGGAAATACGCTTAATTCGGGACGTGGCGCCTGATTCTATCCGGATTCTGTTCCGTGGACAGTCCAGAATTTCCGAAAGAAAATCCCTCAAAGCTTCGTTGGCACGTCCGTCCGCGGGCGGGGCCTTCAGACGGACAACCAGAGACTCGTCCCCGCTGAGATATTCAGCGCTGTTTTTCGCACTCCGGGGTTTCACCCGGACATCGACCCTCAGGACACCTTCACGGACTGAAATCACTTCAACACCCGGATCAAATATCGCAACACCCATTGCAGGATCCAGATGGCGCCAAACACGTATATGGGTGACAGGTCCAGCATGCTGATGCGAAGGGGCGGGAGAATCCTCAGGAAAAACCGGTAAACTGGCTCGCAGATGGCCCGCAGGGAGCGGACCAGGATATTGTTCTCTCCGATGGGGAAGAAACTCAGGATGATGTAGGCGAGAAAAATATAATTGTAAACGTCCAGAACGATGGACAAAAAGACAAAAACCGTCTGCAGCGGGCTCATTTGGAGGATCCTCCCAGTTTGCGTGATTTTTGCGAAGCTTCCCTGACCGCTTTCATGACCGCGTATCGAAAACGCTCCCGTTCCAGGGCATAAAGCCCCGCGGCTGTTGTCCCGCCGGGAGAAGTCACCATGTCTTTCAATTGCTCGAGATTGGACCCGTCCTCAACGACCTTTTTCATGGCCATTTCAGAGGAACCGAGAACAGTCTGAATGGCCAGTTTCTCCGCCACGTCGCGCGGCAGGCCTTCCTGGACGCCTCCGTCCGCAAGGGATTTGATGAAAGAAAAAACGTAAGCGGGACCCGAACCGGACAACCCCGTCACCGCGTCCAGCATATCTTCCTTGGGAACCACTTCGGTAAGAGCCGACGCCTGGAAAATCGACAGAACCGTTTTTTTTCGGTCTTCCGGAATAGCACCGTCAAAGTAAATACCGCACGCGCCCTTGCCGATCATCATGGGCGTGTTGGGCATGGCCCGGACAACGGGATTGTCCGGGACATATTGACGGAATTTGCTGACGCGGACTCCCGCCGCGATCGAGATGACGATCTTCCCGGGAGTATTGATTTCCCGTTCAATTTCCTTCAGGAGTTTTTCCAGATCCTGAGGCTTCACGGCAAAGAGAACGTAATCGGACCGGCTGACCAGGTATTTTTCGTCCGCGGCCGCGAGAACCCGCCATTGATCGCGAAAACGGCCGGCTTTTTTCCGGTCCAGGTCGTAGATGATCAGGTCTTCCGCGTGAAACAGCCCCGTGTTCAAGATGCCTTCCAGGAGAACGCTTCCCATGTTGCCGCAGCCGAAAATACCGAGTTTCATACGCGCTCCCCGTCCTAACCCAGTTCGCTCAGGACTTCGTACAGCTTCCGGCAGAAAAGGTCAATGGCGCTCTGATCGACGGTAAACGGAGGCATGAGCCGGAGCACGTTTTCGCCCGCCCGGAGCGCCAGAATCCTCTTTTGCACCAGCCGCCCGATCAGATCCTTGACATCGTACCGGCTGTTGATCTGGATTCCGATCATCAGTCCGTAGATCCTGTTTTCTTCTATCACGGCCGGGAAAATGGCTTTCATGTCTTCCAGTTTTTTGCGGAAATAGGCCGACATGTCCCTGATATGCAGGAGCATTTTTTTGTCCAATTGTTTCAGCGAGGCGATACCGGCCGCGCAGGCGGCGTAATTTCCGCCGAATGTGGACGCGTGGATCCCCGCCGGCATCCGGTCTGCTATGGATTTCCGGACCAGGACAGCGCCCACGGGAAAACCGTTCCCCAGGGCCTTGGCGAGTGTGATGATATCCGGCTGGACTTTGAAATTCTGGTAGCCAAAATACCGGCCCGTCCGTCCCATTCCGGCCTGGATCTCGTCAAAAACGAGGAGGGCGCCCTTTTTTTTCGCCCCGGCGGCGGCTTCCGCGACAAACTCGTCTGACAGCCTGACAATCCCGCCTTCGCCCTGGACGGCTTCCAGGAATATCGCGCAAACTTTGGAGGTCATCTTTTTCCGCAGCATCTTCACGTTATTCGGTTCCACGAATTCGATCTTCTGCAGAAGCGGTTCGAAACCTTTCCTGTATTTGTCCTGGCCCGTGAGGGAGATCGTGGCAATGGTTCTGCCGTGGAACGAGCCCTGGAGCGCGAGGATCACGTTCTGACCCGCCCGCGCCCGGTTACCCGCAATCCGGGCGATCTTCAGGGCCGTTTCGTTCGCCTCGGCGCCGCTGTTGCAGAAAAACACCTTGCCGGGAAAAGCCCGTTCCATGATCAGCCGGGCAAATTCCGCCTGCCGGGGCACCACAAAAAGGTTGGAGATATGGGTGATCCTGGACATCTGCCTGGAAACGGCCCGGTTGATCTTCCGGTTGGCGTGCCCGAAATTGACAACGGCTATGCCGGCGGTAAAATCCAGGTACCTTTTCCACCTGATATCCCAGACCCAATGCCGGTATCCTTTCCGGACGGCTATGGGCGTTTTCTTATAAAAAGGCACCAGCGTTTCCGCAGACTCCTTCAGATAATCTCTCATTCCCTTCTCCAGACACATTTTATAAACCCGGTCAGTATATAACATTTTGCGCAAATTGACAAACCACGCCCTCATGCCCGCGCGGTCCTGATATATTGCGCAAATCCGGCCATCTCATTAAAATCATTCCGGTCACACGACATGTCTTTTTGGAGGATCCTATGAAAAAGCGGCCTTGGGAGATTCTGGTCATTTCGGTCATCCTGTTTCTGGCGCCCATCGGGAACGTACTCCAGTCCCTGTTCTTCAACAGAATACCTCTCGGCCAGCTCCTGTCCAAGTTCCGCGTGATCGACTGGGTCATTCTTCTGGGTTATCCCGTGGTCGGCGCGCTCATTCTGTCCGTCAAAAAATGGGCCTGGTATCTTTCCATCTGCTTTTCCTTCTTTCTGCTCATTTTTAACGTCGTGGCGTATATCCGGAACCCGCATTACGAAATTTGGGCCCTGATCGCCTTCAACGTTCTTTCCGTCGCCGTGTTCATCCCGCTTTTCCTTAAACATATCATGTCACCCTATTTCAATCCCCGGATCCGCTGGTGGGAAGTCCCGTCGCGTTTCAAATTGAACCTGTCCGCCACTTTGCATACGGACCAGAATATCGTGGAATCCCAGATTCTGGACATCTCCGAATCCGGTTGTTTTGTCCAGACGGACACCCCCCTGGAGATCGGAACCAAGATCTGGCTGGAAATCAAGTTTTCCGACAAGCAGGTGGACTGTTTCGGAAAAGTGGTGCGCAGCGCGGGCAAGAAAGAGGACAAAAACGGTTACGGGATCCTGTTCCTGTCCATCGGCAGGGAATCCAGGAACATCCTGGTCAGCCTGTTGCGCACACTGCACAAGATGGGAATTGACGACCGCACGTTCAGCGAAGAGATGAACAGGAACCTGGCCAAACTGGTCAAATAGCGCTCGGGGATCATCGGGGTGGCACGATCACGTTTCCGATCACATAGGACTTGACGTCCAGGAGTTCGGAATAGACTTCCGGAAACTGGCTTTTGATGTTCTGCTCGTGATCTTTCTGGATCATCGCGATGACTTTATCCGCTTCCTCGTGACCGTTGTTCAGGGTCCGGGTGTTTTCCAGGGTTCTGGCCAGCCGGATCATCGCCAGATAACGGTACTTGGCCGATTTTCCCGCGTTTTCCGGCAGCACATACTTCTCCACGGCCATCCGGTAGTAGGAAAGAGCCATGGTCTGGACGTTCAATTCATTATAGATATCGCCCAGCCGCAGGTAGATATCCGCCTCGTTCGGGATTTTCCTGGCGGCGATCTCGTAATACTGGACCGAACGGGATATGCTGCCCTGCAGGTAAAACAGGTCCGCCACGGCCTTGGACCGCAACCCCTCGATCTCATCCACGCCGTATTCCCTGAAAAAGTAACCGTTGACGGTCAAACTGCTTTTCCGCCCTTCTTCCGGTCCGGCGGCAAACGCCGCGGCGGTCAGCAGAAGGCTAATGATGGTTGGCAAACAGATCCGATATTTTCCAGACATCTCCCGCCCCCAGAGTGATCACGATGTTGTTTCCGTTCATAAATGACCGGACCTTGTCCGGAACGCCGCCCAGGTTGTCCGCGTAGGCCACGTTTTTCTCCCCGATCATCTTGACCACTTCGTCGTAGATCATCCGGGAACTCACGTTATGATCGTTGGTTTCGCGCGCGGCGTAAACGTCCGTCAGCACGACCCGGTCCGCCTTGGACAGCGAACGGGCAAAATCCTTGTACAGCAGCTGCGTGCGGGAATACAGGTGGGGTTGAAACACGGCGATCACCTGGGCCCGCTTCTTCTGGGACAAATTCCGGGCAGCGGACAGCGTCGCGTCTATTTCCGCCGGATGATGGGCGTAATCGTCGATCACGGTCAGGTGCGCGGCCGAGAGTTTCAGCTGGAAACGGCGGTCCGCATTCCGGAACTGGGCCAGCGACTCCCGGATCACGGGCAGGGAAATCCCGCTCGCGCGGGCCGCCGCGATGGCCAAGAGCGCGTTGGTCACGTTGTGGCGTCCGGGAATATTCACCTCGAAATCCCCCAGAAACCGGCCGCGGAAACGCACGCGGAACCGGGAAGAAAAATCCCGGAGGCAGATCCTGTCCGCCGCGTAATCCGAACCCCGCGAACGGATGCCGACCGATATGGTCCTGGATGGCGCGCATTCCGCCACGATCTTCCTCAGGGGCGCATCGTCTTCATTGTAAATCAGAATCCCGTAGGGAGGTATGTTTTCGCGGATGTACGTGCGGAAGGCCTTCTGGACGGCCTGAAAATCCCCGTAGAAGTCCAGGTGGTCCGCGTCCACGTTCGTCATGAGCGCGATGTTGGGCCGCAGTTTCAGGAAGGACGCGTAGGCCTCGCAGGCCTCGTAAATGAAGTATTTTCCCGTACCCTCGTAACCCGAGCCGTTGATTTCGCTTAAAAAGCCGCCGACCGCCAGCGTGGGGTCCAGTCCGGCTTTGAGGAAAATCCGGGACACCATGGAGGTGGTCGTGGTCTTTCCGTGAGTACCGGACACGCCGATCGAGAACTTGGGGCTGGCCAGGATCTCGAGCATCTGCGCCCGTTCGTAGAGCGGCAGACCCAGTTCCTGCGCCCGGACCAGTTCCGGGTTTTCGGCGGAAATGGCGTTGGTGTAAACCACAAAACCGCAGTCCGGAGTGATGTTCGCCGCCTGATGGCCGATACGGATCTCGATCCCCTGTTCGGAAAGTCCGGCCGTGATGGTGGACTGCGCCCGGTCAGATCCGGCAACGGGAAATCCGCGTTTTTTCAGGATAACGGCCAGCGCCGACATCCCGATCCCGCCGATCCCGATTAAAAACGCCTTTTGTCCGGATTGAATACCGTCCATGAACCCTGTTCCTCCCGATTCCTGCGGGGATATTATAACGGAAAACCTTTAAAAACGACACTTTTCCGGAACGCTTAAGCCGTAAAACGCCTGTTTTATTTATCGGAATTTTGGCCGAACGGAGTAATTTTAGGGCTCCTGGAACGCCTTTCTGTCCGGCATTCTGTCAGACTGACGGTCATGACAGTCAGTCATTTCTTTATTTATCAAAGGACTGCCTTTACAATATCGCCTTGCGTTCTTAAATCAGGGGCTGGGAGGCCTCGCCATGCTACAGGGTCAAAAAGATTTTCTGGACACCCAAAATTTCAGCGCCGAAACGCTCGAACGGCTGATCGATCTCGCGATCCGCATGAAGAAAAACAAGGGCCGTTACTCCCGTGCGCTGGCGGGTAAAAAACTCGGCATGATTTTCGAAAAGTCCTCCACACGCACCCGGGTTTCCTTTGAGGTGGGCATCCAGGAGCTGGGCGGCTCCGGACTCTTTTTGAGCTCCCGGGACATCCAGATTGGCCGGGGTGAACCCATTTCGGACACGGCCCGCGTCCTGTCCCGCTACCTGGACGGCATCATGATCCGCACGTATAAGCAGTCCGACGTGGAGGAACTCTCCCGCGCCGCCGCCATACCGGTCATCAACGGACTCACGGACTCCCTGCACCCCTGCCAGGCCATGGCGGATTTCCAGACCATCCGGGAAATGAAGGGCAGAATCTCCGGGCTGAAATTCTGTTTTATCGGGGATGGCAACAACATGGCCCACTCCCTCGGGCTTCTGGCCACCAAAATGGGCGCGGATTTCTCCATTGCGACACCGGAAGGATACCGCATGGACGCCGGCATGGTTCGGGTCATGGAAGAAAACGCGCGGGTGTCCGGGTCAAAAATCCTCGTCACGACCGACCCCCGTAAGGCCGCTGAGGGCGCGGACATCCTGTATACGGACGTCTGGACGTCCATGGGCCAGGAGTCCGAGAACGAAAAACGCCTGCGCGCGTTCCAGGGTTATTGCGTGAACGCGGACATTGCCCGGCTCGCAAAACCGGATTTCACGTTTCTGCATTGCCTGCCGGCGCACCGGGGGGAAGAGGTGTCAGCCGACGTGATCGACGGCCCCCATTCCGCGGTATTCGACCAGGCGGAAAACCGTCTGCACGCCCAAAAAGCCGTCCTGCATGAACTGATGAAATAGGATCAGCCGCGTCCCGTTTGCGAAATTTACCCTTTTCCGTTTAAATATAACCGGGTTTTGCGCGTCCTGTACGACGTTTCTGACCGGCCGGGACACCCGCATTGCCGTTTCACGCGACTGCACGCAGGAAGGTGATATGAGCAGAAAAAACCTGTCCAAGGTCTGGCAGAAAAAAGCTTCCGACCGGCTGGACCCGGTCATCGAATCCTACGAGATCGGAAGCGACCGGGAACTGGACGGACGCCTGTTTGTTTACGAACTCGCGTCCACCAACGCCCACGCCCGCATGCTGGCCAGGATCGGGGTCCTGAGCCGCCGGGAGCAGTCCCTGATCGCCGGCCGGATCCGCGCCCTGCACCGCAAATACGGGAACACAGTGACGCTGGAAGACGGCGACGAGGACATCCATTCCAAACTGGAAAGCCTGCTGACGGCCGCCCTCGGGGAAACGGGAAAAAAGATCCACACCGGCCGGAGCCGGAACGATCAGGTCATAACGGTCCTCCGTCTGTTTGAAAAAGAGGAACTGATCCGGACCGCGCTGGACCTGACAGACTGGATGGAAGCCGCCGTCGCCCTGATCAGGCGGGAGGGCGGTAAAATCCTGCCCGGATACACCCACACCAAGCAGGCCATGCTCATGACTGTCGGTTTCTGGGCGGGGGCCTGCCTGGAAGGCGCTTCTGACAACCTCCGCCACCTCCGTTCCGTTCTCTCCCTGATCGACTCGAACCCGCTGGGAAGCGGAAGCGGTTTCGGGATCCCCCTGCCGCTGGACCGTAAAATGACCGCGCGGCTTCTGGGTTTCTCCCGCGTGCAGGACAATCCCATGGCGGTCCAGAACTCCCGGGGCAAGTTCGAGGCACTTGTGATTGACGCGCTCTGGAACGTTCTTCACGATTTTTCCCGCATGGCCGCGGACTTGCTTCTTTTCAACATGGACGAACTGCTCTACGTCCAGCCCGCGCCGTCCATCACGACCGGGAGTTCTGTCATGCCCCAGAAAAGAAACCTGGACGTCCTGGAACTGGTCAGGGCCAGGACCAGCCAGATGCTGTCTTTTTCCACGGCCGTGAAAAGCTTGGTGACCGGACTGCATTCGGGTTACAACCGCGATTTGCAGGAAACCAAGGAACCGGTTTTCCGCGCGTTCCGCCTGGCCCGGGAATCCATCCGGGCCATGACGGTCGTGTTCCGCAACATCTCTTTCAACGAAAAAGCCGTCGAGTCCCGCCTCTCCAAGGGGATTTTCGCGACCGACCTGGCTTTCCAAGCCGTCGCGGAGGGCATTCCCTTCCGTGACGCTTACCGTCACGCGGCGGGCATGATCGAAAATATTTCCGTAGACCCCTCTCTGATCCGTTCCAGCATACGGAAGCGCGTTTCACCGGGTTCTCCGGGCACCGTTTCGAGCGCGAAATACGACCGGATCAGGAAGAAACTTTCCGGAGAGTTCCGCAGGGAAATGAAAACGCTGACGGAACATCTGAACGCCCTGCTGGCAGGCCGGTAAAATGATCCTCAGGATCCTGCGTTCCAGTTTGGCCAAGTTCTGGGACAAGATCGGGCTGTCTTTCCTTTCTTCGCTTTTGGCCGGCCTGAACCCCTTCTTTTTTCTTTTCAACCTGATCCTCATGCAGCTGTTCAGGGACACGGTCGCGGTGAGGGGTATAGCGCCGGAATACCTGACGGTGTTTCTGGTCGTTGCGCTGTGCGTTCAGACGGTTTTTCCGACCACGCTCATGTGCCTGCAGATGCAGAAAGAACTGGTGGAAGGGGAAATCGTTTACATCAAGAACTATTTTGCGGATCTCTGGCCCGCATTGCGGAAAATATTCCTGCCGTCCCTCGCCCTGACGGGAATCTTCGGTACGGCGGGGTTTTTCATCGCCAACGCGGCGCTTTTTTACGTCCGTTACTTGCCGGCCGGCTACCTGCGTTACGCTTTTTTATCCGCTCTTCTGGCGGGGCTGATCTTCCTGATGCTGCTCCAGTTCGTGCTGGTTCCCGTATTTCTCTACCGCAAGCGCCCGGGGATTCTTCGGGCTTTCCGGTATGCCGCGGGGGCGGTCCTGTCCAAATTCCCCGTTGTCGCGTCCGTGGCCGCTTTGGACGGCCTTCTCCTGGCCGCGCTTCTGCTTTTGAACGGAACGTCCCAGTTTCTGTATTTCGCCCTCTCCGGATATTTCCGGATCTACCTCTACTCCGAACTGTCAGCCCATTTTGGCGATTTCCCCTGGCCCGACAGCCCCCGCAGCCCGGGCGCCTGATCTTTTTTCACGCCGCCAGATGGGGTTCTAACCGTTCTTGTAGATATCCATGCCTTCGAAGGTCCGCCCGTTGGCCCGGAAAAACTTCACGAAGAATTCGTAGTATTCCAGACGGAGCGCCTGGATCCCCACGATAAATCCTTCCACCACGATCACGAAAATATTTCCAAAGAAGATAACAATCCATCTGATCACCGGATTGGGCGAATCCGCCAGAATGAAGACCACGCTCATGAGCGCGGCGTGGTTCAGGGCGAACGCTCCCACCCTCATGAAGGACACGGTATTGGAAAACAGGGATATGGCGGCCTCGAAGACCTCCACCAGCCCCATGACCAGACTGGGTTTTTCTCCTTCGTGGTGGCCGGATTTCCGGAAAAACAACCGCTCCAGCTGCTTTTCGAACGCGATCACCAGAACCGTCCCCAAGGTCACAAACCAGATCCAGCCCGGATACGGCCGCCCGTTCAGCAGGTGGTAACCGACAAACAGCAGGCTCCAGTAAAACGCCAGGCCCGAAATTCCGTTGGCCGAAAGGATCAGCCGCCCCCAGTTTTTCTCCAGGAAACTGTTCACGACGCTCAGGATGATGGAAACCGAAATCATTCCGGCCCCGAAAGCCACGGAGATCATCAGGATATCCATGATGTGTTCGCCCGGATTCTTCCAGATGGGTTTGAGGAAATTCTCCAGGCCGAACACGGTCCCGTACAGGAGCCCGAACAGCATGGACGATATGCCGATATAGACGAACACGGCCGCGAAATTGTGGATCCTCTTGAATTTCTTGATCAGCAGGAGCACCCCGCCCAGCAGGGCCAGGATCATCCCGTGACCGGCGTCGCCGAACATGGCCCCGTACAGGATCACGTAAGCGATGGCCGCGAACAGCGTGGGGTCTATCTCCCGGTAATTGGGAATGCCGAAGGTTTTGACCAGCGACTCGAAGGGTTTCAGGAAAACGGGGTTGTTCAGTTTTGTGGGGGGTGTGAGCCCGTCCCTGGCCATGACGTCCGTGGCGTCTTCTTCCAGGAAGACGCAGCGGTTTTCCGAGATCGATTCGACCGTCCGCCGCAGTTTCTCCACGTCCTTCCCGGGCACCCATCCCGAAAAAAGAACCACCCGTCCCGTGGCGGCCATTTCGCCCTTGAGACGGGAAACGGACAGATAATAGCGGATATTGGCCAGGATCCTCCGGATCTTATCCACCGATACGGCGGCGAAACGGTAAAATGTCCGTTCCGTGTAGTACTCTTCGTCGTGGGCCATGGCGAGATCGAAAGCGTATTTCATCAGCTGCTTGGAGCCCTTGATTTCCGAGTCCTCGGGAATCCCGTAGTCCCGGTAATAGACGCTCTTGAGGATCCCGTCCACCTTGTCCTTGAGCTGCCGCGAAACGGAAAAGAAGACCAGCGCGTCGCTCCCGATGGTGTCCACGTAGTGGATGACGGACGGCAGGGTGGACATGGCCGCGTGAAAACCCTCGTAGCTGGTCACGGGAACGATCCCGAATCCGACGTAAAAGTGCCGGAAATCCCTGATGCGGACCCAGTCCACGTCCACGCTGTTGAAGAAATTCACCTTGCGCACCTTGATTTCGATGTCGCTCAGGCGGCGCTTGAGGTTCTCCGAATTCTGATGGTGCGCGGTCAATTCCTTTTCCAGGGTCCTGAGGGATTCGTCGATCTCCTGTTCGCTCATCGCCTCCGATTCGTCCCGGATCTCCTTCACGGTTTCGATCGCGGGCGGAAGATATTTCTGCAGACTGGTCATGAGGAAGTTGGCCCGGCGTTCGTATTCCGTAAAACGGCCGGTATAGCCGTCCGTGGGGGTCTTGGACAGGAAATAGCTGCGCACTTTGTCGGCGGAAACCTCAATGGTTTCAAAATCGCCGAACCGGATGATTTCCCGGGATACGGCGTCCACGTACTTCTTGACCAGGATGACGTCGATCTTTTTCATCCTCTGGGATATCAGCACGACCTAACCCCCCGAAACGACCAGAAGGTCCCGGATACGGCCGGACGGGACCTTGAGGCGTTTACCTTCCAGGATTACGATATGGTTTCGCACGTTGATCATCTGGAGCAGCAGAAAACCCAGGAACACTCCCAGCGAGAACGGAGAACCGCCGACCGCTTTCCGGGCCCTCCGGTGGATCGCGGCGAAAACCGCCCGCTCCAGGTTGTCCGGGGAAACGACCGCTTGGCGCGGGATCAGCCCGGCGTACCGGGCCGCGTCGATGAATTCACCGGGCGTACCGGCGTTCAGGATCCTCTGGTAACGGTTTTTCGGGATAAAATGAAAAACGTTCGGCAGTATGGCCAGGATCTGTTCCGGACCGATGCCGTAATTGAACTTGGCGCGGTAAATCCACAGGAGCCGGAGCATTTCCAGGTGATAAAACAGAAGGTCCCGCACGGATTTCCTGTCCTGGAACGCCAGGGTCGCCATTTTTTTCTTCAGGGACTGGGCGTAGAAATTGTCCAGGTTCATCTCGAAATAGAAAGTGGTGCGCTCTTCCCGCACGCGCTCAAAACCGTCCAGGGCCAGCCGGTAATACTCCGTGCCGCTTAAAAACTCTACCAGATCGTCCAGAGTGCGGATGTTTTTGACGAACTCGATCTGGATCCGGCTGTTTTCTCCCGCGCGGTAGAGAAAATCCACCGGCCGCTGGTTCAAGACGGCCCGGGTCAGGAGCTTCAGGTTCTCGATCTCGTAGGTTTTCTGCCAGAGATCCATAAAGTCCTTGACCGAACCGGCCAGAAACCTCTTGCCGCTCCCGACAAAAAAGAAGGCCTCCTGTTTGAGCTGGCCTTCCATCATCACGGGATCCTCCGAGACGAACGAAACCTTCCGGAGCTGGTTTTTCAGGTACGACACGTAATCGTCATAGGGCAGGCGCAGAATCTCGTCCACCCGGTCCGCGCGCAGGACGGACCGGAGCCAGGACTTGACCTTGGGGTAAACGCTCGCGAATTCCTCTCCGAACATGGCCGCTCCCGTCCCTATATCTCCAGGATCGTCCGGCTGACGCGCTTCTTGATTTCTTCAGACCGGGACAGCACCCGCGCCTTTTTCCGGTTGATTTTCTCCTCGGCTTCCCGGAGCAGTTCCGACTCCAGTTTCGCGGCGTCCCGCTCCGTGTCCCGGATCCGGTTTTCCCGGTCCGTCACAAAGCGGTTCTCGAATTCCCGCTCCAGTTCCTTGAGCTTATCCTGGGCCGCGCGGGCCACCTGCTGGGCTGTCGCTTCCGCTTCCGCCGTCCGGCCCTGAAGCTCCTCTTCCACGCTGATGATGCGGTCAATAAGATCCTTCATGACTTATCTCCCAGCACCAGAACGGGATAGACCGACTGGATGAGGATTTTACGCTCCACATCGGACATCCGCTCCTTGAGCGTGTCTCCGGCGTCCTTTTTCGCGACGCAGATTACTTTCACGGCCGCGTCGTCTTCCCGGACGGTGTCCATGATCCTCTCAAACGGATTGCCTTCCAGCAGGACCTCCCTGACGGAAACGCCGGCTTCCTCTCCCAGTTTTTTCTCGTAAACCAGGTATTTCTCCGCGTTTCCGCGCACGCTCTGGGAAAACAGGGCGGATTCCTCCTGAACGAATATCTTGTACCGCTCCAGTTTCAGAATCAGGTCCCGGTCAATCACGTTGATGACGACCACCTCCATCCCGAACCGTTTCGCGAAATCCACGGCGCCCTGCAGCACGCGCTTGGATTCCGCCGTGGCCAGCATGGGAACAAAAATGCGGCCCATACGCTCCCCCTAGTCGGTTTCCGCCGAGTGGGCGTTCTTGATCTTCTTCATCTGGAAGAAAGTTTCCCGTTCCCGCTCGTCCAGGATGTCCTGGATATATTTTATGGCCTCCCGGAAATCCGGAATATAGACGTTTTCCAGCGCGTTCACCCGCCGCTGGGTTTTTTTGATCTCGTACGCCAGGCGCCAGGCCGAGGCTTCGATCTGCGCCACGATCACGATTTTCTTCAGGATGGCCTTGACGTTCAGGGACAACCGATCGTAATCCCGGGTGGTGGACTGAAAACTCACGTCCGGTCTTTCGGCCGCGGCCGCAGTGTCGCGGTAACGGATTTCCGGCAGATTGACGCCCATGACGCCCTTTTCCCGGACTTCCAGGCGGGACAGCGCGGGACGGCTGATGTTCATTTTCCGGAGCTCGAACTCTCCCATTTCCAGGGTGACGTCGGAAAATAGGCGGTGGCAGTCCGCCATCATCCGGTCCAGTTCCTCGCGTTCCTTGCGGACACCGGACAATATCTCGGTCAGATGCAGGACCAGGATTTCCCGTTTCTCCTCCAGCAGGGAGTGCCCGTCCACGGAAAACTGCAGTTGCCCCTTGAAATCGAAGAGGCTGGTTTTCGTGGGGGCGATTTCGGACGTATTGATCATGGGTTCAATCCTCGTTGTCTTCCGTTACTGCGTAAAACCGGGTGATCTCGTCCTCGCGCAGGCCCGAAAGCTCGTTCTTGGGCAGGATGGACGCCATGCGCCACCCCGTGGCCAGGCTCGTATCCATGGACCGGTCCTCGTGAAAATCCTGGGCTATGAATTCCCTCTCGAACGCCTGTCCGAATTTCAGGTAGGCGCGGTCCACCTTGCCCAGCTCTTCCTCCCCCACAATGGAGGCGATGGAACGCACTTCCTTCACGCGCGCGTAACTCGCGTAGAGCTGCATGAACAGGTGGGGATGATCGCTGCGGGTATAACCTTCGCCGATGGAGTCCTTCATGAGCCGCGAAAGCGACGGCAGGATTTCCACGGGAGGATACACCCCCTTCCCGTTCAGTTCGCGCGACAGCACAATCTGGCCTTCGGTAATGTATCCGGTCAGGTCCGGGACCGGGTGCGTGATATCGTCGTTGGGCATGGTGAGGATGGGCACCTGGGTGATGCTCCCCGGGCGGTCCTTCACGCGGCCGGCCCGCTCGTAAAGCGTGGCCAGGTCGCTGTACATGTAGCCGGGAAAACCCTTTCGGGCCGGCACTTCGCCGCGCGCGTTGGCGATTTCCCGGAGCGCTTCGCAGTAACTGGTCATGTCCGTCATGATGACCAGGACGTGTTTGCCCTTTTCGTAAGCCAGGTATTCCGCGGCGGTCAGGGCCACGCGCGGGGTAATCACGCGTTCGATGGACGGGTCGTCCGCCAGGTTCAGGTACATCACCACGTTTTTGAGGGCGCCGGTTTCTTCGAAATTTTCCAGGAAGAAAAACGCGTCATCGTGCTTGATGCCCATGGCCGCGAACACCACGGCAAAGTTGCCGGCCTGCTCCCCCGGCAGTTTGGCCTGCGCGGCGATCTGGGCCGCGAGCTCGTTGTGCGGCAGGCCTGCGGCGGAAAAAATGGGCAGTTTCTGGCCCCGCACCAGAGTGTTCATCATGTCTATTGCGGTCACGCCCGTTTCAATGTATTCCCGCGGGTAAGCGCGCACGACAGGATTCAGGGGTTCGCCGTTGACATTGCGGTAGGTTTCCGGCAGGATGTCCGAGAGCCCGTCTATCGGTTTTCCGATGCCGTTGAACACGCGCCCCAGAATATGCTCCGAAAGCCCCATTTCGAGCGGTTTTCCCTTGAACTGGACCCGCGACTTTTTTGGGGACAGACCGCTGGTGCCTTCGAAAAGCTGGATCACCACGGCCGCGTCTGACGTTTCCAGGACCTTGCCGTGCCGGGAACTCCCGTCGGGAAGACGGATTTCCACCAGTTCGTCGTAACCCACGCCCTTCATCCCTTCGACAATCGCCAAAGGCCCGTTGACCCCGGAAATCCCGATTCGTTCTATGTCGATATCAATGCCCATGACTGTTTCTCCTGTCCCGCTAATCCGCGTAATTTTCCGCGAGCTTGGCGAATTCGCCTTCCATGAAACGCTCCACCTCGTCGATCATGTCCAGCCGGTCGTTGGGAACGGACATCTTGACCCGGATGATGCGCGTCACGCACTCCATGTCCCGGATTTCAAAGATGGGCGCGCCCTGCCGGATCACTTCCGAGGCCTTGTCGTTGAATTTCAGGATCAGTTTCAGGATTCTCAGCTGCTTCTGCGGAGAGCTGTAGGTGTCGATCTCGTCGTAAGCGCCCTGCTGGAGGAACCCCAGCTTGATGATGCGCGCCGTTTCCAGGAACAACCGTTCGCTGTCCGGAAGCGCGTCCGGACCGATCAGCTTCACGATTTTCTGGAGCTTGTCCTCCTTCTGGAGGATTTCAAACGCGCTCGTCCGGATATCCCGGTATTCCCGGGACACGTTCTGGTCCCACCAGTCCTTGCATTCGTCCGCGTACTGGCTGTAGCTGCGCATCCAGTTGATGGACGGGTAATGACGGCTGGACGCGAGCATCTTGTCCAGTTCCCAGAAACAGCGGACAAACCGCTTGGTGTTTTGCGTAACCGGTTCGGAAAAATCCCCTCCGGGAGGCGACACCGCGCCGATCACCGTAATGGAACCGGTGGGACCTCCGGCGGTCCTGACGTATCCTGCGCGTTCGTAAAACGCGGCCAGTTTGGAACCCAGATAGGCCGGGAACCCTTCCTCCGCCGGCATCTCTTCCAGCCGTCCGGAAAGTTCGCGGAGCGCCTCCGCCCAGCGGGACGTGGAATCCGCCATGAGCGCCACGTCGTAACCCATGTCCCGGTAGTATTCCGCCAGGGTGATCCCCGTGTAAATGGACGCTTCACGCGCCGTCACCGGCATGTTGGACGTGTTGGCGATCAGCACGGTCCGCTGCATGAGCGGTTTGCCCGTGCGCGGATCGATCAGCTTGGGAAAACTTTCCAGCACGTCCGTGATCTCGTTTCCGCGTTCCCCGCAGCCGATGTAAACGATCACCTGCGCGTCCGCCCACTTGGCCAGCTGGTGCTGGGTGATGGTTTTTCCGGTCCCGAACCCTCCCGGAATCGCGGCCGTCCCCCCTTTGGCGATCGGGAAGAAAACGTCCACCACCCGCTGGCCCGTGAGCAGCGGGATTCCCGGTTTCAGGCGCTCACCCACCGGCCGGGCCACCTTGACCGGCCAGCGATGGTACAGTTTCACTTCAACGTCCTCGCCCTGGCCGTTGGTCACCACGGCAACGGTTTCGCTCAAAGTGTATTCGCCCGCTTTCACGACGCTTTTCACCGTCCCGCTCAGGCCGGGTTCAAACAGAATCTTGTGTTCGATCAGGTCGGTTTCCGGAACGGTCCCGACCGTCTGTCCGCCCGCGACGCTCTGGCCCGCGGACACGGCGGGTTTGAATTTCCATTTTCGGTTCCTGTCCAGCGCCGGAACATTTACCCCGCGCCCGATATAGATGCCCGTTTTTTTGCGGATTT
>CAYMRH010000012.1:0-5336 GCA_964392785.1 uncultured Brevinematales bacterium
GGGCGGACCAGTCGCGCCGGCGTTCGTACCAGTTGGGAATGGAACCGCCGGTCTCGATCACCACGTATTCGGCGCCTTTCACGTTCAGCGTGTTGCCTTTCTCGACGGCCACCACCGTGCCGGATACGCTGGCATGGACGTTGGCGGAAACAAATCCCGACGCTTCCCCGATGAGCTGTCCTTCCTGCACCTTGTCTCCGGCTTTGACGAGAACTTTGGCGGGAGCGCCCAATTGCATGGCCATGGGAATCCGGATCCGCTTGGGCATGTTGGCCTTCTGGATCGGCAACGCGGCGGTGAGTTTTGAATCATGGGGATGCACTCCGCCTTTCTTGAACGCTTTCACCGGAAGCTTGTGATCCATAAGACACTCCGTTGACTGGCCCGGACACGGCCCGAGAAAATGAATCATTATGATAATAGAAAAGAGACCGTTCGTCAAAATTCGCTTTTATTTGATGCGTTTAAGCGGTCATGTGTTTCCCAATGCGTTGTAGCTATGCACAAATCGCAGTGCAATCGGCACATCGGGGTTTAAAACAATGCATTTTGTGACAATGTCGAAATCAGTCATCTCATTGATTGGATTGAAGATATCATTTGGATTGCACAATTGGCCCGATAATTGCGTATTATTCCTGTTCTTCGCGGACAGTTTCGCGATCATTGAAAATCCGGAGGATATCATGAAAAAAGTCCTGGTTTGCCTTTTCACTTCACTCATCCTGTTTGCCTGTTCCTCAACTGTTTCTCAGGACGGAAATGACAACGCGTTCAGGAATACGGGCGCGTTGGCCGGATCGGCGTATGATCCCGGCGCCGGGTGGGTCCTCCAGTGGTCGGACGAATTTGACGGGAGTTCCGTCAACACGTCAAAATGGGATTACGACATCGGCGGGTCCGGCTGGGGAAACAACGAACTGCAGTATTACACTTCGCGGCCCGAGAACGCTTCCGTGCAGAACGGCGAACTCACCATCAAGACGCTCCGGGAAAACTACGGCGGCAAGTCCTTCACGTCCGCCCGCCTGAAAACGCTGAATAAATTCTCGGCCCGGTTCGGCAAGGTCGCCGCCCGGATCAAACTCCCCTACGGGAAGGGCATCTGGCCCGCGTTCTGGATGCTGGGCGAAGGGTTCAACGGGGCCAACTGGCCCTATTGTGGCGAGATCGACATCACCGAACTCAAGGGCGGTTATGACAACATCATCTACTCCACCGTGCATTACGACAACTACGGTTCCTACGCCTATCAGGGCGGTCAGTTCACCAACTCCGAGGCCTTTCACCTGAATTACCACATATTTGAAATCGAGTGGGACACCAACACCATCCGCTGGAAGTTGAACGGCGTTCAGTATTATTCCCTGAATATTTCATCCCGCACCATGAGCGAATTCCAGTTCCCGTTCTTCATCCTGCTGAATACGGCCGTGGGCGGAAACTTTTTCAACCCGGCCATCACCGACCCCGCGCAGGTCACGGCTCCGTTCCCCCAGGTCATGGCGGTGGACTGGGTGCGCGTTTACGCTCCCAATTTCTCCCTGCCGCCCGCTCCGAACGGGTCTCAGGACGTGTCCGTGTTCAGCGAGACCCACACAGGCGTAAACGTCCTGTCCACCGGCGCCACGGTGGACCAGTGGGCCAACACGGTCACGATTTCCCAGACGTCCACCGCGGCCTCGGAAGGATCCACGGGACTGAAAGTCACCGTGGGTAACGCGGGCTGGATGGGTTTCGGCGTTTCGGCCTACAACATAGGCCACGACCTGTCCGCCTACACGGGCAGCGTTTTAAAATTTGACATCAAGACCACTTCGCAGAAATCCTACAAGGTGGGCCTCAAATCCGGTTCCACAACGGAAGCCTGGGTCACCCTCACCTCCGCCATGGGCTACGTGGCGGACGGCCAGTGGCGCACGGTCACCATCCCGATTTCGTCTTTCACAGGCCTCAAGTTCAACATGATCTCACAGTACTTCATGTTCGCGAGCGCGAACGGCAGCCAGTCGGGAGATGTCATCAATATCGACAACATCTACTGGCAGAAAACCGGAACGGCGTCCTCGAGTTCCAGCGTGTCCAGCTCCAGCTCATCCGCCCCCGCCAGTTCAAGCTCCAGCTTAAGCTCCAGCGTAAGTTCATCTGCCTCCTCAACGCCGTCCGGGGACTACCAATACGGAGTGCAGACCGTCAACTCCAACACCGCCGTGATCTGGTTCAAGTCGCTCACCACCCCTTCGGCCGTATGGGTGGACGCGCATTACAAGGTGAATAACGGCGGTCAGCTCAATTACCGCATGACCTACAACTCGTCCGCAGGCCGCTGGGAACAGACCGTCACGGGTCTTGCGTCCGGTTCCAAAATCGACTTCTTCTACACCTACGAAAAAAGCGGCCTGGCCTACGACACCGCCTGGTTCACAGCCACCTTCCAGCCGCCCGCGAGCTCCAGTTCATCCAGCACTGTTGTCAGTTCGAGCTCCAGTTCGTCCGTTTCCAGCGCCGCGTCCTCGAGTTCCAGCGTCGTGAGCTCCAGCTCATCCAGCTCCTCCAGTTCCGTTTCCGGTCCCGACTACGAATGCGGTGTGACCATGACCGGAGGCGCCACGGCCGTGATCTGGTTCAAGTCAAAAACCGTCCCGGCGGCCCTCTGGGTGGACGCGCACTACAAAGTGAACGGCGGAACCCAGCAGAATTTCCGCATGACCTACAACTCGTCCGCAGGCCGCTGGGAACAGACCGTCACGGGTCTTGCGTCCGGTTCCAAAATCGACTTCTTCTACACCTACGAAAAAAGCGGCCTGGCCTACGACACCGCCTGGTTCGTTTACACGACCCCGCCCGCGGATTACACCCAGGGCGTGGCCGTGGTGAACAGCACCAGGGTCAAGATCTGGTTTAAGTCCGCCACATCCCCGCTGGCCAAATGGGTAGACGTGCATTACAAGGTGAACGGCGGAACCCAGCAGAATTTCCGCATGACTTACAGCTCATCGGCAGCCCGATGGGAGCAGACCGTCTCCAGCCTGAAAACGGGTTCGGTGATCGATTACTACTTCACCTACGAAAAGAACGGCCTGGCGGCGGACACGGGATGGTTCAAGTACACGAAGTAAGGATTTTCAGACATCGGCAAGAGCGGAAAAGAGAATTCTTTTCCGCTCTTTTTTTTGCTATGGCCTTATGCATGTGATTTGAGCCGGGGTCCCCGGCTCAAGGCGCCGAGCCCGTTATTTTGATTCCCTCTGGCCACGGAGACGCAGAGCCTGCCCAGAGACCGTTCCCCGACCCCTCGACCGTGCTCGGGGCGACGGCAAAATGGCAGGTAATATGACCGAGGCGATATTCCGAGCTAGGTCGAGGAACGATGCCCTGAGCACTTCGACTCCCCAGCCCCAGTGCGCAGGAGCTGGGTCGCTCAGTGTAAACTCCGTCGAAGGGGGCGGTCGAGGGGGCGAGCGCATACCAATCCTGCCAGAATCCCTGATTGTTTGAAAAGAAATGGCTCGGGGTTGTAGGGACTGCGCCCCTACAAAGGTTGGCGGCCCCTCTCGGTCCCCGTCTAATACCGTTCCTCAAACTCGATTTCCGTTACCACTCCGGGAACGGGATTTTCCAGGTTGAAACCAAAGGTGGTGGCTTTGGTGTTCTCCCAGCGGAACGCGCCCGTTTTTCCCTGCACCCACCGGTCGTAAAAAACCGAAAAAAGAACGGAACTCCTGTCCTGGCCGGTAAACACGAACCGGTCAAAGTGGCTGATGGGAAAAGAATATTTCATGCCGGCGGGATCTGACGGATCGGTGAAAATCCTGTATTCCGAGGGAGTAAAGAGAAACAGGCCGTTGGACTGCGGGTCCGCGCGCCACCGCACAATTTTCAGTTTTCTCAGGTTGTAAACGGTCAGGGTGTCGATGGACATGTGGTCGAACGAACGGTTGGTCAGGCTGATCAAAACGCTGTTGGAAAGCTGGATCACGCCTTTCCAGGTTCTTTTATCGGAAAAGCGGACCGTGGCCCTCCTGAGGAAGAGCTGCTGCCCCGGGGCGCGGTTGGAGGTGTCGGGCGGCGCGAGCGCCGGAACGGCCACATCAGCCGCTACGGGTACCGCCGGTTCGGCGGGGATGTTAATGTCCCGCGAAAAGAGCGCGGCCGGCAGGATCAATCCGACAAGGAGTATCGAAAAGAATCGAAACATGGCGTCTCCAAGCTTTTCATATTTTAATTGAAGACAGGTGATTGTCAAGAACGGCCGGATCAGCGCCTTACCGCGCGCCCTGCGTCCCGTCCCCGTTCCCGGAGATTGATTTAATCGGTCAAATAACCTAAAATAGAAAGGTCGGTCTGTCAGTCACGATCGCAGACAGGGGTGATAGCATGATTTCCAACAGGGCGCTCCGGGTTGATTCCTCCGGGATCCGCAAGGTGTTCGAACTGGGCGCAAAAATCCAAAACCCGGTGAATTTCAGCATCGGCCAGCCGGATTTTGACGTCCCGGAAGAACTCAAGGCCGTGGCCATTGAAGCCATCAAAAAGGGAATGAACCGCTACACCCTCACGCAGGGCAACGCGGACCTTCGCGAAAAGGTCCTGGATTATGTCGAGAAAACGCGCTGCCGCAGATTCCGGCCCGAAGAGGTCATCATCACGTCCGGGGTCTCCGGCGGTCTTTTCCTGGCCCTGATATCCATTGTAGACCCGGGGGACGAGATCATCTTCTTTGACCCCTACTTCGTGATGTACAAGCACCTGACCAATCTGATCGACGGCAAACCGGTGATCATAGACACGGCCCCCGATTTCCGGATCAGTTACGAAAAGGTCAAGGCCGCCATCACCAACCGCACCAAGGCCATCGTCATCAACAGCCCGTCCAACCCCACGGGATACGTGTACAGCAAAGAAGACGTTCTGGCCGTGGTCCGGGCCGCCAAGGAACGCGGCGTGCTCGTGATCACGGACGAAATCTACGACGGCTTTGTCTACGACGGCGCTTTGGAAAGCGCGGCCTGCCACACCGACAACGTGCTGATTCTGGGCGGTTTTTCCAAAACCTACGCCATGACCGGATGGCGCCTGGGCTATGCCGTGGGCAACGCGGACCTGATCGCCCAGATGATCAAGATCCAGCAGTATTCCTTCGTGTGCGCGCCGGCCCCCTTCCAGGCCGCCGCCGTGGCCGCCCTGGACATGGACGTGAAACCCATCCGCGATTCCTACCGCGTGAAGCGCGACCTGATCTACGGCGGTCTCAAGGACCATTTCGCCATCGTCAAACCCGGCGGCGCCTTCTATATTTTTCCCAAGCTCAAGAGCGGAACGGACGTGACCGCGTT
>CAYMRH010000012.1:5346-49398 GCA_964392785.1 uncultured Brevinematales bacterium
ATATCGTTCGCCACCGACAACGCGACCATCGAGAAAGGCGCTGAAATCCTGTGCAATCTGGCCCGGGAAACGGCCGCCCGGTCATGAACACGATCAAGCGCAATCCGTCCCGGAGATTGTCTCCGGGCACACGCTGGGTTTTTCTGGTCATAGCCCTGTTCGCGGGACTTCTGGCCGGATGCGCGAACAAACCCCGCTTCATGAAATACGACACCGTGTTTTTCGCGGAGATCGGCGACGGCACGAACCAGGTGGGAAGCAACCTGCCGCTGCTGGCGGCCTGGCTGGGCGACAAACCGCCGTTCACCATCACCGACAAACTGGACCTGCCGGACGGCATCCGGATCGCCCGGAACCGCATCTATATCGCCGACAAATACAACCGCCGCGTTTCGGTTTTTCCGGTCACGCGGGGGTCAGCCACCAACAGCCCCATCCTGCCCACGGGAGAAGGCTACAGTTTCGGAATCCCCTTCCAGGTTGTCCTGAACAAATACGGGGAAATATTCGTGCTGGCGTCCCTTTCGAACGACACGACCGCCGCCGTGGCGCGGACAAACCAGGACAACCGGATTGAATTCCTCCGCCCCCGCGCGGCCACGAATTTCAACCAGTACTATATCTACAAATTCTCCCCGGACGGGAAATTCATCCTCCTGATCGGGGAAAACGGAATTCACTCCGGCCCCATGGAATATCCCGACCGCCTGGAAACCGATCTCTTCGACAACCTCTACGCCTATTACCGCGATTTTGAGGGCGACCGCTCCGTCTGGACCGTCAAGCGCTTTTCACCTTCCGGCGAACTGACCTTCGAGTTCAGCACGCGGTACGTTTCCCCCACCAACGTCTCCGGAGACAAGACCTACCTGGGCCACGTAAGCGACGTCTATAACCTGAAAAACGACGAACGTCTCATGATCTTCACCGAATACGCGCTGATCCGCAAGGGCGACAAGGCCCTGGACACACCCGACGAATTCTTCAATTCCATAGACGTGTACAGTGTCCTGCAGAACGCCATTACCCGCAACGTCCTGAGGTCCAAAAAATGGCTGGACGAATTCCAGACCGTGACCCGGGACGACGTTCTGGTGCTCCATTCGTTCGACGAACGGTTCAAGGGGATCCGCTTCCGGTTTCTGGACGCTTCGGGAACGGGCGGGGAAGCCCGCAAGGAAGAGGTGTATTATGCCCCGGTCATATCCGATAACTTCCTGCACCTGAAATTTATCGTGGACGAAACCGGACAGATCTACAGCGTGATCGTGAAGGACAACCGGTATTTCGTCCTGCTCAAATGGCGTAAAGTGAAAACCAGGATGTTCTCATGAAGATCCTCCTGGGCATCACGGCCGGCGTCTCGCTTTACAAGACGATCCCGGTCATCCGCTCGCTCGTGAAAAGCGGCCATTCCGTCCGCGTGATCCTGACGGAAAACGCCAAAAAGCTGGTCAGCCCGCTTCTGTTCCAGGTGGTGTCGGAAAACCCGGTGGCCGACGCGGATTTCTCCCGGGAGGACCCGCTCGCCCACATCCGTCTGGGAGACTGGGCCGACAAAATGGCTGTCATTCCGGCGTCCGCCAACACCATCGCCAAGATCGCGAACGGCATCGCGGACAACCTGCTCACGTCCACGGTCCTGGCCTGCGACAAAAAAAAGATCCTCTTCCCGGCCATGAACGTGAAAATGTACGAAAATCCCGTAACGCAGGACAACATCTCCAAACTCCGCGCGCGGGGTTTCGAGATCGTGGAACCCGCGTACGGAGACCTGGCCTGCGGATACCAGGGCCGCGGCCGGCTCCCGGCGGAAGACGCCCTGATCGGCATCCTGGAACGGGAAACAACCGCGCCCCTGTCCGGGAAAAAATACGTGGTGACCGCCGGAGGGACTTCCGAACCGCTGGACCCCGTGCGGCATTTGTCCAACCAGTCCTCCGGGAAAATGGGTATTGAGATCGCGAAAGCGCTGGACCGGCTCGGCGCCGGAGTCGTGCTGGTGGCCGGAAACGTTACCGCGGCCATCCCGTCCCATATTTCCTGCGTCCGTGTCCGGACAACCCGGGACATGCTCGAGGCCGTCCGGAAGAACCTTCCCGGTTCCGACGGGCTTTTCATGGCCGCGGCGCCGGCGGATTTCCGCCCGGAGAATTTCTCCGGCCAAAAGATCAAGAAGGACAAAACGCTCAGCGTAAGCCTGGTCAGGAATCCCGACATTCTTGCCGAAATCCGGTCTCAATTCCCGGACCATTTTCTGGTCGGTTTTGCCCTGGAAACGGAAGACGGCGAATCCCGGGCCGGCGCAAAACTGAGGGAGAAGGGGCTGAATTATATTGTCCTGAATTCCATCACGCCGGACTTCAACCCTCTGGAAAACGATCTCAACACCGTAGTCCTGATTACTCCAGACGGGACCGTGGGCCGGAAAAAAGACCTGCCTAAAAAAGAGGTGGCCCGCTGGATCGTGGAAGAAACCCTCTTGTCGGACCGGAAATAGGCACGGGCATGATCATTCTGGGCATTGATCCCGGCATAGAACGCCTGGGGTACGCTTTTCTGGACGTCACGGCTTCCCGCATCACCGCACTGTCTTACGGTCTCATATCCACAACCCGCGCGCAGGCCAAGCACGACCGGATCGGCCGGATCTATTCGGACCTGAAAACGCTGATCGAACGGCACCGTCCTGCCGCGCTGTCCGTTGAAACGCTGATTTTCGCCAAAAACGTCAAGACCGCCCTGACGGTCAGCGAGGTCCGGGGCGTGATCCTTCTTCTCGCTTCGCAATTCGGTCTTCCATTGTATGAATTCACTCCCCTGCAGGTCAAAATGGCCCTGACCGGATACGGCCGGTCAAAAAAATACCAGGTGGAAAAGGCCGTCCAGCTCATCCTCTCGCTGCCCGAACCGCCCAAACCGGACGACGTGTCAGACGCCATCGCCATAGCCGTTTGCGGCGGCAGCGCCCTCAAAAAAGGCGGCCGTTAAAAGACATTCATTTGACTCCGCCCCCGCTTTCCATTACAATCAACTGAACGCCCGGAAACCCCGTGTTTAAAAAAGCGCGGAACCGTCAAGTTATCCCGGGAATTATACGAAAATCATCTGCGGTCTGACAGACCGGTTCGGGAGGACGCCATGGAATTTTCTCAGATCAAGACCTATGCCGAAAAACTCATCACGAATATAGAAAAGGTGATCGTGGGAAAAACGCGGGTCATTGAAAAGGCCCTGGTGGCGCTCTTTTGCCGGGGCCACATCCTGGTGGAGGACGTACCGGGACTGGGAAAAACCATGCTGGCCCGCGCCGTGGCCCGCTCCATAGACGCGTCGTTCAAACGCATCCAGGGCACGCCGGACCTTCTGCCGGCCGATATCATCGGCATCTCCATCTACAATCCCGACAGCAAAAAATTCGAATTCCGGAAAGGGCCCCTGTTCTCCCAGATCGTGCTCATGGACGAAATCAACCGCGCCACGCCCAAAACGCAGTCCGCCACGCTGGAAGCCATGGGCGAGACCCAGATCTCCATTGAAGGCAGTTCCATCAACCTGCCGGAGCCTTTCGTGGTGATCGCCACGGAAAACCCGATCGAATTCGAAGGAACGTTCCCCCTGCCGGAAGCCCAGATGGACCGCTTCTTCGTGAGCCTGCGGATCGGCTACCCCAACAACAAGGAAGAGGAAGAGATCATTCTCATGCAGAACAAGGCGCACCCGATCACCACTCTGCAGCCCATCATGTCCACGGCGGACGTGGTGGATATCCAGAATTCCATCCACCAGGTTCACGTGGATTCGTCCCTGCGGGAATACATGGTCAAGATCATCGACGCCACGCGCCAGGATTCCAGTCTCCTGCTGGGCGCTTCCCCGCGCGGAAGCCTCGCGCTCTACAAGGCGTCCCAGGCCTACGCCGCCATGAACGGCCGAGACTACGTGATCCCCGAGGACGTGAAAAACCTGGCGGTGGAAATCCTCAAGCACCGCATCATTCTCCGGTCCGAAACCAAGCTCAAAAACCTGAAGCCCGAAAACATCATCGAGCGCGTTCTGTCCAACATCCCGGTCCCGATGGAAGCGTCAGCGCCCGGCAAACCGGCGGCCGGAGGCCGGTAACATTCTTCCGCCGGTTTGAACGCCGCGGGGAGGGCTCATGAGTATCGCGCGTCTGGTATTGCTGCTGCTGTTTTTGGCCCCTCATTTTATCTTCCTGGATTTCCCGGGCGCCAAGATCCTGGTCACGGGCATTGCGGTCGTGATCGTCGTGAATTATCTGTACCGCCGCCTGGTGGAAAAAAGTTTCGACATCTCCCGCCGGAACGAAACCTCGAAAATCTTCACCACCATGTCGGAAGAAAACCGGCTCACGGTCACCAATCGTTCCTCTTTTCCCATCCACGCCATCGTGGTGACCGACCACAGCGACATGAACATATCCTTCGAACAGTATCATTCCTTCCTGTATTCCATCCCGCCCCGGGGCGAAAACAGTTTCGATTACCGCATCCAGGGCCGCAAACGGGGCAAATACAGGCTGGGTCCTTCCAACGTCAAGTTCACCGACCTGCTGGGGCTCTTCAAGTTCGACTTCGAGGTGGACACCATCCGCGAGATCGTGGTTTACCCCAATATTTACCGTATCTCCCAGATGAGCTACCGCAGCATGCAGCCCCTGGGCGTGATCCGCAACAAGGTCCCGATATTCGAGGACCAGAGCACCGTGACGGGTCTGCGCGACTACCAGGTGGGAGACGAAATCAAGCGCATCAACTGGAAAATTTCCGCCAAGCACAACAAATTCATGGTCAACAACTACCAGCCCTCCATTTCCGCGGGAAGCCTGATCGTGCTGAATTTGTTTGACGAGGACTACGCGTTCAAGAGCCGCGAATACTATATGGAGCGGGCCATAGAGACCTCGGCATCCATCCTGCGGGAACTGTACCTGGACAAACAGGAAGTGGCCTTCGCCACCAACTGCCGGATCGATGAAAACGACCTCTTTCTCAAAACCCGCGTCAACAAGGGGGAGGCCCATTTCACAAACATCCTGTCCCAGATGGCCGTGCTCCAGCCCACAAAAACCCTGAGTTTCCAGTCCCTCCTGGAACCCACGAACCTGGAACTGGCCTGGGGCATCAGTCTTTTCGTGGTCACGCCCAGACTGGAGGAAATATCCCTGTTCCGGCTCATCAATTACGGCCTGTCCGGGCACAGTGTCACCATCGTGAACGTGGGGCCGGAAATACAGAAGGACCTGAGCCTGTGGCATATCGGTTTCCAGAGCTTCTTCTCGGAAATGCAGGAAAGCGTGATCAGTCTGACAAAAATGTAGAGGAACAGAATGTACAAAGTGAACCGCCGCTTCTTTGCCGTTTTTCTCTGGCTCGTGTGCGTGTCCGTACCGGGCATTATCTTCCAGGCCGCCGCGTCCCTCTTTTTCCAGGACGGCGGCCGGTCCCTGTCCTGGGTCCATCCGGCCCTCTTCGTTCTTGTGGCGCTGTCCGTTCTGATTTACGTTCAGCCGAAATTACCCTCCGCGCTGAAAGGTTTGCTGACACTGGTGTTCACCGGCGGCGGTTTGGTCGGTTGCAAGTTTCTGGTGGAAAATTTCCTCTTTCCGCGGACCGCGGAACTGGCCAGCCTGCCCGTGATCGGCGTGTCCGCGTTTGTCCTGACGCTCCTGGCTCTGATTCCCCTGTCCTCTCTTTACAGGCGTTTCCAGAGGTATTATAAACTTCTGGACCGGGAATCCGAATTTCCCGAAACGGAAAAATACCTCTCCTGGCTCAGGTCGGAAACCACCGGCAACCCCAAGCGTCTGGAAGCCGGAGACACCGGGAAATTCCTGGTCAATTTCGCCATCATCTGGCTCGCCATCATGTTCGTTGCCATTGCCGTCAAGCCGTCCTCCGCCGGAATCCAGACGATTTACAGCCTCTGCTACGGAGCGGGCGCGCTGGGCGTTTACATGCTGATCTACCAGATGAGCTCCATCCTGAAATGGAAAATCCTGGGCTATAAAACGGAAGAGAACATGGTCAAAAACTGGAATGTCCTGATTCTCCTCATGTTTGTGCCGCTGGTGGTCGTGCCGCTGGTGGTGCCCTGGCAGTATCAGATAGTCCGCACGCAGGTCATTACCGAATTTTTCGTCCAGCAGTTCGGCAAACTGACCGTCTCCGTGATGCAGGGAGCGCGGGAAGGAGAAGACCGTTCAGTCCGTCAGAACGAAACCGTCCAGTGGACGCCCGAAGAGGAAGAACGGGTGCGCCAGAACCAGCGCCGTTTCAGGACCACCGTCACGATCGTGGCCGCTTCCGTGGCCTCCGTCATCGCCTTCTATATCGCGCTGGGAATCCTGGGTTACGTTTTCCTGAAACGGTACAAATACGCACGGAAACCCGGCTGGGTGCAATTTCTCATCAACCGCTATTTCCGGCTCAAGTCGTTTTTCGATATCGTGACGGGGCTCTTCAAACCGTTCACGGAACTGTTCGCGCGGCTTCTGGGGCTTCGCAAGCCGGAAATGGAGGAAGAGGCCCAACAGCTGGAAAAACAGCTCTACACCTATTTCGAGGCCATCAAGCAGCTCCCCCAGGAAAAACAGGAGGAGATCCGGACCGTGATCCGCGAGTTTGTCCGGTTTATCCAGACCGCCACGCGGACGGTCACCCCCTACTACTTTTTCTTCGGGCCCATGGAATACACGGAGAAAGTGATCGACATGCGCCCTACCCTGGCCATTGACCTCAGGAAGATCGTCAGCGTTTTCAACGAAAGCCGTTACAGCCTGCACCTTCTGAGCGATGATATCCGCGGCGACTTCATGCAGACCGTGGACAGCGTGATCCTGACGCTGGAACGCTCCTGAGAACCGCCAAACCCATGTCCGCCAGACGCGAGCCGCCCAGCGGCCGCCGCAAACCCGCCCGCGGGGCCCACCCGGCCACCAGCCAGGATTTTTTTACCGTTCACACCCTCGTTCAGATGGTCAAGTTCGGCGCTGTGGGCGTCCTGAACACGCTCCTGACCCTGGCCGTGATTTTTCTCCTGACCAAGTTGTTCCGCGTTTCCGATTACGCCGCCAACGCCGCCGGCTACGCCGTGGGGCTGGCCAACAGCTTTGTCTGGAACAAACTCTGGACGTTCAAAAGCGGCGGCCGGATTGCGCGCGAATCGCTCCTGTTTTTGTCCGTTTACGGCGTCTGTTACCTGGTCCAGCTGGGCATCCTGGCGCTCTTGATCGAAGTCCTGCGCCTGCACAGGGATATTTCCCAGCTCGCGGCCATGGCGTTTTACATTGTCCTCGGTTTCCTGGGCAACAAGCTCGTCACCTTCCGTAAAGGAGAACGGCCATGACGCAACCATTTGTTTCCGTTGTTGTTCCCTGTTACAACGAAGAGGAGGTGGTCCGGGAAACCTACCGGCGCCTGAAAAAAACACTGGCCGCCGGCCGTTTCACCCGTCATGAGATCATTTTCGTCAACGACGGAAGCCGGGACCGGACGCTGGACATTCTTTCCGGCCTGGCTTCGGCCGACCGCAAGGTGACCGTGCTGTCTTTTTCCCGGAATTTCGGCCACCAGCCGGCGGTTTCTGCCGGCATCCGCCACGCGCGGGGGGACTACGCGCTCATCATCGACGCGGACCTGCAGGACCCGCCGGAACTGCTCCCCAAAATGATCGAAACCGCCCGCAGGGAAAAAGCCGGCGTGGTTTACGGCCGGCGCACTGACCGCAAGGGCGAATCGTTTTTCAAGAGAATCACGGCCAAGCTGTTCTACCGTTTTCTGAACTCCCTTTCCGAAGTCCCCCTGCCCCTGGATACGGGGGATTTCCGTCTGATCAGCCGCCAGGTGATCCGGGAATTCAACCGCCTCCGGGAAAAACAGAAGTACATCCGGGGACTCATCGCTTGGGTGGGTTTCAGGCAGGTCGCGTTTCCCTATGTCCGGGAGAAACGTTTCGCGGGCAAGACCAAATACCCGTTTTTCAAGATGCTGCGGTTCGCGACAACGGGCCTTCTCTATTTCACCAAGAAACCCCTGCAGCTCGCCATCACTTTCGGTTTTGTCGCCATCCTGATCGGACTGGCCCTCACGCTCTATGTGGTGTTCGCGAAATTCATCCACCCCGCGCTCACCGCCCCGGGCTGGTCCTCCATCCTGATCACGGTGAGTTTTTTCGGCGGGGCGCAGCTCATCACCATCGGCCTTTTGGGCGAGTACATCGGGAGCATTTTTGACGAAGTGAAAGACCGCCCGGAATACGTGATTGACCGGAAGATCAACGGCGGGAAGTGAGACGGAATCCCCCGCGTTGTTTGATCAAGCTTCCGGGGCTTTCCGGCCGCTTTGATCGAACCAATTTTGACAAAAACACCCGTTTCCTTTAACTTATCATGCGTTTGAAGAACGATCCACCGTTTCCCCGAGCGGGACCGGTTTCCGACGCTCCGCCCCGTATCAAAATACTTCCTGAAGGCGCTCAAAGATGAAAATCAAGCTGATCTATCCCAGATTTCCCAAACTGAAAAACCAGCCCGAGTTCAACCTGCCGCCCCACGGGCCCGTGGTCTTCGCGGCCACGATCCCCGAAGGCATTGACGTCTCCTTCTGCGACGAAAACGTCGAGACGCTCCGTTTCGATACGGACGCGGACCTGATCTGCATCTCCTGCATGCTCACCTGCCAGATCACACGGGGCTGGGAAATCGCGGACCGCTACCGGGAACTGGGAAAAAAGGTCATATTCGGCGGCATCGCGGTCATGCTGCACGCCGAGGAAACGGTCAAACACGCGGACAGCGTATTTCTGGGCGAAACCGAGGGCCGGATGGAAGCCGTGATCGCCGATTTCCAGGCCGGCACGCTGAAGAAGAAATACGATTATCTCCTGAATTTCCCGGACACCCGCCTCATCGGAACGGCGCGCCGGAGCATTCTCAAGCGCGACCTGTACAACTACCGGGGAGTGCAGATGGTGGACCTGGTCCATGCGTCCCGCGGCTGCCGCTTCAACTGTTTTCCCTGTTGCACGCCCTACCTGGGGGGATGCAAATTCCGCCCCCGGCCTGTGGATCTGGTGGTGAAGGAACTGCAGGAAATCGAAAACAACCGTCTGTTCATCGTGGACAATTCCCTGGCCCAGGACGACGAATGGGAAAAGGCGCTGTTCAGGGCCATGATCCCCCTGAAGAAAAAATGGGTCTCCCACCCCATCAAGGACGACGACGAGATTCTTGACCTGGCCGCGCAGGCCGGTTGCTGGTATGTCTATCAGGCGGTGGTGGACACTTCCGAACACATCCGCAAAAAGATCAAACGCATGAAGGAACGCGGCATTGGCGTGGAAGGCACCATCATCCTGGGCACAGACGACCACGACGAGGACGCGATCAAGCGACTGGTGGACTTCCTGATCGAGGTGGACCTGGATCTGGCGGAATTCACCGTCATGACCCCGTTCCCGCACACGCCCATCCGGTCCCAGCTCGAAAAAGAAGGCCGCATCCTCCACAACGACTGGCCCAAATACACCTGCGGCGAGACGGTCTTCAAACCCGCCAAAATGAGCGTGGACGCGCTGGACAGGATGTATGAATACGCCTGGAAGAATTTTTACGCGGACAAGACCAAAGAAGTGCGCATGGCCAACCTGTACCACAAGGTGATCGAAAGGGAAATGCAGGACGGGACATACCGAAGAACGAGGCTTCGTCCCGAAAGGCAATGGGTCAAGGCGTAAAGCCCCGTGGGATGATTCATGAGTCAAATCAAGGAGCCCCCGTCCAGAAAACGGGGCAACGCTCTCGGTTTTCTCTTTTTTCAGACGGTGCTCAAACTCTTCGGACTGCGTCTGGCCTACCTGATGCTCTACCCGGTCTGCTGCTATTATCTGTTCTTTGACCGCGACGCGGTCCGGAGCGCGCTTTCCTATATCCAAAGACGATTTCCTGAGGATACACCGCTGCGTCAGTACCGCCACGTGTACCGGCTCTTTGTGAGCCAGGGGAAACAGCTCATTGACCGTTTTGCCGTGTTCTCCGGCGCCGTGGATTTTGACACAACCCTGGAAGGCGGCCGGGAACTTTCCGAACTTCTCCGGAACCGGAAGGAGGGTTTTGTCCTGCTCACCGCGCACACGGGCAACTGGCAGGCGGCCGTGCTCAGTCTGAAGAACATGCAGCGGCCGGTTTATCTTCTCATGCGGCCCGAAGACAATCCGGACGCGGAACGGACGCTGGGCATACGCCGCGAGGACGGATTTGTCAGGATCCTGTCCTCCGAAGAGGGGCCTCACGGCATCGTCACGATCATGAACGCCATCCGGGACGGCGGCATCGTGGCCATCATGGGAGACCGGAAATACCATTACGAGGCCCTGGAATCGGAATTCCTGGGCGGCACGGCGGAATTCCCCTACGGGCCGTTTTCCATTGCCGCTGCGCTGGAATGCCCGGTCGTTCTGCTTCTTTCGGCCAACACCGGTTACCGCAAATACGTGGTGGACGTCCGGAACGTGTTTTATCCGCGCTACGACAGCCCCCTCAATAAAAAGGAACAATTGAAGGTCTTTATCCGGCAGTTCGCCAAAGCCCTGGAGAATTATACCCGGGCCTACCCTTACCAGTTTTTCCTGTTCCACGATATCTGGAAACCCGCATGACCGCCGGAACCGCCGTCATCACGGGTTTGGGAACAGTTTCCGCCTGCGGCAACAACGCAGAAAAAACCCTGGAATCGTTTTCCCTCGGAACCAGAAACGCCGGACCCGTGACTCTTTTCCGGACGGAACTCGCCTGCCCGGTCTTCGAGGTCCGCTCCCTTCCGCAGTACAAACCCCATTCCATGCGTTCCCTGGACCTGACCATGGCCGCGTTGGACCAGGCCGTCGCAGACAGCGGACTGGCCGGACTGTTCCGGGATTTCCGCGTGGGCGTGTGCATCGGGACCACCGTGGCCAGCCAGTTGAACGACACGGATTTTTACCGCGAATACAAGACCACGGGCGCCGCCACCATGAAATCCGTGGACCGCTACCTGTCCGGCAATCTGGCGGACGCGGTGGCCGAACGGCTGGACCTGACAGGCCCCCGCTGCACGGTGGTCAACGCCTGCTCTTCGGGTACGGACGCGATCGGCACGGGATTGTCCTGGCTGAGGTCCGGCCTGTGCGATATCGCGATCTGCGGCGGCGCGGACGAAATGAACCGGGTGCCATACCTCGGTTTTGCGTCTTTGGGCGTGGCCAGCCCCTCTTTTTGCCGCCCCTTTGACAGGGACCGCTCGGGGCTGAACCTGGGCGAAGGCGCCGGATTGATCGTCATGGAACATCCGGATGTCTGCAAAAAAAGGGGAAAACGCGCGGAACTCCTCGTGAACGGATACGGCCTGGCCTGCGATGCCCACCACTTGACGGCCCCGCGTCCCGACGGAGCCGGGTTGAAAAACGCATTGGACAGGGCATTCCGGGAAGCCGGCATCAATCCCGGCGACGTGGCCTTCGTGAACGCGCACGGCACCTCCACCAAAGACAACGACAGGGTGGAAGGCCGCGTCTTTGCCGAAGTGTTCGGGCCAAAATTGAAATTTCTTTCCACCAAGGGGTTCACGGGACACACCCTCGGGGCCGCGGGAGGACTGGAAGCGGTTTTTACCGCGCTCGCTTTAAAGCACGGCTGGATTCCCGCAAGCCCGGGTTTTGAAAACGAGGACCCCGAGATCGGCCTGGCGCCGGTCACGCACAAGACCCCGGTCTCCGGGCAGTACGCGGTGTCCACCTCACTGGCGTTCGGCGGGAACAATTCCGCCCTGATCATTTCCAGGACCTGACATGCTGATTAAAGGTATCGGGATTTTGGGCGCTTTCGGGCGCGGCATGGAAAGTTTCCGCGCGGCCCTGGAGTCAGGATGGAAAAAACCCGAAAAGGCCTACACCATCCCGCCGGAAGCCCTCCGGGACCCCGTCCTGACCAAGGACATGCGCCGGGCGGATGACCTCTGTAAAATGGCGGTCCTGGCCGCGTCAGACGCTCTGGCAGACGGCGGTCTGGGCAGCGAAGAAAAATCGTCCCTCGGGATCATTCTGGGCACGGCCTTTGGCCCGCACCCCACCACATTCCGATTCCTGGACGACATCATCAGTTTCCGGGAACCGGAAGTGTCCCCCACCACGTTCTCCCATTCCGTCCATAACGCGGCCCTGTCCTACGTTTCCTATCTTCTTCAAAGCCGCGGGCCCACACTGACCGTCACGCAATTTGCGCATTCGTTCCACCAATCCGTCTCTCTCGCGCAGGCCTGGCTGGACGAGGGGCGCTGCGAGAACGTGCTGGTCGGTACGGCCGACCAGTTCGGAACGGTCATGGACTACATCTGCAGTCAGAAACTGGTCCCGGCGGAAGACGGCAGGATCAAACCGTTCTCCTGCTCGGCCCGTCCGGTCTCGGTCCCCGGAGAAGGCTGCGTATTTTTCCTCGTGACCGGCCGTCAGAACGCCGAACGCTCCGGCGGCCGCGCGTACGCGTCCCTCCGGGCCCGGCAGGACGGAACATCCGTCAAAGCGGACCTGACCATTCTGGACGCGGACGGCATGACCGGCGACGAAAGCGGATACCTGGATTTTAAAGACCATTGCGGGAGCGTCGCTTCCTATACGCCGGTTTACGGCAGTCTTCTGACCGGCGGGGGATTCAGTTGCGCGGCGGCCGCCCTGATGATCCGGGACCGCTGCCGTTTCGCCTCTCCGGTACAGGACAACCCCCACGGGTTTGATCTCGTGGCCGCGAACGGGCCGGCTGAATTGAATTTTGTCCGGTGCGTCAAATTCGGATGCCGCGGCGAACGGATCGAATTCTCCCTGGAAAGAATATCATGATGGCCGTAAAAAAGAAGGACCGTTTCAAAAGCTGGGTCAACCGCCAGGTCGCGAAGAAACTGGACAGCGTGCCGTTTTCCAGCCTGCCCCTGGTCATGAGGATCGGGCTGCTCATCCTGACTCTGTCGTTTGTGATCGGATACGGCGGGCCTTTGCTGGCCGTCGTGATCAGCGGTCTGAACAGAAAAATTGGCGCGGGGCTCTTGACCGGCACACTGCTCTACGGTATCAGCTGGGTCCTGGGTCTGGCCGGTCTGGCCATGGCCGGACGGGATTCGATCCAGTATCCCCCGTATTTTTTCGCCAAACTGGTCAAACGGCTTTTCCCCGACCGCTTCAGGACACCGCGCACACCGCCGGCCAGAAAGAAAAAGAAATCCCGACCCCGGTCTTGAAGAAGGTCGGCTCAGGCGTTTCCGCCGTGGCCATCCTCCCCGGTTTTCGGATTGAACTGGTTCCGCAGGGATAAAAAAGACGGCAAATGTTTTAGGATATGCCACAGCGACCACCGGTGCTGCCAGAGACGCCCCATGAATTTCCGGATGTAATCCCTGCCGGTGTAGAAACGCTTGATGTGCCAGTTGTACAGGCTGTCCATGACTTCCCTGGAACCGATGCCGTTCGGAACATAGACGAAATTGTTGCAGTTCATCTGCTCCCAGTCCTCTTCGAACGTTCCTTCGCTCCGGATGTTTTTCCAGACCGGCGCCCCGGCAAACGGCGTGAATTTGGTCATGTTCATGTCGTCCAGACCCAGGGACAGGATAAAGTCGCTGGTCCGGCGTATGGACTGAACCGTTTCTCCGGGCAAACCCATTATGAAAAGCCCTTTTGCCCGAAGGCCCGCCTGGCGGATATCCCGCACCGTGTCCCGGACCGCGTCCAGTGTCACGCCGGCTTTGTGCTTTTTCAGCATTTCCGGGTCCGCTGACTCGATCCCCAGCGACACCATCAGGCATCCGGCTTTTTTGAGCATGCGAAGAAGCTCCGGAGGCGCAAAACCCACCCTCACGGCGCAATTGAACTGCATGTCGATCGGATCCCGGGTCAGCATTTCGCAGAGTTCCCGTATTCTGTCTTTATCCGCGGTGAACAGATCGTCGTAGATATTGACATGACGGATCCCGAACTTCTCGTTCAGATACTTCAGGTGATCATAGATGTATTTTGCCGAATTGAAACGGAAGCCCCTTTTATAGACGGAGCGGTCGCAATAGGAGCACTGAAACATGCAGCCGCGGCTGGTAACCATGGAAACCCCGGGGCTTTTCACGTAACTGAAGAGCGGCAGGTTGTAACCCCGCGGGAAACCGGCCAGTTTTTCATACGCCGGGAAGGGAAGAACATCCAGGTCCGCGATCAGTTCCCGCGGTTTGTTCTCCACGATCCGGTTACCGTCCCGCCAGACCAGTCCGTCTATGGCGGAAGGGTCATTCCCGGCCGCGATTTCGGCCATGGTCCGTTCGCCTTCCCCCATAACCAAAAAATCAAATGCGGGATAATCGCCCAGAAGTTTCCCGCCCAGGGCCGAACAATGCACGCCGCCGCAGACCGTTTTCAGAGCCGGGTTCATCTTTTTGAATTCCGCAGCCATGCGCGACGCGTCCGGAAATGACGACGTGGTGGCCGTCAATCCGACGATATCGGGCCGCATGAGAGCGATCTGCCGGATATTCCCGGAAAAATCCGGGGACGCCTTGGGGCCTATGCAATCGTAAACAGAAACTTGAAAACCTTCCTTCTCGAGCCACGCGGCAATGGACAAAAGCCCGTGCGGCACCATCCGGTTCGCGGTCGGGACCATGTCCTTGCGACCCTTGATCCAGTTCGAGCCGCGCGGCTGGACAAGAACGATCCGGGCTTTGCTTGCTGAAACAGCGTTTTTCTTCAACCGGTTCTTCCTGATAAAGATTTATTTGCCCCGTACAACGGAAATATGATTATAATTTCCAGGTTGACATTGGTCAAATGCACGAAATTTTTGGACGCACAACATCCGCCAGAAAGATCAGGACAATCGCAACAACATCACCCTGACACAGGAAAGCAGATTGCCTTCTGAAAGCCGGAACGAACACCCTGTTCTGCCGGAATCGCCGGCATCGGGCACCGCAGGAAGGATCGCAATATCATTGACGTTCCCGAACAGGATAACGTATAATCAGTATCCACTTGGATATTTAAACACGGTATTTATGCATGAAACATCCCGTTTATTTTTTCATTAATTTCCTGATTGCCCTCTTCCTGGCGTCCGGATCCCCGGTTTTGGTCCGCGCATCGGATCAGGGGGAGTCCGGGTCCGAAGATGCTTCGGCGTCATCCAACGCGGTTCAGAGCATCTCTTCTGCCGTTTCTCCAAGCAATTCCCCGGATTACGCCATGGAACCGGTCTTCAACAGCCGCATCTATATCCGCGATTCGGGACACCGGTCAAACGAGACGATCGTTCTGGTTCACGGCATCGGCCCCGAGGCCTCCACGTGTTTCGACGGTCTGCTGGAGGAACTCACCAACCGGTACCATGTCATCACGTTCGACCTGCCGGGTTTTGGGCGTTCGTCGGGCGGCAACCATCTTTACTCTCCCGACCGGTTTGCGGACTTCCTGAAATGGGTGGTGGACACCCGTTCCGGGGGACGGGTGATCCTGGCGGGTCATTCCCTGGGAGGCGCGCTGGCTCTCAAATACGCCGCCCGGTATCCGGAATCCGTCTCCCAACTGATCCTGGTTGACGTGGCAGGCATCCTGCACTGGACAGGAATATCCAAGTTCATGGTCGAGATTTCGCCGGTCCGCCTCTCGGCGCCCATGATCCCCGGCGGGTTCACGACCTTTCTGGACGGCCCCGTTGAAAGCGCGAACGATTTTTCAGCATCCCTGATTTATCAGACCAAAACCCGGGAAACGGCCCGCACCATGAGAGGCATCCTGAACAACGCCCTGTCCCGCAAGCTCCTGTTCGGAGGCGACGCCTCCAAAATTGCGGCCATGTCGCTGATCCTCGAGGATTTCACGGATGTCCTGTCCCAAATCCGCTCTCCCTGCCGTATCCTGTGGGGCGAACTGGATACCACGACGCCCCTGCGGACGGCCAGACTGCTTCACTACAGCATTGCGGGTTCCACCCTGCGCGTCATTCCGGACTCCGGTCATTCCCCCATGTTCGACAACCCGCAGCAGTTCAACGATTATTTCCTGGAGGCCCTGTTGCCGGACCGGGAATTTTCGCGCCCTCCGTTCTCATTCCGCACGAACGCGACACTGGAATGCGTCGGAGCGAATAACAGGACCTACAGCGGAATTTACGGGACCATCATGATAGAAAACAGCAGAAACATCACGCTTGAGGACATCACCGCAGACCGGATTGTGATCAAAAATTCCGAAGTGACCATGGAAAACGCGAGGGTGGAAAGCGAAACCACGGCCATGGAAATCTCCGGCTCAAAGCTGACCGTGACCGGAGCCCGGATATCCGGACAGACGGCCATCCTGACGGAAAACAGCCGCCTGGACCTGGCCGGTGTCAGATTGAAGGGGGCACGTTACGCCGTCACCTCGCCGTCCACCAACTCCGTCAGCCCCGTCCTGTTCTCGGTCTGTCAAACGGAAAGCCCCCTGCGCCGGTCCTCGCTGCACGGGATCTGGGCCATAGGCCGCAACAATCCTTTCTGAAAGATCATTAATCCGGAACGGATCACTTTATCCCGAAACTCCGCGGGTTGTTCCGGCCGTCCGCCGCCCGCGTGATGTTGACATTTACTTTTTTTGCCACTATTGTTTCTGTCCGGAAAGGTGGATCATGGCGAATATCGATTTGGTTAAAATCAACAAAAGTTTTACCGGAAAGAAGGGGACTTTTTCCATAAAGGACCTGGACCTCTCCGTTCCCGACGGAAAAACCATGGTGATACTGGGCCCCAGCGGCTGCGGAAAGACCACGCTGCTCCGGCTGATCGCGGGCCTGGACAGACCCGATTCCGGCGAAGTGCGTTTTAACGGAGTCAACGTCAACGGTCTCGAACCCAAGGACAGGAAACTGGGCATGGTCTTCCAGAACTACGCGTTGTTCCCCCACATGACCGCCCGAAAAAACATGCTGACCTATTTTCTCTTTAAAAGAAAAACCCCCCAGCTTGACCGGGAAGCGGAGGAAAAGTTCCGGAAGACCAGCGAACTCCTGGGCGTCGAAATCGGATACCTTCTGGACCGCGAGCCGAAAAAACTTTCGGGCGGCGAGAAACAACGGGTGGCCATAGGCCGCTGCATCACGCGCAATCCCTCCCTGTTTCTTCTGGACGAACCGTTCTCCGCGCTGGACGCCCAGCTGAGGGAGACATACCGGGTCCAGCTGAAAAGGCTGTTGAGCCTGTTCCGGGTCACGACCGTTTACATCACTCACGACCAGCAGGAAGCGCTGGTGCTGGCGGACCTGATCGCGGTCATGCGTTCGGGCGCGATCGAGCAGGTGGGAAGCTACGAGGAGATTTACCGGTCCCCGGCCAGCCTGTTCGTGGCGGAATTCCTGAATCCGCACACCGAAACTCAGGCTCTCAACCGGCTGGACGGCAGGATATTCGGAAAACCCGGCTTGGTCGCGGGAGTCCGCCCCCAGGAAGTGATCGTCACGGGGAATCCCGGCGAAGGCATCCTGAAAGGATCTGTGCAGTTCGCGAGCCCCATGCCGGTCAGGAAAATCACGATCCTGAACGTCCTGACACAGGAAGGAGAAATAACCGCCCCCGTTCCCATTGAAGACCGTTATCAACCCGGGCAGGAAGTCGGACTCAGGTTCGGGGAGTATTTTCTATTTGATGCCGCCGCCGGCAAGAGGATCGACACGGGATCAAAATGAAAACGGGGAGAGCTCAAACAGCCCTCCCCGCAATAAAATAGCCAATATGATTACTTGGTTTTCTCGTAAATGTAGTAACTGAGATTGTAAATCGTGTTATTCAGCCTTCCCTCGAACGCCATGCTCCCCATGTCCATCCCGGCCGCGGAACTGACATTGATGGTGCTGGAATATATTTCTTTTTTTGTCGCGCCGTCAATAAACCGGACCGTGACGTCCATGGTGTCGGAGCCGGCCATGCGGCCGAACATGATCTGCGCGGCGGAACTGGTCTGCTGGTTGTATCGGGCGTCGGAAAAAAGCACCACGAGACCCTGATAGGGCGGAAGTTCTCCTTTTGACTTGACGGTCTTAACCGTTTTGGCCGGCATCAGTTCCTTCAAAAAACGCGGCATGGCGTTCGTATTGACATCCCGGACCAGCCCGATCCACTGGTTTTTGTTCTTTTCATCATAGCCGTAATTCTTGTACCGTTCCTCGCCCAGGTCCAGCCAACCCACGCTGACCTGCTTGTACGAACGCAATTCCTGAGACGGGGCGGTCTGTTTGACGACAGTATAGTAACCGCCGCCGCATCCCGACAACACACCCAGAACCACCGCCAGAATCGGAATCAACCTGACCAATCCCATGATCATTCCTCCTGAAAGACATATTCATCCGGATGTTTTCCGTCTCATGAGTTTAGAGCAATTCTGCATATTAAACAAAATTATCACGGCAAAAATCACGGATCCGGATGCGGATTCCGCTGCCACGGCATCCGGCGGACAGCCTTGTGTCCGTAACATCCGGCGCGAATCCCCGGCACTCTTGACAGGAATCATCAGCGCGCTGTAAAATTGCGTCCATGACCGGCGGAGGCGAGAATGAAAACTTTTTCTGTGACTTTACTTTTCACGGCGTCCCTCCTGTTTCCGTTATCCTGTGCATCCACAAAATATCTGGTGTCCCGGACACACGTTGTCTCTCCGTCCAGTCAGCGGAACAGCCTGCTGGTTTTCCTGCCGGGGCGGGAAAGCCGTTTTGACAGTTTTGAGCGGGACGGGCTTCTGGACGTCCTGAAGGAAAGCGGCGTTGACGCCGACTGCGTATCGGCTGACGCCACGTTCGCCTATTATATGGACCGGTCCCTGATAGACCGCCTGGACGCGGACGTCTTCGCAAAAGCCGAAAACACAAACTACCGTCATTACTGGTTCATCGGCAATTCCATGGGAACTATAGGCGCCCTGCTGTACGTGAAAAGACACCCGGGCCGGATCAGGGGACTGATCCTGATCGGTCCTTATCTGGGAGAAGGGCCCGTGATCTCGGACATCCAGGCGGCCGGGGGGCTGAAAAAATGGCGGCCCAAACTCCCGCCCTGGCAGGATTACGTGACGGACATCTGGACGGAATTGAAGGAAATCGTTACGGACAAATCGGGGAAAAAACCGGCGGTTTTTCTCCTGACCGGCACCGGGGACCGTTACCGCAAGACGCAGGAACTCTTATCAAAGGAATTGCCGGAGAACCATGTCTTTTGGGCGGAAGGCGGACACGATTGGGGCCCTTGGAACCGGGCTTTCCGGGATTTTCTGAATTCCGATACGGCCGGAAAAATGTTTTCAGGCCGGTCGGGGCAGGCAGTCCTTCCGGCAGAGAAAAGACCCTGAGGGCGTTGGACTAGCGGGTCGCGGTCAATTTCCGGAGCAGTCTGCCCGGAAGGATCCAGACAATCAAGACAGTCACCAGCGCCGTATTGAGAAGACTGATGCGCAGATTGTCCCAAAATTTATGAAAATGCGTCACGCGCTCCCGGGCGGGTGGATAATAAACGCCCACGGGCACGACTTTGACCGGATACCCCTTCCAGGCCCAGCGGACCAGGGATTCAATCTCGAAGTCAAAGCGCCTGGTAAAAAAAAGGAAACGGTTGATTTCCGGCACGGTATAGAGACGGAAACCGGACTGGGCGTCCCGCACTTTCAGGCCCGTTTCCAGCCAGACCCAGAAATTGGAAAATTTCCTGCCAAAGACGCTGCTTCCGGGAACGTGAGCGCCCGTCATGTCGCGATTTCCGATCACCAGGACTTTCTGTCCCGGCCTGACCGCGCGCAGAAGTTTCGGAATATCGGCGGGCCTGTGCTGGCCGTCGGAATCCACGGTCACGGCAAATTCGTAACCGAGTTCGCCGGCCTTTTTGAATCCCGCCCGCAGCGCGGCGCCTTTTCCCCGGTTGCGCGTAAAGGAAACCGTTTGGATCCGCGTCCCGAAACGCCTGAGGACAGCGGCAGTCCCGTCCGTGCTGCCGTCATTGACCACAATGACATGCCGAGAGCGCCTGAGAACGCCCGATAGCGTCCGGGAAAGTGTTTTCCGGTTGTTATAGGTGGGGACAATGACACAGTACCGCGGTTTGTCTTCACGGATTCCCTTTTTCATGCCCGCGGATCACTTCTTTTCGGTTTCCTTCGCGATATAATCCGTCAGCGTCTTGATGGACATGAAAATACCTTTCGCTTCCTCGTTGTTCTGGATATTGACCCCGAAATGCTTCTTGAGGATCACCACCAGTTCCACCGCGTCCAGGGAATCCAGCCCCAGCCCTTCCCCGAACAGGGGCATATCGTCTTTCATGTCTTCGGGCTTGACCTGAAGATTCAATTCCTTGAAAAGCACTTCTTTCACTTTCTGCGCAGTGTCCATACCGATCTCTCCATCTTAAAATATCACACGAAAAACCGCGGCAACCGGAGTCCCTGGGGAACGGAAAAAACCGCTTTCACGAAATCATCCGCCGTTTTTCTGCCGGATATTATCATTCAACCGGCGTTTTTTCACAAGTAATTCCCTTGTCCGGCCGCCGGGAAAACTCAGCGTTTCCTTTTTTTCAACAGCTGGTCCCATAACGGGCCGCGCACGCCCGAATTGCGCATGAAACGGTTGATATCCCCGTAATTTGACCAGGGATAAATCCAGCGCCGGTCCGCCTTGAACGCCTCCAGAAGCGTCTGGTGCAGCCATTCCCGTTCAACGGCCCGGGAAAAATAATACACCTCCCGGCCGAACAGCTCGTGTTCCGAGGTGACCAGGCCTTCCTCCACGGCCAGCCGGCAGATCCCCGTGTTGGGAAACACCCGCACGCCCATTCCGCCGATGATCACGCAGTCGCTCAATTCCGCCCGGTAGGCCAGCCCTTCCCGGACCGTGTCCGGGGTCTCACCCGGACCGCCGAAAATGATAAAATGCGAGCCCGGAACCCCGTTTTGCGCGAACAGGTTGTTCGCAGCCCGGACGTCCTCCCAGGTGAAATCCTTGCCCATTCCCCGGAGCGTCGTGTCGGTGGAACAGTCCGTCCCCCACTCCACGGAGTGCAAACCGGAACGCTTCATCAGCTCCAGCTGGTCCTGTGTGAACCGGGCGGGCCTCATGTAGCAGGTCCAGGAGACCGAAAGATTCCGGCGCGCCATCTCCTCCAGGATCTCGAGATAGCGGTTGCCGGTATCGTTGAATACGGAATCGGTGAAGAACAGGAAATCCGCGGAATGTTTGTCCTTGAGGCAGGCGATCTCGTCCACGACGGCTTTCGGATCGCGGAACAGATAGCGTTCGCCTTCCAGGGCCGGATAGGAACAGTACAGACAGCGGTGGGGGCACCCTCTTTTGGTGTAAACGTTCAGCATGCCGCCCTGCCTGAGGTAGAAATCCGCGAGGCGGTCCTCCCGATGAAGAAAACAGGCGTTATTGCCGGTACGGTCCACGTGACCGCGGACGATCTTTTCCCGCGGCACCTCGCCCTGTTCCAGTCTTCCCAGAAGTTCCGGCAGGGCAACCTCTCCCGGGCCGGTAATGCCGTAATCGGCTCCCAGCGTTGAGAGCATCTGCTCCGGAAACACCGTGAAAGCGGTCCCGCCCAGGATCACGGGCACGGGCCGGATCCGCTTGACGGTTTGGACAACGGACCGGTACTGGGACACGAACGAACGCGAATCGTTGTAGTTTACGTTCTCCACGTTACGGAGGGACACCGCGACAAAGTCCGGCTGGAAATCCGCCAGAAGACCCGCCAGGGAGTCCGGACCGTCCACCATCAGGTCCGCCATCCGGACATCATGACCGGCCTGCCTGGCCGCGGACGCGACAATGTCCGCTCCCAGGGGATAGACGGGATAAGGGTCATCCATCAGATTGGCGGAGATCATGAGCAGTCTGGACATGGGGTCACTTCATCAGGACGGAAAGATCCCGCAGTTCGCCGGCGGCAAATTCCGCCTTGGTCTTTCCGTTTTTCCCGGACGACAATACGGCCAGAAACGCTCCCTTGGGAAACGGCGCGATTTTTTTGTCGTTTTTCGCCGTTTCGACCCACCCGACCAGGGCTGTCCGGCAAACCCCGGCCAGAATCATGGACAGAACCGCGTTCACGGACTCCCGGCCCGGAGCGTCCGGATCGTTGCCGGTACAGAAGGTGGGCCCGTTCAGCTTGAAAAAGACCGCCACTTCCCCCAGCGCCACGTTGGGGAGCGTATAAGAAAACGTGTTGGGGCTGGAGAACTCCCCCTCCGACTCCCGGGTGGATTCGAAAAACAGGTCGTCGCCGTCCGCGGATCCCGCCCGTGTTCCGATGACAATCCCGATATTCTCCTTTTCCCCGCGGGCTTCCATTCCGGCGTCGTGAAGGGCCAACGCGGAGGCGCCGAAACACAGCCGGGTGTAATCGTCGAACCGTCCGTATCGGGACGGAATGCCGGCAATGACGGCCCCGAGATCCGGATACCGGTAAGGCCCGGGAACCAGAGTGAAAACCGGCTTTGATCCGTACTGGCCGCACCCTTCCGTGGAGATCCAGCCGCAGCCCTGGACATAAATTTTTTCTTTTGAAATCATGACACTTTTTCCATCATGACAGCGGCGTTAATCCCGCCGAAGCCCGAATTGCTGGTCAGAATGTTCCTTCCGCCGAAAGGGCGTTTTTCCATGACGATATCCGGAGATTCCGGAGTGCGGCACGCGACGGTGGGCGGCAATAGCCCTGTCTCCAGGCACTTCGCGCAGACCGCGATCTCGATGCCGCCGGCCGCGCCCATGGTGTGTCCGATTGCGCCTTTCACTCCGAAAATCGGCACTGACCTCCCGCCGAAAACGGTCCGGGCGGCCAACAGTTCCATGTTGTCGTTATAAGGCGTTCCGGTGCCGTGGGCGCAGAAGGCCTGCACTTCATCCGCCGGCGTACCCGACATCATGATCGCGCTGTTCAGGGCTTTCGCAAGACCCGATCCGTCGCGGGAGGGGCCGGTGATGTGATTGGCGTCGTTGGTTACGCCGTACCCCGTGATGCGGATATCGGAATTGCGTTGGGAAGACAGGTACAGTAAAACCGCGCCGTCCCCCAGCGTCAGGCCGTCCCGGTTCTTGTCGAAAGGCATGCAGGGCTTCTCGTTCATGGCCTTCAGCGCGGCAAACCCCAGGTAAACAAACCGGCTGACTATGTCCACCCCCAGAATCAGCACATGGTCGTACCGCCCTTCGGAAATAAACTGGTAAGCCAGTCCGGCCCCGGCCGAAGACGAGGCGCAGGCCGCGTACATTTCCATGCCGCCGGCCTTGAATCCGAGCCTGTCCGAAAGCCAGACGCGGAATTCGTGGGAGGAGGACAGCATGGGCTTTTCTGTGCTGTTGTAGCGGCTCTCGATGTCTTCCACGTTGTTCTTGGCCCCGGACCAGATCACGAACGTGTCGGACGGAAGCGCCGGCATGCCCCGGAGGCAGTTTTCCGCCAGACGCTGGGTGATGTTGTCCTGCGGGTCGTCAAATTCACGGTTGAACAGGGAAACGCCCGTGACCGGGAGGATCCTGTTCCTGAAATGCTCCCGGACCCGGACGGCCGAACGGTTTTCCAGCAGCCCGTTCCAGGTCTGATCCAGGTCCCCCAATCCGGTCACAACCGAGCAGTAATTCAAAAAGACGTCCCGTTTCACAGCGCGGCCTTCCTGTCCCAATCCCGGAAGAACCGCTCCGCGAAATCGGGCCGGAGCAGCATGGGCCGGCCTTCCAGGTCGGTGCATAACTGCACGGTATAACCCCTTGCGGACAGTTCTCCGTTTTCGGCGTAAATTTCGTAACTGGTGTTCATCTTGGCCGCTTCCGTCCAATGCGCGTTGGTGACGATGCGGATCAGTTCGTCGTATCTCAGCGGATAGTAGTAGTCGATGTGCATCTGGACGATGGGAAAGGCAAAACCGTTATCGGCCATATCGTTGTAGGTAAAACCGAATTTCCGTCCCCAGGCGCTCCGGCCTTCCTCGAAAAAGCGCGAATAATGGCCGTGATAAACGATCCTGAGGCTGTCCACCTCGTCAAACTGGATGCGTCTCGAGCATTCCGCCGAAAGCACCGGCTTTTGGTCCGGAGGGAAAAAACTCCCTTTCATTCTTCTGGTCATGGCCCGCCCTCAAACCGTTCCGGCCAGGCCGTTGAACTTCGCGACCGGCCTGCCGTTCTCGCCCACAATCAGCGCCGAAAAATCCGTCTGCCCCCCGCCGTTCTCCGCGGCTTTCAGGGAGAAAGCCACTTCCTGCCCGGGCATGACGGCGCCGCTGATTTTCATCTTGTTCACGCGCACAAGCTCCGCCGGCTTTTGCCCGAAAATCTCCAGCGCAAGCACGCCCGTCTCCAGCAGGATGACACCGGGCAGGATCGGGTTGCCGGGGAAATGCCCGTCATACGCGTCAAAGCCATCAGGATAATGAATACGGAACGCAATGCCGTCCGGTGTTTTCTCCAGACCCGCGACCCAGGAAAGCATTTTCCTCCGGATGGGTGAAGGGACGCTTCCTGCGAACGGGCCTTCGGCATCGGCCGGATAGCCGGTCCCGCCCAGTGCTGCTCCGGTCGGCGCGGGCGCGGCGTTCTCGGGAAACTGGTCGGTAATTTCAAAAATCTTGGTCACCATCCGCGCCACCGGACGGGACCCGGACTTTATTTCCGCGGACACAAAAGACACGTCCTGAAAATTTTCCGTCAGAACTCCCTGGATGGAGATTTCGTCTCCGGCGCAGGCGGAACCCGTGAATTCCGCGTCCTGGACGCCCACAAAAAAACCCCGGGGAGGTTTTTTCCCGTTCATTTTGTTCTTGAAGGCCTCGAAAGCGGCGATCATCTGGTTGGCATATTCCACCAGGACCGCGCCGGACACGCGCCCGCCGTCGTCCAGAAAGATATTGTCCCCGCGGATCACAGCCGCGCCTTCACACCGGTCGGTTTCGACCCGGTGAAGGACCACGCCCAACCCCATCTTGCCGACCTGCGGGATGAGACCGACGCTTGAACAGGGCAGTGTCATTTCGTCTCCTCCGCCATTTTGATGATGTCGCGGAACCCCAGGATGTCCCGGTCAAACAGCAGGTCCATGAATTTCACCAGCGTGTCGTGGAAGATGGTCTGGCAGTCGTACACCCGGAAGTGCGATTTGAGCTCCTGATAGAACCGGGAGGTGCCGCGCCCGAGTTTCTGCATGTCGCGGAAGGACATGGCCTGAAGGTCAGCCAGGATTTCCAGCGTGAGGATGTACTTCAGATTGGTGGCCTGTGTAAAAACTTTACGCGCGGCCACAGTCCCCATGCTGACCACGTCCTGGTTGGACGAATTGGAGGAGATATTGTTGGTGCTGACCGGATTGGACAATTGCCGGTTTTCCGCCGTGGTGGACGTGGCCAGATACTGCGCGCCCATGAACCCCATGTCCAGGCCGCGCGTACCGGAAATCAGGTATTCCGGCAATTCGCCGTTCAGGTTGTTGTCCAGGAGCGTGTTCAGGCGCCTTTCGGACAGGTTGGACAGGGTGGCCAGCGCGATCGCGAGACTGTCCATATAGAAACCGATGCTCTGCCCGTGAAAGTTTCCTCCATGAAGGACCTTGTTTTCGTCAGCCAGAACGATCGGATTGTCGTTGGTGGAATTGGCCTCCAGGACCACGATCCGTTCCGCGGTTTCTATGGCCTCAAAAACGGGAGCCAGCACCTGCGGGGTGCAGCGGATGGAATAGACGTTCTGGATGTATATGCTGGTCTCGAAAACGGCGGAATCGCAGTTGGATTCTTCCCGGATAATCTTGTCCAGTTCGTGCCGGTTGACCAGGTGTTTTGAACCGGCGACCAGTTCCCTCAAAATGCGCGCCACCGCGATCTGCCCCCGGTGCGGCTTGATCTCGTGCAGCCTGGCGTCCAGGAAATCGCCGATCCCGTTGAACAGCTCGATCGCGAACGCCGCCGCCACGCATTCCACGGCCAGTGACTGTTTGGCCAGGTTGACCGCGAAAGCCGCGATGGCGGTCATGACAGAAGTCCCGTTGATGAGGGCGATACCTTCCTTGAGTCCCAGCCGGAAGGGTTTGAGTCCCGCTTTTTTCAGGGCATCGGCGGCCGGCATGAGCTCGCCCCGATAATAGGCCTGCCCCTCCCCGATGATCATGAGCGACAGGTGGGACAGGTGGATCAGGTCTCCGGAAGCGCCCACGCTGCCCCGGGTCGGAATATACGGGGACACCCCGTGATTGATCAGGTCCCTCATGAATTCCAGGAGCTCGACACGGACACCGGAATAACCCTTGACCAGAGTGTTCAGTCGGATGGCCGTGGCCGCCATGGCGATGGTATGATGGACGGGTTCGCCCAGGCCCGCGGCATGACTGCGGATCAGGTTTTCCTGGAGTTGATCAATGGATTCGTCCGGAATGATCTTGTTGCACATGGAACCGAAGGACGTGTTGACCCCGTAAACGATCTGACCGGCCTTGACCTTGCCCGTCAGGTAGTCCCGTCCGGCCCGGCATTTTTCCAGAGACCGGGGGTCCAGGGCCACCGTGCGTTGGCCCGTGCCGATCGCCACCATATCGTCCAGACTCAGATCGGTTCCGTTCAATTCCACGGGTTTCTTCAAATCGCTCATCTCACACTTCCTTTCTGTGATCAAAAAATATTTTTCGTTTTCTTTTTCCCTCGGGCTGGGTCATCCGGTTCAGGTCGTCCGCGCCGATCAACCGGATTTCCGGCACCACCCGCAATCCCGCCCGGAACTGTTCCCTGAGTTTCTCCAGGTCGTAACGGCTCCCCGAAGGCGCGATATGGACCACCACGCGGTCCTCTCCAAACTCCGCGGCATGGGCCTCGACATAACATCCGGCGAAATCGGCGTTCGCCTCGACTATGGAAACGATGGCGTTCGGGAACACGTTGGTCCCCTTGTATTTCAGCAGCTGGGATTTTCGTCCCAGCACGGGGCCGATCCTCCGCGTGGTCCTCCCGCAGGAACAGGGTTCTTCTATGGCGAACGAAATGTCTCCCGTGCGGAAACGCATCAGGGGCATGCCCTGGACCCCCAAAGGCGTCACGACCACTTCGCCGATCCGTCCGTCGGGTACCTTCTGTCCGTCCTCGTCCAGAATTTCCACGTAAATCAGCTCCGGACGCATATGCCCGCCCTTCATCGCCTCGCATTCGCAGAATGTGGACGCCATTTCCGTAGACGCATAGGTGGAATAGATGCCGGTATTCCAGAGCTCCTGGATCCGCGCGACAGACGGCAGGGTGTCCAGATTTTTATCCCGGACCGGTTCGCCGATCGCCACGATTCTTTCCAGCCTCAATCCTCTCGGGTCGTCCCCTTCCTCCGACGCATGGACCGCCACCTTGGCCAGCATCGACGGGACGCCGATCAGGACCGTGGGACGGTGGACTTTGAGTATGTCCCAGATATGACGGGCCCCCGACGCCCCCACCCGGATCATGTGCGCGCCCAGCTTCACGCCTCCCAGAAAATAGGCTATCCCCGCCATGAAACCCCGGTCCAGCGCCACGCAAACCGCCACGGTGTCCTCGCGGCGAATGCCCGCGATCTCGAAGGCGGCCCTTTCGTTATAGGCCAGGCGCTCCAGGTCTCCGGCCGTCTGGAGGAAATTCACCGGCACGGTGCCTTCCGTCGCGGATGTAAAACAGGTGTCCACGATTTCTGTTTTCGGGACGGCCAAAAACGCGTCGTTATGCCTGAGCAGGTCATCCTTGACCGTGAACCCGATCCGGGAGAAATCCTCCATCGAACGGACCGAATCCATCTCCCGTCCGAGACGTTCGCGGTAATAGGGGCTGGATTTCAGGCACCGGTTCGCGTGCTCCAGCAGCGCGTCCCTTTGGGCGCGGTCCGACTCTTCCCGGCTTTCCGCCTGGAAGCACCGTTCCGAGCGCCAGAAATCTGTTCTCACATCCATACCAGACCGGGCTCCCTCAGGACTTCTTGGTCTCGATGTAATTCAGGATGTCCTGGATGGTGCGAATCTGGGTGATCACCGGCCCGTCCTTGGCGCGGTCGATCTTGAAACTGAATTCCTTTTCCAGGGCCACGATCAGGTCCACGCTGTCCAGACTGTCCAGCCCCAGTTCCTCGAAGATCTTGGATGCCCGGGTGATCCGGCCGTCCTCGATCTCGAATTCCTCCACGAACACTTTTTTGACTTTCAGGAAGGCCTCGTTCAGGTCCATGTCAATATCTCCTCAGCAGTAATATCGAATTGATCCCGCCGAACGCGAAACTGTTTTTCATGATCAGGTCCGCTTTTTTTGGGGCAAATTCCGTCAGGTAATTGATCCGGCCGCATTCCGGGTCGGGGTTTTTGAGATTCAGCGTGGGGACCAGGCGCTCCTTTTCCATCATGTCCACGCAGGCGATCATCTCCAGCGCGGCGCTGGCGCCCAGCGTATGGCCGATATGCCCTTTCAAACTGCTCACATAGGGATGATGTCCGTGAGCGTCAAACACTTTCTCGATGGCCCGGGATTCCTCGCTGTCGCCGACCAGGGTGCCCGTTCCGTGCGCGTTGATATAATCCACCCGGGACGGCTTCACTCCGGACTCCGCGAAAAGCCGGTTCATCCCCGCGATCAGCTCCTCTTCCGTCACGCGCGTCATGTGCATGCCGCTGGAGAAAGTGACAAATCCCGCAATCTCCCCCAGAATCCTCGCGCCCCGTTTCCTGGCGATTGCTTCGCTCTCAATAACCAGCGCCCCGGCGCCTTCGCCGCAAACGGTGCCGTCCCGGTCTCTATCGAAGGGCCTGGGGGTTTCAGAGGGCCTGTCGTTGTAATGAAAGGACGCGGCCTGAAGCAGATCAAAGGTCGCGCTGGTGGTCACGTGCAGTTCCTCCGCGCCGCCGCAGATCATGCCCTCCTGCAGTCCGTACTTGACCGCCTCGTAGGCCAGACCGATGGACTGCCCCGCCGAGGAACACGCGCTGCAGGGTGAAATGACCCGGCCCTGCAGGTTAAAGTAGCAGGCAATGTTCGCGGCCGTGGTATGGGACATGACCTGGAAGAACTGGCCGCTCTTGATGGCTGTCAGGCTTTTATCCTGCTGGAGACGGAGAGCGAAATCAAATATCGATTTGCTGCTGCCGGTGGTGGAAGAAAACGCCGCGCCGTAGTTGCCGGACTGGAAATGCTCTTCGGTCAGTCCGGCGGCTTTGACCGCTTCGTCCGCCGAAAGACAGGCCAGAATGGACGTCCTTCCCATGTTCCTGCGCAGGTCGCGCGGAATCTGCTTTTCCTGCAGGTCCTCAGTGATCGCGCCGCCCACTTCGCAGAGCATGTCGGTTATGACTTCCTTCCATTCCCCGCCCAGATTGATGATGCCGGACCGGTTAGCGAACAGCCCGTCGGACAGGGCCCGCACTCCCTTGCCGTAGGGAGAAACCGCCCCCATGCCCGTTATGACTACACGATTCACGCTCATCGGGACCTGACCTCCTTCCAGAAATCCGGCTTCTCAAACAGTTCAAAGCCCAGGCTGAACCCGGATATCATGGAACCCAGAAATCCGGGATAAACGGCCTGACCGACCAGATACAATCCGCGGAGGGGGACCTTGTGCTGGAACTGGATGGTATTCAGGGTCTGCTTGATCCCGTACGCGGAACCGTTGGCCGTTTTTGTGTATCGCTCAAAAGACCACGGTTTCAGGTAATCCAATAAAACCGACCGGCCTTTCAATGCCGGATATTTGCGGTACAGCGCTTCCTCAATAAACGCCAGAGTTTCCGACGCCTGAGCGCGGCGGGATTCGCCGTCCGCGGGCAGGGGGCCCGTTCCGCCCTCCAGGAAAACCGTGAAAGCCTTTTCGGCATGGCCGGAACCGGGGCGGTTCATGATGGCCCCGGCCAGCACGTCGGTCCCGTTGCGCCGGACGGACCAGATCGCGTTTTCAAAATTCCCGAAACCCGGATCCGTGATCCGGTAAAAAGCCACATACATGCCGAACGTATTCTCCGCCTCCCGGAGCCGGCTCAGAAAAGCGGGCCTGAAAGCTCCCGGTTTCACGGTTTCCCCGAGCCGCTTGGGGTTGAAGGACGCGACCACCTGCGGGGACGAAAATTCCAGCCCCCCGGCCGTCCGGACCCCGGTCACGTTCCGGTTTTCGCCGGCAATGATTTCCGCCACCTCCGACCGGACATGGACGTCAACCCCGCACGCCGCCAGTTCGCGCTTGAAATTCGCCAGCAGTCTTCTCACGCCCTCGATGGTGAAATAACCCGGCGACTGGTAAAACCCCCCCATGATGAAAGCGTGCATGACGAACGGGATCTCGTGCGCGTTGCTGCCCACCAGGAAATAACACAGTTTTCCGAGCAGGTCGATCAGCGCCGGTTTCGCCCCGTACCGTTCCAGGAGCTGGCTGAGCGTCAGGTTGGCCAGTTCGTCAAAACCCTGGTTTTTGGACGGTTCCAGCTCCAGATTGAAATAAAACGATTGCCGGTTCACTTCCTGCACCAGGCGGATATAATTCCGGACGGCGTCCCCGCAATCCGGGAAATATTCCAGCAGGGCTTCCCGGATCGCGTCAAATCCTTTCGGGATGCGGTAGGATTGACCGTCCAGTTCCATACAGCCGTAACCGTCGGCTTCCTGTTCAATTTCCACGCCGTCGTCAACGCCTAGGTATTTCAGGTAAGCGGGCGTCACGTCGCCCTTGTCCATCCATCCGCAGATATGCAGACCGGGGCTCAGGTCGCAACCCTGCCTCCGGTAGGGACGGACCAGCGGAGCGATGTCCGCGTCCTTTTCCAGAACGGCGACTTTCCGGCCGGCCTTGGCCAGCACCAGCGCGGCGGTCAGCCCGCTGATGCCGGAACCGATCACGATGGAATCGTACGGCTTCATGACGCCCTGATGACCAGGCAGGAATTGGTCCCGCCGAAACCGGCCGAATTCAGCATCATGATTTCCGGCTTTTTGTCTATGGTCTCCGCCGCGATCTTCAACTTTGGCGCGCCTTCTTCCTGTCCGGAAAAATTGATATTGGGGGCAATGAAACCGCCCCGGGCCATGAGCAGTCCGTAAACGGCCTGAGCCGCGCCGGCCATCCACATCTCGTGTCCGGTCATGGACTTGGTGGAGGAGATCCAGGGCATATCCTCCCCGAAAACCCCGCGGATGGCTTCCGCCTCTTTTTCGTCCCCCGCCGGCGTGGATGTCGCGTGAGCGCAGATGTAGTCAATGTCGCCGGGTTTCACGCCCGCGCGCCGGATGACTTCCCGGATGCACCGTTCCAGGCCCGCCCCCGAAGGCACGGACAGTTTATAGCCGTCGGATGAAAACGCGTAACCCAGCACCTCGCCCAGGATGTCAGCCCCTCTTTTTTCCGCGAGATCGTAACGTTCCAGCGCCAGGATGGCCGCGCCGCCGCTCGGAACCAGACCGTCGCGGTCTTTGTCGAAAGGCCTGGACGCCCCGGCCGGGTCGTCCACACGCAGGGAGAAAGCCTCCGTCGCGTCGAAACTGGCCACGCCCTGCCAGCAGATCTCCTGCACGCCGCCGCACAGGACCCTTTCCTGCCGGCCGTTGGCGATCCATTCGGCGGACTGCCCGATGGCGTGCCCCCCGCTGGCGCACGCGCCGCTCAGCGTCCAGCAAGCGCCCTGCGTGCGCAGGATGGTGTTCAAATTGATGGTGATGTGCGAATTCAGCGACATGAAAACTCGGGCGGCGCCGACGGAGAGCGTCCGTTTGTCCGCCTTCGTGATCTCGACGGATTCCGCCACGGGTATTGTCGTGCTGTCATTACCGATAATAAGGCCGGTTTGCGGATGGGCCACCAGATCTTCGGTCCAACCCGCCTGCGCGCACGCTTCCGTTGCGGCGGAATACGCCTGCAGGGCCTCCTCTGTCAGGGTCCGGGATATTTTTTTCCTGATATCGGGCTTTTTGTAACCCCTGATTTTTCCGGTCAGCGGGCTCCGGAAACCGAGCGCCATCCTTTCCGGGTCCACGGCCACGCCGGTAACGCCCTTTTGCAGGGATTCCATCACGGTTCCGGGGTCGCTGCCCAAACAGGAAACAATCCCCATCCCGACGATGGCGACTCTAGACATAGATGCCACCGTTGACCCCGATCACCTGTCCCGTGATATAAGCCGCGCCGGGCGAACACAAGAACGACACGACAGACGAGACTTCTTCGGGCTTCCCGATGCGTTTCATGGGGATCCTTTTCACGATCTCGTCCACGGGAAGTTTGGCGGTCATTTCGGTGTCGATAAAGCCGGGGCATACCACGTTCACCCGGATTCCGCGCCCCGCCACTTCCATGGACAGGGACTTGCTCGCACCGATGATTCCCGCTTTCGCGGCGGAGTAGTTTCCCTGTCCCGGCAGACCGCTTTGGCCGGCCGTGGAGGAAATATTGACCACGCAGCCGCTTCTTTTCTGCATCATGCCGAACACGACCAGCCGGGTCACGTTGAAATATCCGTTCAGGGAGGTGTCCAGAACGTCCTTCCAGTCTTTTTCCGTCATCCAGACCAGCAGGGAATCCCGCGTAATGCCGGCGTTGTTGACCAGAACGTCCGGAACTTCTTTTTCCAGAAGGGGTTTGAGGGTTTTTTCCGTTTCCTGCGCCGAAGCCACGTCAAAGGGCAATAACAGACATTCCACGCCCTTGGCTTCCACCGATTTCTTCAGCGTTTCAGCCGCTTCCCGGTTGCTTTTATAATTGGCCCATATGGAATATCCGTCTTCGGCCAGCTTGAGGGCAATCGAGGCCCCAATGCCGCGGCTGGCGCCGGTAATCAGCGCGATTTTCTTGTCCATAACACGGCTCTCCCAGTATGATGATAAACTACCAGCAGATATTAACAGTAATTATAGTGTTAATAAGGGTTTTTGTAAAATTAATGCCGTTGAACGGCGTTTTCCGCGCAAGAAAAGAGGATTCAACAGGAGGTCAGTAAGTCTTTTCCCTCAGAAAGCCCGCTATTTCCCTCAACGCGGCCAGGGTCGCCTCCCTGTCTTTGCGGCCCCAGGGGAGAACGGCGTCATGCATCAGGATGATGGACGGCGGTTTCATCCGTCTCCTGATTCTTTGAACGATTGTTCCGGCCGAGACACGGGTGTCCAGCGTCCGGACATCCCACATGACGGGAATCATTCCCAGGTCCCGGACCGCCCTGCCGATGACGGGGTTTTTATGACCGACGGGCGGACAGAAATATTTGACCGGTTGCCCCGTGATCCGGCTGATCGCGGCGTTGGCTCTCTCGATCTCCTCCCGGACACGGCGGTAACCCATCAGCAGGATAAAATACGGGTGGCTGTAGGTGTGATTGGCGATTTCGTGACCTTCCTCCGCGATCCTCCGGACCAGATCGGGATACTTTTCCGCGTTTTCCCCTGTCACGGCAAACAGGGCCTGCCAACCTTCCGCTTTCAGGATATCCAGCACCCGGGGGGTATAGAGCGGGTCCGGCCCGTCGTCAAAACGGAACAGCACGCCGGGTTTCCCGCGGAAATAATCCCGGCCCCGGACCGACCGGAAAAAGAAATCGCTTTTTGCGGAAAACATTCCGCGGATATACAGGACCTGGTGCGCCACCACCGCGAACGCCGCGGCAAGCCAGAGCAGTGCGGGCGCAGATAACAGGAAAATGGCGGCCGCCACGGACAGGACCACCGCCAGGGCCCCCAGCGTGACCACAAGAAAAGGAGATGCCGTCCGCCCGCTCACGCCTTTTTCTCCGCGTGAACCAGAAGAACGATGCCTTTTGTCAGGAATGTCTTCAGGCACAGGTCCCGCATTTCCCTGACCCGCAAACCGTTCCGCTCAAGAAGCTTTCTCATCCTGTTTTTGCTGAACGCCTGCATGCAGACGCCCTGCCGCAGATAATTCCCCAGCCTGCCCCAGAACCGGAAGAACGTGTCGTGGGCCGTCGTGATCACCAGCTGCCCTCCGGGTTTGAGCAGGCCGCCCATCCTGGCAAACAGCGCTCCGGCGTCGCGAATGTACTCGATGGCGGAAATGCTGACAATCACGTCCGCCTGTTCCGGGACCGGCATCTCCATAAAATCGCCGCAGGCCGTCTGAATATTGTCCAGACGCAGGGCGGCGGCTTTGCGCCTCAGCTGTTCCAGCATTTTTCCGGAAAGATCCACGGCGGTGATTTTATTGACCCGGGGCGCAATGTCCAGGGTAAACCGCCCGGTGCCCGCCCCGATTTCCAGGACGGTCTGGTCCTTGCGCAGGACCCTGTCCAGGATCGAGAGTACGGACTCCCGTTCGGGCCGCCGCACAAAGGAAAACTCCTCCTGCTCGCGGTCATACCCCTGGGCCAGGGAATCGTAAAAATCGGCCACTTTTTCCTTCTTCATACCGTCTCCGCGATTAATTTTTTCCGACCGGCGCCCTGATCACATCGCAAACTGGCGGGCCGCCACGTTGCCGGCCGCGTCCACGTCCACGACCCAGCCGTAACCGTTGTCGTCCAGTTCGGAATCCATGAGACTGCCGCACACCCTTTCGGCAAACAGGCCGCAATCCGTTTCATACTGGATATGGATATGCCCCACAAACAAGGCGCGCACACGGCTCCGCCCGAAGAGATCCAGCAGAATGGCTCTTTCCCGCGTGTTCGTGATCCGGCCGTAAATATAAGCGTCGTTGCCCCGGACGGGATAATGGGTGACAACGATTTTCGGCGCGGGGTCCGCGGCAAAATCCCTTCGCATCAATTCCAGCTGGACGTCTCCCACCGTTCCGTTGGCGGAATCGATAAAATAGAACGCAACGCCGCCCGCCGAAAAGCGGTAATAGGAGGGGCCGATCCAGGTTTTGTAATGCCGCCAGCCGTCATTATAGATGTCGTGATTGCCGATGGCGCAAAACCAGGGCATCGGGATTCCCGGCGCGGACGCGTTGGTCAATTGGTCGGCAAAACGGCGGAAGTCGGAAAACTCGCCTTCCCATCCGTTTTCCACCAGGTCTCCGCAGAACACAACGAAAGCGGGGTTCTCCCGGTTGATCACGTCCTGAAAAGAGGACATCCGGGCCGCGGAAGGCCCGTTCGGGTGCCCGAAATGCGTGTCGGACGTCACGAGAAAACGGAACGGAGCGCTCACGGTCACGCCGTTGACGGGCCTGACGTCCGGATCCACGACCCTGACGGAAACCGGATCCTTTCGGCCCAACCAGTCCTGAAGTCCGTAACTGCAGGACATCAGGACGGCCAGAACGCAGACCGGGAGCAGCGCGGATCTCATTTTCATTTGAAGAACGCCTCCAGGGGCACCCTCAGGGAAAAGCGCAGGGAATATCCGTCCAGATACGCGGTCAGAGTCAGGATATCCGTATATTTGACCGTCAGGTCCGCCAGAAAGGTCAACGCGTGAAACCGGTATTCGCCGCCGAACCTGAAAAACGTTTTCATGAACAGGCCCGCATCGTCCGGCGTGTAAGTGGCCCAGCCCGATTTGACAACCAGCCCGGATCCGTTGTGCCACAGCAGGTCCAGGCCCATGACCGGATCGTGATCGCCCCACTCCAGGTCCAGAACCGGGACCCGGCTGATCAGGTAAGTGTAACCGCCGAAGGTTTCAACGGAAAACCCCCAACGGTCCCGGGCCGCGCCGACCGCGATATTCAGGATCGCCCCGAAACGCGATTCATGCCCGGCCGTCCCGAACGACCTCCATCTGGCCAGGGCCTGGGGTCTCAACGCCAGCCAGTCCCACGGTTTCCATTCGAAAAATATGGCGGCCCCGGCCGAATCCAGAGCCCGTTCCGGATACGCGGCGGACGCGTCACATTCGGCGTAAAACGGCCCATAACCCGCCTGCAAGGCGAGTTTGGTAACCCAGGCGTTGTTCCGTCCGGTTTCCTTTTCAATACCCGTAGCCAGGCAGATGGAACCCCGGAACAACCCGGGGGCCTGCGCAAGCGGTTCCTGGCCGTTGAAGCCCGGAACAGGGTCCGGTTGAACGGCGCGCAAAGACGCCGGAACAAAACAGGCCAGTAAAATAAAACGGAAAATCCTGTCAAGACGAATTCTCATGGGTCAAATCATTCCTTGCCTGAATTCCGCCGCCGTCCCGATACGCCGGTTCATTTGACGGATGAATTCGTCATATCCGCGCGGTTGGTCTGAACCGGGACCCCGGCCGGCCTCATATCCAGATATTCCACCACGGTATGATAAGCGGTCTGGACCCTGTCGTAAATGAACATCTTGGAAATCACGGTCCGCCCGTTCCATTCCTTCGGCGCGGCATAATAGACTGTCAGAGTTCTTTTCCCGCTCAGGGCGAAAAAATCCGCCCGGACGGGCACCAGCGTTTCCTTTTCAACCCACAGGGTCACACGGTTGTATGTCGATTCCTCTTTCCTGGCTTTCAGTTCCAGGAGGTAACAGTTGATGGGGCCGGTTCTTTTGCCGTCCGGGTGCCGGCCCTGGACCGGAAGCTCCGTTTCCAGCGTTGCCCGGTAGTCGCGGGAAAAATTCATCCGGACCAGGTCGGCGTAGGAGACTCCGGTCATCAGTTTCTGGGACGGAGTGATCCGGACGGGGTTTTTCGTGTCCGGGACGATCATGAACATGTCTTCGCCGCGCATGACGACCTGACGTCCCTTCATGGGGCCCGGCTCCAGGAACACGATGCGTTCCGCCCGGCCGTCCCGGATGAACGCGTTCAAAACGGCGGATTTGTCCAGGCGATCCTCCGCGAAGTTTTCCACGCGCATGGTCATCTCGAATTCCCTGTCCGGGACCCGGTAGGAATCGATTTTTCCGAGGATTTCCTCCGCAGTCATGTTCCCCGAAGCATGAGCGGCGCAGGACAGAAACCAGACCACCGCCCATGCGGTCCTGTGAAAACCTTTCATTCCCGACTCTCCTAAATCCAGCGCAGGGCGTCGCTCACGGACATTCTCGAAACGCGCAGGGACGGTGTCACCGTCGCGATCACGGATACCGCCACGAACAAGGCCCAGAACAGCGCCACGGCCAGAGGGTCCGGATGAAAATGGATCCTGTCCGTGATCAGGACGCCTTCCTCCCGGATCGTGACCGCTATTCCGCCCGCCAGTTCGGTCAGGGCGATCGTCAAATAACTGCCCGCGATCCCGGCCAGGCCGCCGATCGCTCCGATCAGGGCGCTTTCGGTCATCAAAATCCCCGCGACGCGGAGATTGCTTGTTCCCAGCGAACGCATGGTGCCGATCTCCCGGATCCGGTCGTACAGTTTCATGTTCACGGTGTTGGAGACCGTAAACGTGACAACGGCCAGAACGATCAGGATGATGATGCTGAAAACGATGTCATACATCAGTTTGATGCCCTGATAGAATTCGGCCAGCTCGTCCCAGGTCCGGAATTCCAGTCCGTATTTTTCCGCGACGGCGGCCACGGCCGGCCTGACCGTTTCCAGGGCTTGCGTGTTGCTCAAGAGGACCACGATCTTCTGCGCGGCGTTCCCGACCGCGTAGAGCCGGCGGATTCTCTCCAGAGACGCGGATGCGGACACGTTGTCCGCGTCCAGGACACCCAGGCGGGAGATTCCGACCAGCTCCAGATCCACCGCGTTGACGCCTCCGCCCTGCGCGTTGGCCATGAGAGTCAGGGTGTCCCCGATTTTCGCCGCCAGTTTTCGGGCCGCCCCGTCCCCGATGATCAGTCCGTCCGGTTTTTCCGCCCGCAGTCCGGTTCCCTGGGTCAGGGCGGCGTAAGCGTTCAGGCGGTTTTCGTTTTCCGGCTGCCCCGCCTGACCCGCGATCACGGTGGACTTCTCCCCCGAGGACAGGATGCCGTTGAACGCGAAGCGGGCCGTGGCCAGTTCCACGCCGGGGATCTTTTTCAGGTCACGGATCGCCGGCGCCGGATTCCCGATCAGGTATTTGAAGGGTTCCTCGCCGCCGGATTTTTCAAAACCCTTTGCGGCCAGCTGGAAGTGCCCGATTCCGTAACGGATCATGTTTTCGCGCAGGAACCCGACGTTCCAGTTGAAGAAACCGTGCGTCATCACGCAGGCCGTGATTCCGATCTGGATGGAGATCACCGTCAGGACGGTGCGCCGGAACGTTTTCAGGACATTGCGGAGGGCGAGTTTCAGCGTAAACACGAACCCCTCCTTTACAGCCAGCGCAGCGCGTCAACGATCTGCAGACGCGCGGCCCTGACCGCCGGCCAGAGTCCCGCCACCGCCGCCGTCAGCGAGAACATACCGAAAAACAGGACGGCCTGTCCGGGATCCGGCTTGAAAAGCGCGGTGAACCCCCGGGCCTGACCCGGCGGCGGCGGAATGGGAATTCCCCCCGCGGCATTCAACAGTTCGGACAAACCGAAACCCAGCGCCAGGCCCAACAAGCCGCCGAAAACACCCAGAAGAAAACTTTCCGTCAGGAAAATCCCGGCCACCTGCGGCCGTGTCGTGCCCACGGAACGGATCGTTCCGATCTCGCGGATGCGTTCCTGCATGGCCAGAGTGAGCGTGTTGGCGATCGAAACCACCACCACAAATACGATAATGCCCATCATCAGCACCAGCATGGAATTGAAAAAAATATTGGGAACGGAATACTGGGGGCCCGCCAGGCGTTTCCAGTCCCGGTACTCCAGCCCCAGTTTCCCGCAGAGCGAACGGACCGCGGGCTCGGTTTTCGCGACATCGGCCGTATTGGAAAGTAGAACGATGATCCGGTCCACGGAACCGGGCTGGTTCACCAGTTTCTGGACCGTCCCCAAATCCGCCATGGCCAGAACTTCGTCAAAGGCCTTGACCTGGGCGCCGATCACCCCGCCCACTTCCAGGTCCGCCGCGTTCACACCGCCGCTTTTCAGCGTCAGCATCAGCGTCAGCGGATCCCCGACAGACACCCCGAGTTTGCGCGCCAGACCGCCGCCGACCGCCATCCGGTAGGGTTGATCGCTCCTGAGGAAGGAACCGTGCTGAAGGGTCGAGAAACCGTTCAGCATTTCCTCGTTGGCGGGAATTCCGGCCATGCCCATCACGATGGAACTTTTCTCTCCCGATGACACAATCCCCTGGAAATTGAGCCGCGGCGTGGCCAGCATCACGCCCGGGACGGAACTGAACTCCCGCGCGACGGCGTCTCCGCCCCGGATCAGGTAGCGGTAGGGCTCGGTCTCGCTGTTTTCCAGATACCCCCGGCGATAGACCTGAAAATGGCCCAGACCGCCCCGGATCAGGGATTCTTTCAGTCCCCACAGGGTGTGCGAAATGAATCCCTGCGCCATCAGGCTCGCGCCGAGCCCGATCACGACGGTCATCATGGTCTTCAGGGACCTCCGGCGGTACTTGACCAGGTTCCGGAACCCGAGTTTGATCACGAACAGAATATCAGACCCCTTATGATTTATTCAGTTTAAGCGCTCATCCCCGAAGTTTATCGGCCCAAGGCTGACCGGCCTGGGGCTGGCTGCGAGGATTTTTATTGGCTGACAATTTCGCCGTCCAGGATATGGATGACGCGCCTGGCGTTTTTCGCCACCAGTTCGTTGTGCGTCGAAAACAGGAAGGTGACCTGCCGGGTGCGGTTCAGCTCCACGAGAAGCGAAATGATGTTGCCGCCCGTTTTCGAGTCCAGGTTCGCGGTCGGTTCGTCCGCCAGGATGATGTCCGGGTCCGTCACCAGCGCCCTCGCGATGGCCACCCGCTGTCTTTGCCCTCCGGACAGTTCGTCGGGCCTGTGCCGGACGTAGTCCGCCAACCCCACGGATTCGATGGTCTGCATCACCCTGTCTTTCGGGACTTTCCCGCCGCGGATCACGAGCGGGTATTCAACGTTCTCAAACACGTTCAAGCTCTGGAAAATGAAGCCGATGTGCCGGTTCCGGAACCGCGAGATTTTCCGGTCGTTCAGGTTGCCCACCTTTTCACCGTGGATCTCGATCTCTCCGGAGGTCGGGTTATCCAGGCAGCCGATCAGATGGAGAAGCGTGGATTTTCCCGCGCCGGAGGGCCCCATCAGGGAAATGAATTCGCCTTTTTCGATGTCCAGGTTCGCGTTTTTCAGGGCGTGGATCTCCACCTTGTCCATCCGGTAGGTTTTCGAGAGGTTTCTGGTTCGGATCAGCATGATCGGTCTCCACGCGGACTTTTTCGGCATAAAACGGTCACCGTCCATGACGGCGTGCGACCCGATGTCTACCATGGCCGTTCCATTCCGTCTTACCGCTCCGCGGTAAGACGGAATGGAACGGAACCCCTGAAACATACCGCAATTCCGCGCGGACCGTTGAAAAACCGTGCGGAACACCGTTTTATGACCCGATATTTTGACACAGCTTGCGGGAAAATTCTATAATAATGAAGCAAGAATCGGAAAGACCCGGACTGCCGTGTTTCCCGCCCGTTGCCGGCGACAATTCGTCCAGGAAATAAAATGAAGCTGATGAAGAAGATCCTTCTCAACCTGTACTATTGGCCCCTGTTCTCGCTGGTCACACTGCTTTTTATCGCGCTGATCCCGGCTATTGTGCTGTTTGAGATCGCGGTCCTGCGCATGAAACCGGACAGGGCGGCCCGCTGGCTGATCAGCCTGTACGGCTGGACGCTGGTTAAAATCATCCCGTTCTTTGCACCGGTCCGGGTGGAATACCGCGCAGGCCGCCCGCCCCAGCCCTGCATTCTGGTCCCGAACCACACATCCTCCATAGAACCCTACCTGTTCGGCGCTCTCTGGATTGACGCCGGTTTTGTGACAACATGGCCTTTCCGGATCCCCGTTTACGGCCTCATGATGAAACTGGCCGGTTACGTCAACGCGGACAAAGGCTGGGATGAAATGCGCCGGCAGTCCGAGGCCCTGCTGAAAAAGGGGGCTTCTCTCATCATCTGGCCGGAAGGCCACCGGTCCCGGAACGGCAAATTCGGCCGTTTTAAAAACGGCGCGTTCGCCATATCCGTCTCCACGGGAGTCCCCGTCGTGCCCGTGTGCATTCTGGGGGCCGGCCGCTGCCTGGCTCCGGGAAAAAAGGCCCTCACGCCCCAAAGGGTCCGCATGATCCTGATGGCACCGGTTTATCCCGAAAAAACCGGGGACGAATACCAGAGGATCATCCGACTCCGCGAAACGGTCCGGGACGCCATCGCCAAAACGCTCCGGGAGAATCCCGGCCCCGCAACGGATGGCGTTTGAATTTTTGAACGACCCCTTTTACAATGACGCGCATTTCTCTGGCAGGTGGACGGCATGAAAAAAAGCGAGGTTCCGCAGGATCCGGGCGCTCTCACCCAGAAGAACATGAAAGAGATCCTCTACGCCGTTGACGAGACGGGCCATTACACACAGGCCCTGAGCACGGGCTGGGAAACCAAAACCATTGCCCTGGACGAATCCATGGACGTGATCGAAGAGCGTGTTGCGGAAGCGCGGGAGAATTTCCGCAAAAATTTATCCAGCCCGATTCCCTATTACATGGAGCTGAACAGGATGGACCTGTCCGTATTGTCAGCCTATGCCGGCATGCCGGCATGGCGGGTCAAGAGGCATTTCAGGCCGGCCGTGTTCAAAAAACTGGGCGAAAAAATCCTCCAAAAATACGCGGACGCGTTCAGCGTTCCGCTATCCGAACTCAAGGAGCCGAAAATCTGATGCACGAGAAAGAATTTGCGCACCGCATGTCCGCCCATTGCGAAAACGGAGTGACGGCCGCCCTTTTGTCGCACCGCGGGCTGAATATCAGCGAACCCATGGTCTTCGGGATCGGATCGGGCCTTTTTTTCATCTACCTCCCGTTTGTCCGCGTCAATCACGCGCCGGGGTTCAGCTACCGTCACATACCCGGGGAAGTGTTCAAGCACCTGACGGCCCGTCTGGGTGTCCGTTTCAAAAAAAGGAGTTTTCCCAACCCGGCCGCCGCGCAGAAAGCGCTGGATGAAAACCTGGCCCGGAACATACCGACCGGACTGCAAGTGGGCGTTTTCAACATTCCCTATTTTCCGGACAAATACCGTTTCCATTTCAACGGGCACAACCTGATCGTGTACGGCAAGAAGGACGGACGCTACCTGATCAGCGACCCCGTGATGGAGCACCCCACCACCATGACCGAAGAGGAGCTGAACCGGGTCCGCTTTGCCAAAGGCCCTTTCACGCCCAACGGTCTGATGTATTATCCCGTCAGCGTTCCCGAAAAATACGACCTGAAAAAGGCCGTTGTCAAGGGCATCCGGAACACCGTCATGAACATGGAAGCGCCGGTCTTCCTCATCGGCATCAGGGGGATGAAACACGTTTCCAGAGAGATCCGGAAATGGCCGGCGCGTAACGGCATCAGGCAGGCCAACCACATCCTCGCGACCATGATCCGCATGCAGGAGGAGATCGGCACCGGCGGCGCGGGGTTCCGTTTTATTTTCGCCGCGTTCCTGCAGGAAGCGGCGGCCGTTCTGGGCAAGCCCGCGCTGAAAGACCTGTCCCTGGAAATGACCGCCATCGGGGACCTGTGGAGGGATTTCGCGGTGGAAGCGATCAAGGTTTACAAGGACCGCAGCGCGCAACCGGACGTTTACAACGTCATAGCCGACCGGCTTCTCGATCTGGCCGTAAAAGAAGAACAGTTTTTCAGGAAACTCGGGAAAGCGGTCGCTTAGGCTGTCCCGCGATGAGAAAAAAACAGGCCCTGAAACGCGGAAGAACGACCGCTAAAAGAAAAACCCGCGCCCCGGTAAACGGTTTCCGGTCCCTGTTCTACGCTCCTGACGATCAGGGAAAATACAAAGCCGTCGTTGGTCCGGGACCAACCTGGGAAAAGGAAATCCGGGCCGAAATGGCGGAATCGGCACGCGAACGCGAGGCCGCCGCGCTGGATCAGGTCCGGAAAGGCGCCTTGAGTCCCATCGGCTATTTTATGGCCGCGCACAAAATGGACGAAGTGATCCTGTCCAAAATCACGGCCATCAGCCGGTGGCGGATCAAAAGGCACCTGAAACCTTCCCTTTTCAGGAAACTGGGAATGAGTGTCCTGCAAAAATACGCGTCCGCGTTCGAAACAACCGCCGCCCATATCAGGGATTTTGCCAACCATGCCTGAAACGCTTTTTCGGCATCGCATGGCCGCCCACTGCGAAAACGGCGTAACGGCCGGCCTGTTGGCGCACCGCGGACTGACGGTGAGCGAGCCCATGGTTTTCGGAATCGCTGCGGGACTGTTCTATATTTACCTGCCTTTTTTCCGCGGGAACAATTCGCCCATCTTCAGTTACAGGCCCATGCCGGGACGGATTTTCAGCAGATTGTGCCGCCGGTTGGGAGTTCAATACGAAATCCGGAAATTTTCCTCCCCCGCGGACGCGAAGAAGGCCCTGGACCGGAATCTGGACCGGGGTGTCCCGACGGGTCTCCAGGTGGGAGTTTACGCCCTTGACTATTTTCCGGAAAAATTCCGCGTACACTTCAGCGGTCACAACCTGATCGCCTATGGCAGGACGGACACGAGCTACCTGATCAGCGATCCGGTCATGGAACGTCCCACGACGCTGAAGGCCGCCGTTATGGACAAGGTCCGCTTCGCGAAGGGCCCGGTTTTTTCGCCCGAAGGACTGATGTTCTATCCGGTCCGGATCCCCGAAAAGCCGGATCTGGGAAAAGCCGCGATCGCGGGCATCCGTCAGGTCTGCTTCCAGATGCTTTTCCCCGGATTTTTCAACGGTATTGCCGGCATCAAAAGGGTGGCCGGACAGATTCCCCAATGGCCCGACCGTTTCGGAATACGGCAGACCAACCACGACCTGATCCAGATGGTGCGGATGCAGGAGGAAGTCGGAACGGGCGGCGCGGGCTTCCGTTTCATCTACGCCGCCTTTCTGCAGGAAGCGGCGGCCGTCTCGGGCCTGCCGGAGCTGAAAGACCTGTCGCTGGAAATGACAGAAATTGCTGACCTCTGGAGGGATTTTGCGGCTCACGCGGTCAGGATCTACAGGGACCGCGGCGCCCGGCGCAACGCCTACGCCGCTCTGTCCGAAAAACTTTCCGATATCGCCCGGAGGGAA
>CAYMRH010000013.1:0-1290 GCA_964392785.1 uncultured Brevinematales bacterium
CTGGTACGAACGCCGGCGCGACTGGTCCGCCCTTTCGCCCGAACAGATCGTGCAGGCCGTGAAAGACGCCGGCATCGTGGGTTTGGGCGGAGCGACATTTCCCACACACGTGAAGTTGTCCCCTCCTAAAGACAAAAAAATCGAACTTCTGATCGTCAACGGCGCCGAGTGCGAGCCGTTCCTGACCATTGACCACCGGATGATGCTGGAAAAAGCGGAGGAGATCCTCGAGGGCGTCCGGATCCTGATGAAAGCCCTGGGCGTGTCCCGGTCCGTGATCGGGATCGAGGCCAACAAAGAGGACGCGATCGAGATCTTCTGGGAACTGGCCGGAAAGGACGGAGATTCCGGCATATCGGTGGCCGTCCTCCGGACGCGCTACCCGCAGGGCGGCGAGAAACAGCTGGTCCAGGCGGTCACGGGACGGGAAGTGCCGTCCATGGGCCTGCCTCTGGACGTGGGCGTGCTGGTGGAAAACGTCTCCACCGTCCATGCCGTTTACGAGGCGGTCGTATTCCAGAAACCGCTGATCGAGCGCGGCGTGACCTTCGCCGGTCCCGGCGTGGCCAAGGCGGGGAATTACAAGGTCCGGATCGGAACGACATTCCAGGAATTTTTCAACGATTACGGGATTCCCGCCGAGCACGGCGCGGTGATCGCCGGCGGTCCCATGATGGGCATCGAGATCCCGGACTTCAACCTGTCCGTGACCAAGGGTGTGTCGGGGATCGTGGTCCTTCCCAAACGGGCCGATTACCAGGTCAGGAACAAACCCTGTATCCGCTGCGCCAAGTGTCTGACCGTCTGTCCGATGCGGCTTCAGCCCACGGAACTGGCCAAGCTCTGCGACGCTCTGGCCGTGGAGGACGCCGCTGCGTCCGGTCTTATGGACTGCATGGAGTGCGGCGCGTGCGCATTCGTGTGCCCCTCCACCATACCGATCGTGGGGCTGATCCGTTACGGCAAGGAATTCTGGAAACGAAAACAGGTCAAGAAATAACACCCCCGGAAACGGGCAGGAGGACTCGTCATGGCGAAAGCGAAAGGGAAAGCGGGATCGGTGGTTTTTTCCCCGCACATCCACGCGCCCCTCTCCATTCCGATGGTCATGTGGCTGGTCGTGATCGCCCTTCTTCCCGCGGCGTTCGCGAGCGTCCACTTCTTCGGGATGAACGCCGTCCGCATTATCGCGTTGTCCGTGGGAACGGCCCTGCTGGCCGAACTCCTCATGAACCTGTTTACGAAAAGCGGTTTCACGGTCCAGGACGGTAGCGCCGTCATTACGGGACT
>CAYMRH010000013.1:1300-48243 GCA_964392785.1 uncultured Brevinematales bacterium
CATCGCCGTCGTCAAGTGGGCGTTCGGCGGACTGGGATACAACTTCATGAACCCCGCGCTCGGGGGGCGCATCTTTGTCCTCGCGGCCTGGTCCAACGTCATGATCGGGCGGTGGTCTCCCACCATCCGCGAACCGATCGCGCAGGGACTTTCGTTTCTGGACGCGTCCGCGAAGATCGCCGGACTGGACGCCGTCAGCACCGCGTCCCCGCTGGCCACGCTCAAGGCGGGCGGCTGGAACGCCGTCCAGACCGCCGGGTTCGACAACACCTGGAACCTGTTCGTCGGGAACGTTCCCGGGTGCATCGGGGAAACCTCCGCGCTGGCCATTTTGATCGGCGGCCTGATCCTGATCCTCATGCGCGTGATCACCTGGCATATTCCGGTCATTTACATCGGTTCCGTGGCGCTCTTGAGCTGGGTGTTCGGCGGTCTGCCGCACGGCGGGGTGCTGTTCTCGGGCAACGCCCTCTATCACGTGCTATCGGGCGGGCTCATGCTCGGCGCGTTTTTCATGGCCACGGACATGGTCACGTCCCCGTTGAGCGTGAAGGGCAAGGTGATCTTCGCCTGCGCGCTGGGATTTTTCACGGTCCTGATCCGTCTGTGGGGCGGTTATCCGGAGGGCGTGAGTTACGCCATCGTTTTCATGAACATCTTCGTGCCCCTGATCGACAGGTTTACCAAGGAACGGATCTACGGTCACGGCGGGCGTCCCAAGACCGCCAAAAAGCCGGCTTAGGCAACCGGGGAGAATTATGAAATATTATTTCCGGATCATTTATCCCCTGGTGGTGATCGCCATCGGGATCGGTCTCGTGATGGGATTGACATACCAGCTGCTGGAACCCAAACTGGCCCGGGCGGAAAAAGCCGAAGAGGAAACGGCGCTGAAGGCGGTCATTCCCGATGCGGCGCGGTTCGAAGCCCGGTCGCTGGAAGGGCATCCCTATTACGTCGCTTACGACGGGACTAACGGCCTCTCCGGTTACGTCTTTCGCACGTCCTACCCGGGATACGGCGGGCCCGTGACGGCCCTGGTGGGAATCACAAACGGTGCCGTGCGAGCCGTCCTGATCGTTTCCATGGAAAAGGAGACCCCCGGTCTGGGGACCAAGGCCAAAGACCCGAACTGGCTGGCCCAGTTTGCGGGACTGACCTGGAAACGGATTCCCCTGTCCAAATCCGGGTTCCGGGATAACGGGCTGGACGCCGTATCCGGCGCCACCATCACCTCCATGGCCGTGGCCCATGATATCCAGAAAGCGTTTCTCGATTATACGGCGGTGACCGGCAAAGCCGAACCCGGCGTGGACCTGGACGCGATGAGTCAGGCGTCCTATTCCGCCATGACCGGCCGTGCCGCAGAAACCCCCGTCAAACCGGCGGGCGGCGGCAAGGAGAAGACGAAATGAAAATCAATTGGAAAGAGCTGACCAAGGGGATCCTGAAGGAAAATCCCGTTTTTATCGTGGTCCTGGGACTGTGCCCGACGCTGGCCGTGACCACGCAGACCATCAACGGGATCGGCATGGGGCTGGCTGTGATCTTCGTATTGACCGGTTCCAACCTCATTATTTCGCTTCTGCGCAAGTTTATACCCGCCCAGGTCCGGATTCCCGCCTACATCATGGTCATTGCCACGTTCGTGACCGTGGTCCAGCTTTTCATGAAAGCGTTCACACCCGATCTCAACAGGGCGCTGGGAATTTTCATTCCCCTGATCGTGGTCAATTGCGTCATTTTAGGCCGGGCCGAAGCGTTCGCGGCAAAGAACGATCCGGTTCATTCCATGCTGGACGGGATCGGGATGGGCATCGGGTTTACCCTGTCCCTCACGGTTATCGGGCTGATCCGGGAGGTCCTGGGGAGCGGGACCATCACGCTGCAACTGGCCGGCCTGGGTCCGGTGATCGACCTGCGGTCGTTCATCACATCCCCGGCGGTCGTGATGATCATGCCTCCGGGCGGGTTTATCGTCATGGGACTCATCCTGGCCCTCATCAACTGGATCAAGATCAAGCGCAAAGAGCGCGAAGAAGCCCGGAAGAAAGCCGCGGCATCCGGCGCGGCCCCGGCGGCCGTTCCGGCCGCCGTGAAGCAATAACGAGCGGGGCGCGGTATGGATTGGAACAAGATTCTGGTCATCATGGTCGGTGCCATTTTCATCAACAATTTCATTTTCTCCCGTTTCCTGGGTTTCTGTCCCTTCTTCGGCGTTTCCAAAAAGCTGGATTCCGCCGTCGGAATGGGGTTCGCGGTGGTCTTCGTGATGGTGATGTCCATCCTGGCCATTTACCCCGTCAATTATTACATTCTGGTCCCGCTGGGCCTGGACAAATTCCTGCAGATCATCGTGTTCATTTTCGTGATCGCCGCTTTTGTCCAGCTGGTGGAGTTCGTCCTCAAGAAACTCACGCCGGGCCTCTACCACGCGCTGGGTATTTACCTGCCCCTGATCACGACCAACTGCGCCATCCTGGGGGCGGCGTTTATCGCGATCGGCGAGAAGTTCACATTTCTGGAAAGCGTCCTGTTCGCGTTTGCTGCCGGCTTGGGGTTCACGCTTGCGCTGGTGATGATGGCCGGCGTACGCGAGCGGCTGGCCCGCGCAAAAGTCCCCAAACCGTTCAAGGATTTGCCGATCGCGTTCATATCGGCCGCGCTGATGGCGTTGGCGATGTACGGCTTTTTGGGGATGGTGAAGTAAGATGCGCTCGCTTTCCACGTCCTGTGTCGCCGGCACCTCCGCCCTCCTGGCTCCGGCCGGCGTACGCGAGCGGCTGGCCCGCGCAAAAGTCCCCAAACCGTTCAAGGATTTGCCGATCGCGTTCATATCGGCGGCGCTCATGGCGTTGGCGATGTACGGCTTTTTGGGGATGGTGAAGTAGGGGGGCCGCATGGACACGGCAATCCTGTATTTCGAGATTTTCGGTCTTGTCCTCTTTATCGCGGTCCTTCTGGACGACCTGATCCGGAAAAGAGGCCAGTGGGATTTCCTGCTCGGTTGCGCGATCTTCGGTCTTTATCTTGAGATCGTGGGCGTTCACGTTTACAGGGCCTACCTGTATTCGCCGGATTTCCGCATCCAGGTCAGCGGGGTGCCGCTCATCATTTCCCTGTCCTGGGGCGCGATCATTTATTCCTCCAAGCAGATCGCGGACACGATCCGTTTCCGCCGTCCGGTGTACCGCTACCTGCTCATCGCGCTCCTGACCATCCTGATCGATCTGTCCATGGACATTGTGGCCATCCGGATCAACCTCTGGAACTGGCCCATCCCGCTGGACCACCAGTGGTTCGGCGTGCCGTATGAGAACCTCCTGGGCTGGTTCTTCATCCCGTTCGCGTTCAGTTTCCTCTACGATCTTTTCAAAAGAAAATGGAAGGGAAAGTGGGTGGCGCTTGTTCCCGTACCCCTGGTGTCGCTGGCGCTTCTGCAGGTATTTTTTCTTCTGGTGTTTTTCGGGCAGAACCTGTTCTACCTGGTATTCAACCCCGGTCTGGCCCGGAACATCGAGTTCCCCATCAACCGGCTGGTCATCAACAGCGATCCCGGCGTCATGTTCAAGTCGCTTCTGTTTTTCTTCCTTTTCATGACCGCGCTTTTCCTGGTGGCCCGCAACGTGTCGGGCGGACCCAAAGGCGCAAAACCCTGGGATCGCCTGAAACCGATTGCCGTTCCGGTGATCTACCTGTTCGCTTTTCATCTCCAGTTTCTGGTGTGCCTCTTTCTGTTCCGTTTTTACGAACAGTCTCCGTATTTCGTGGTCGTCAGCGTTCTGGCCATTGCCTGCGAATACCTTCTGGTGGACCGCATGGCCCTGCGCCGCGAATAGCCTTCACGGCCCGGCGCAGCGACCCGAAAAAAAACAACCCTGCCTGATTTCACATCCGGCGTGTCCGGAAAGTATTATCTCAGTCAGGAACCGGAGGCGAAAATGAAAAGAAGACATTTGTGGGCGTTATTCTGCGTATTGATCCTGTCTTCCTGCCCGGGAATCCCTGCGGACAAAAACACGGGAACTGCCGTGGGCCACGAGTCGGCCAACCTGGCATCCATCCCGGAATACTGGATCAACGCCGCCAAAGCTTCTCTCCATATAGCTTATGGTCATACATCCCACGGCAGCCAGGTCACGACGGGAATGTCGGGGCTGGCGGCCTGGAAGGGCGCGCTGTACGCCTATAACACCGGAGGAGCGGGCGGCGCGCTGGACCTTCGGGACACGCCATTCTCCGGAGCGAGCGATCTGGGCAACCCGGACCGAACGGCCTGGGAAGGCGCCACGCGGACCTATCTCGACGCCCATCCTGACGTGAACGTGGTGATCTGGTCCTGGTGCGGACAGGTCAGTTCGGCCACGGAATCCGAAATCAACACCTATCTTGATCTGATGAGCGGTCTGGAAAGGGACTATCCGGGCGTGAAATTTGTTTACATGACGGGTCATCTGGACGGCACGGGTCTTTCGGGAAACCTGCATCTGCGCAACGAGCAGATCCGCTCCTATTGTCGGGAAAACGGAAAATGGCTGTATGATTTTGCGGATATTGAAAGTTACGATCCCGACGGAAACTGGTACGGTGACCGCCGTCCCACCGACGCCTGCAATTATGATTATGACGGAAACGGGATCACGTCACAGTCGGGAGATCCCGCTTTGCCCGTCGCGCCGGACCGCAACTGGGCCGCCGATTGGCAGGACAGCCATACCGTCAACGTGGACTGGTATCACTGCTCCTCGGCCCACAGCCAGCCCCTGAACGCCAACCGGAAGGCCTACGTCGCATGGGCGCTCTGGGCCCGGCTCGCGGGCTGGGGCGGGTATTGAAGCGTGTTTTTTCCTTTTATTTCCGGGTGAGAGTTTCCAGATATTTTTCCGCCGATGCCGCGGCCACGGCCCCGTCCCCGATCGCCGTCGCGACCTGCCGCAGGGGCGTGTTCCGGCAATCCCCGGCGCAGAAAATTCCCGGCACGTCCGTGCTCATGGCGGTATCGGTCAGGATGTAGCCCTGTTCATCCCGCTTCACCAGGGAGAATTCCGCGGTGTTGGGAACAAGACCCACGAACAGGAACACACCGTCCACGGCCAGACCGGATTCGGCTCCCGTCTTGACGTTTTTCAGTTTCAATCCGCTGATTTTTTCATCCCCTGTCATTTCCGTCACGACCGTGTCCCAGATAAAACCGATTTTCGGATCGGCGAACGCACGCTTCTGGGCGTGCTTGTTGGCCCGGAGCTGGTCACGGCGGTGAATGACGTAAAGTCTGTCCACAAACCGGGTGAGGAAAAGGCTTTCGTCAATCGCGGAATCCCCGCCGCCCACCACGGCCACCGTCTTGCCCCTGTAGAACGCCGCGTCGCAGGTTGCGCAGAAGGAGACGCCTTTGCCGATGAACCGGTCCTCTCCCGGGACCCCGAGCCGTTTCCAGCTGGCCCCGGTCGCGACGATCACCGAACGCGATCGGTAGGCGGCGCCCTCCGTGGTTACGGTCAACAGGCCGTCCGGATCTTTCCGGAGACCGGTGACGGTCGCGTTTTCCACTGAAGCGCCGAATTTGCGGGCCTGTTCTTCCATTTTCTGGGACAGCTCAAAACCGTTGATCCCGTCCGGGAAACCGGGGTAGTTTTCCACCAGGTCCGTTACGGCGACCTGGCCGCCCGCGCCCAGCTTTTCCAGGACCAGCGTGTCCAGCATGGCCCGGGCCGAATAAATGGCTGCCGTCATGCCGGCGGGCCCGGAACCGATAATCATCACGTCCCGGACGTTTCCGCCCGGATGGGCCGGAGATTCGGGGCTTCCCAGGGCGTTCATATCCAGATTCAGCTCCAGCATGCGTCTCTCCCGGTCTGTTGTGGACATAAAGGATATCTGTGGGGCGTGAAAAATTCAAATCGGAAGGGATTGCAGGTCCGGGAGCGGCTGTCCAAGTCCTGTTCCAGTCGGATCCGCAGGCAGTGTGAATGGCGCGGACGGATTGTTGCCGTCCGTGAATTTCACGGTTAAAATGACCGATAACGGAATCGGCGGGGAGAGGTGGTGTCATGAGAAGAACAATCGGGTCGGTTGTCTGGATTCTGGTGTTGGCGATCGGGTTTTGTCCGGCGGCGCTCGTTCATCCGGGCGGCAGAAAGATCCCTCTTTCAAAAAGGCCCGCAGCGCTGAAGACCGACCTGGCGGCCGCTCTTTCCTCCCCCAAGGTTGCCGGTTCCTTTTCCGGAAAACCCGTATCCCTGTCTTCCTTATCCGTGCTTCTTTGGAGCGCCGCCGGGGTGGCCAAACCGGCCGGGAAAAAACAGGTGGCCGGTCTGGACTCGGCCACGGGCGCGACCCTGAACAGGGACCGCAGGACCGTGGCGTTTCCATACAATACGGACAGCGTGGATCTGTACCTGATTCGGGAAGCGAATGCGTGCCGTTACGAAGCGAAGACCCACTCCCTGGTTGTCGTGACGAACGGTGATTATCGATCGCGCGCGGGAATCAAATCCCGGGGTTTTTCCGCTCTGGTCGTCCTGGTGGCTGACCTTCAGCGTTATCCGGTCCATGTTCCGGGTCAGGAACGGTTGTTTTCCGCCCACACGGTCTGCGGGGCCGTCATGCAGAATATCGCTCTGGCCTGCGATTACCTGCGTTTGGGCAGTCATCCCTTCTCGGATTTCAATCAGTCTGAAATCATCGGCGTGCTCAAGCTGCCCCCGCATCAGGCGGCGCTGTACGTTGTGGCTGTCGGCCATCCGTCGCGGTAACGGACGGTTCAGGTCCAATGACACCGATCCCGAAATCATCCCTCCTGATTCTCCTGCCCATCATCATGGTTCTGTTCCTCGCGGGCCGCGCGTCCGCAAGCCCGGAAGAACGGGATCCTGTCAGCCGTAAGGGTGCGGGGGTCGAAAACTTCGCTGCCGAATCACCCCTGGCCTGGCTGATCCTGGCTGAAATCAAGATCGGCGCGGAGGAGTACCGGCTGGAACTGGACGGCGAAGTCCTGCAAACCGTCCGGCACAACACGTTCGGTCTGAAATATCCTTTGGTGCCGGGCAGGGACCACGCGGTGCGGCTGTTTCGCGTGCCGGACGGCCTGGAAGTCAGGTCCGCCGTATTGAGGCCGGCGCCGGGTCAAACGATCGTGATGGATTACCAGGCCCTGGGATCGGTCCGGCTGAATCCCCTGCAAAATCCCCTGCCGGGAATGGATTATCGTTTTTATCTGAACGGACAGGCGGTCCGCGAACAGGAGACACTCACCAACGTCTGGGCGGGACTGTCCAATACGCTCACGGTCCTGGACCGGGATTCCAACGAAGTGTACCGGGAAACGTTTTACCTGCAGGACAGGGAATTCCGCGAACTGACTCCCCGGCTCAAACGGGTTACGGGATTTTTCTTCAGGATCTTCAAGACGGACGACACCTACGCCGGGTTGGGATTGGACTGGAATTTCCATCCCCAGTTCTGGGCGGGCGCCGGTATCGGGCTCGCGAACGCGATCAACCCGTTGGACGGGCAGAACCGCGCGATGCTGCTCCCGTCCGTTCACGCCGGTTATTTCCTGTTCGGAAATTCAGGCGATCCCGTCCGCTGCGGAGCCGGCCTGGTCGCTCAGGCGTTTCTCCTGGTTCCGGACGGGACGCTTCCGGACGGCAGCCCCCTGACGCAGAGCCGGTACGCCGGTTTCGGGTTATTTGTCAGGATGGAATCTCTCGTGTTTTATCTGGAACCGTCGGTGCTCACCGACATGGCCTCCGCCCGGTTTCGGATCGAGTTCGGGATCAAGATTTAAAGAAATGCCGCCAGCCGCCCGGTTCCGGCAAGCGGGGCATGACTGTCATGCATGACTGTCATGCCGGAATATTCCATTGCGCGAGGGCTTCGCGGATGGATTCCGCCGTCGGGCTGCGGACAGCCGACGCCCGGATGCCGAGTTCCCGGGCGCCGCTCACCATGGTTTCGCGGTCGTCCAGAAAAACCATTTCTTCCGGGCTGATTCCGTAATGATCCAGCACCGTCCGGAACGCGCAGGGATCCGGTTTCCGGCACCGGATTTCGTGGGACAGGAAGATCCGGTCAAATTTCCGAAACAGGCCGGCATGCCGCCTGCGGAAAAAGCGTGCGTGGATCGTATTGGTGTTGCTCAGAACGGCCAGCCGGAAATTTGTCCCGAGACGGTCCAGGATCTCCCCGGCGCCCGCCGTCACCCCCTCCAGCATGGCGTTCCATCCTTCGTCAAACACTTTTACGGGAATCCGGCACCGCAGAAGGCGTTCAATGGATTTCCGGAATTCCCGCGCGGATATGGCCCCGCATTCAAAGGCGTAATAAGCGGGGTCGTCCAGAAGCAGGATGTTCCGGATCCTGTCTTTCGGGACTCCCGGCACCGCCGACCAGTGACGGACGGTCCTGTCAAAATCGACAGGGAGGATGACGTTGCCCAGGTCGAACAGAATGACGCTGACGCGATGATTCATGAAGCGGAAACCTCCCGGCAGCGGATCAGAATCCTCCGCATGTCATTTGGGAAAGCGCGAAGGCGGGAAACAGTATAATCGGAACGGGCCGGATCGGCAACCCGGCGGCCGGTTCCGGCGCGCGGGCCCGGGCTTTTTGACACGGTTCCGTGTTGTCGTTATGATTTTTCAGGAATGAAAAAGCGGAAGGGAGGGTCGGGATTTTGGGCGGGCTTTTCAGCAGACCGTGCTATTCCTGCGGACGGAAAATCCGAGATGCCTATCTTTGCGGAACGTGCCGTCAAAAGACGCTGCAGGAGGTCCTGCTGTCCGGATCACGGTGCGTTGTGTGTTCGGACCGTTTGTACCGGGAAACCCCGGGCCTCTGTCTTTCCTGCCGCGAAAAAAAACCGGTTTTCCTGAAAAACGTGTCCCTGCTGGATTATCACGATCCCCTGGCGAGGGAAATATTCCACGCGTTCAAGTTCCACGGGGACCTGCGGGCCGGACAGGAGATCGCGTCCTGGGTATCCGGACGCATTCGGGAACTGTTTTCACGGCCCCACGCAAATCCGTTGGCGATTCCCGTACCGCTGTCGCGGGACTCACGACGCCAGAGGGGTTTCAATCAGGTTGAGTATCTGTTGAAAACATGCCGGGTGCCGTTTGTCACGGCGCTGGAAAGGGTCCGTCACGGCCGGTCCCAAAGCGAACTGTCGGCCCGGGACAGAAAAAGGGCCATTCGGGGCCAATTCCGTGTCAGGGCGGACCGCCTGTCAGCGGTTCGCGGCAGGGAATTGGCGGTGGTTGACGACGTTTATACCACCGGGAGCACGGCGGCGGAAATCAGCCAGATTCTCCTGTCCGCAGGGGCCCGATCCGTGGAAATAATGACGTTTTTCAGGGATTAGCGGGGTGTATCTACCATATAATGCATAAATACTTTAATGAAACACATCTTTTTTCCGATATTTCCAAGGAAGGACCGGGCGTCCGAAAACGCCTTACTTGTTATATTGTCGCGAATTATCATGACAACCCGGAATTTGCGCGGGAGTCGGAATGATGTTGTTCCGGATCTGGAGCTAAGGATTGGCCATGGGTAAATATGACGGTCTGATGAAATATCTGGGCAAGGAAGATTCTTTCTCGCCGGAACAGATCAAGAACGGCATGGAATCTCAGCAACAGATGGACAGCATGAGCGATCTGTCCACGGTTACGCAGGAAGATCTTGCGAACGTGGATAAACTGATCAGCGGAAACGAATCGGCTCCTTCCGGCGCGCCTTCGGCCGATCAGCCGAAAGTGGATCCGGACGTGTTGCGCGAACTGGCCGGATTGGACGCGGAACCGCCCAAGCTGGAGGAACTCCAGTCGCGTCTTCACGTGACCAGCTATGAAAACCTGGCCGAGGACATGACGGCCTTCTCCGATACTCCCGATGAAAACGCATCCGATACGACCGAAGAAGGCGCGCCGGAAGGTTTGAGCGTCCTGGAGCCGCAATTCGCCCCGAAAACTTCGGCCGAAGAGGAAATTCCCCTTCCGCCCATGCTGGAAGATGACGGGCTCGCTCCCGCCATGCCACCGGATGCCGTTCCGTCAGGAACCGGCAATGTGGGCGATCTCCTGTCGCAACTGGTCCCTTCGGAGCAGCCGCCCGCTCCGTTGCCGGAAGCTCCGGCGGAGGAAGAAGTCAGATTTGAGGCGCCGCGTGAAGAGATGGCCGTGCCGCCGGACATTCCCCAGACACCTCCGGTGTTCGACAGCGCTCCCGAACCGGTAGCGGGTCCGGAGATCGATCTCTCGGGTCTGATGGAGAGTCCGCTTCAGGCCGCGCCTGAAAAGCCGGCAGACATGCCGGTCATTCCGGGCCCCGCGGAGGAATTCGCGCTGCCGGAATTTGCCCCGGAGACGGCGGCTGCGCCGGGAGCCGTTCCGGAATTTGAACTTCCCGCGGACCTGGGCAAGATGGACGAAGCGCCGGCCGCGCCGCCGGTCCTTGACAAAATACCGAGTTTTGACGAAATTCCGCCGGAACCCGAATCGTTCCGGGAAGAGATCCGGCCCGTGAAAAAAACGGAGGAATTCCAGGAATTCACCGATATCCGGGACAGGTTGACTCCGGAAAAAGGTTTGAGGGAATCGCCGGACATCCTGAAACCGGTGCGTCCCGCGCCCGCGGCCTTCGGCGTGGAAATTGACGACGACAAGGCCGTCAAGATCCGCAACCGCATCAACAAGATCGTCAATCCCATGCTCCGGAAAAAAGTCCGGTACGCGTTCCTGGAAGGCCAGCTGCCGGATAACGCCATGCAGCAGCTCCTTCCCATGATCCTGCTCGGGGAAGAGGAGGATCAGATCGCGGAACTGATCGACAAATTCGTGCCCGACTCCGTGATCCGCGAGAAAGAAGCGCCGCCGTCAGAACCGGCCGCAAAGGCCAGGCGAAAGGTCATCCACACGGAAGAGACGCGCCGCATCCAGGATTTTCAGAAGAACCTTCAGAGTATTACGCGGTATTCATTCCTTCTGGTCTTTGTCGTCATCCTGCTCGGTTTCGCCTTCTGGCGGCTCATTTTCATTCCGGTCCGCGCGTCGTTTCATTACAACCAGGGTCTGTCCGCCATCCAGATGGACGACTACAAGGCGGGTGAATCGCGATTCGAAACGGGTAAAGGGATCAGCGGCCCCGACACGAAATGGTACAACCGGTTCGCGCTGGCCTATGAAAAGAAGAAAGAATGGCAGAATGCCCGCAGGAAATACCAGGAAGCCCTGGATTACCAGCCGCAGGACCGGGAAACGATCTATAATTTCTCCGGCTTTTACACGCGGATCTTTCCTCCCCAGTACGATTCCGCGATCAAACTGATGGACCGGCTCATGCAAAAGGAGCCGTCGCGGTTTGAGTATCTGGACAGAACGGCCCAGCTTTACGTGGACTGGGGCATGAACACCGTTGTCACGTCTCCGGCAAGCGAGGCGGACCGGCGGGACCGGCTGGATCAGGCCACCGGTATATACCAGCGGTTTTTGGCAAAGAACCCGCGTCACGTGGGGACGTATTACAAGCTCCTGAACATCGCCCTCCTGACGCCTGAACCGGAGAAAATCGACTCCTTTTACGACAAGATAGACGAGTTGAATAAGCGGGCGGTGAACGAGCCGATTCTGACCAGGCTGGCGCGGTTTTATGTGGACGGGCGGCGTCTGGACCGGGCCAAGAAAGTGTTGACAAAACTCATTGGTTCCCAGCCCCGGGGCGACGAGGCCTACTACGAATACGCGCGTGTCCTCACCATCAATCTGGATTATTTGAGGGCCATTGAGGCCGTGTCCAACGCGATCCGGTTAAACGACAAAAACGGCAGGTCCTTCAACCTGCTGGGCGAGATCTATTACGTCAATCCCAACATTCCGAACAACATCAATCTGGCCAGGGAGAATTTTGAGAGGGCCATTCAGCTGGCCCCGGATTACTATAAACCCCGCGCGAACCTGGGGCACGTATTCTTCTATGAGAACCTGAGTTTCGCCGATTCCCAGAACGCCTATCAGAAAGCGTTTGAGCATTACAAGGCCGCCTATTTGCTGGTGGACAAGGTCAAGCGGGACGAACTGCTGTATTACAACCTGGGTTGGCTCTATTATTACTACCAGGATTATGAAAACGCGCTGCAGCTGTTCCAGGAAATCTACATCCGGGACCCCGCCAACCCGGTTCTGTCCTATGTCATGGGCAACGTGTATTACAACCTTTTTGCGCAGAGCGGGGGGAAGAAGTCGCGGCTTCTCAACATCGCCAAGACGATGTATGACAAGGCCATAGAATATTACCAGTCACTGGCCAGAAAGGTCGGTTATATCAATCCCAATCTGGAACGCCACAAGGAAATCTACGGCCAGCTGGCGCGCAGTTACAACAACCGGGGTGTGATCAACGCCGTGAGCGCCAACCAGGCCATGAGATCGGACTACGAGCAGAAGGCCCTTCTCGATTTCTATAACGCCAAGGACAGCGCCAACAAAATCAGCATGATTTACAGCCATGCCGAATTCAACATCAAGTTTATCCTGAACAAGAGCGTCCGCCGCCAGCAGCCGTCCTTTGACAACGAGCTGAACAAGCGGACCACGCTCCAGAAACTGCTGGAGGAAATGCGCCAGAAAATGGTGGGCGTGCTCTGACAGCACTTCATTGGCGGAATGTTACGGGACCCGGGTAACCGGGTCCTTTTTTTTTATGTGCGTTCAGGAAGCCGGGCGTTTCGGCGGCCGTGTCCGGCCCGCGGGTTTGTCCAGGGCGAGCGTGCCGCCGGGGTTCATGATCCCGGCCGGGTCCAGGTGGCGTTTCAGCGCCCGGAGCAAGCCCATCCCGGTCCTGCCCAGCTGCCGTTCCAGCCAGGGCGCCGTCATTTTCCCGATCCCGTGATGATGGCTCATGGCCGCTCCGGACCGGCAGATCGCTTCCAGGATGCCGGTCTGGTAATCCAGGTAGTCTTTCATTCCGTCCATCCGCGCGATGAAGATGAAGTAGAGATTGGCGCCCTGCGGGTAGCAGTGGGACATGTGGGTCATGCAGACCGACCGCGGCCGACGTTTGCAGACGGCGCGGACTCGCTCGTAAACTTGCGGGAGAGATTCCCACGTGACGGCGCACTCCAGCGTGTCCGTGACGATCCCGAAATCCATCAGGTCGTCGCGCAGGTACGGGTCGGTAAACCGGCCCCGTTCCCACGCCCGGGTGACCAGACCCGAAGCGGGCAACGCGCCGTGTCCGCGGCAGATCTCCCAGATATTCTTGAACAGAGTTTTCGTGAAGCGTTTTTCTCCGTCGGCGGTTCCGAGCATCAGGCACCGGCTGTTCTTCCGGTATCCCATGAACGACATGATGCCGTCCAACGGTGTCCGGTCCAGTCCGTACGTGACGAAGGCGACATCCGTTTCCTCGGGATCGGAGATCCGGAACACGGACGGGCTGCCGAATTCGCCCTGCATGATCTCCCGGGCGGCGGACTGGGCGTCCCGCCAGTTCCGGAACAGGAAACTGAACCGGCGGCGGTTTTCCGGCCTGTGGCGGAAAATCCTGAGGGTGACGGAAACCAGCACGCCGTAAGCGCCTTCGCTTCCCATCATGATCTGGTCTATGTCGGGCCCTGTGGCCCGGGCGGGATAATACCCGGTCCGGAGCGTCCCGGCCGGCGTCACGTATTCCTGGCAGACCACCAGGTCCTCGATTTTTCCGTAGTATGTCGAGTTCTGGCCCGCGCCCCGTGTGACGACCCAGCCTCCCACGCAGGAGTATTCGAAAGATTGCGGAAAATGACCGCAGGTGTATCGGTCTTTCGCGCCGAAGAGCTCCGGTGCGCTGTTGCAGGCCGCTTCCAGTGCGGGGCCGGTCAGTCCGGGCTGGACGGTGATGGTCTGGTCGGTTTCGTTGAAAGACAGGATCCGGTTCAGGTGGACGCGCGTGTCCAGTGTGACTCCGCCCCGGACGGCCTCCGCTCCGCGCGTGACAGACGACCCGCCGCCGTACACGTACACCGGAATGCCTTCCCGGGTGCAGAAACGGACGATCCGTTCCACGTCCAACGCTGTTCGGGGGTAGAGCACGGCGTCCGGCAGGTTTTCGGCTATTTCATTCCGGAGCCGGAACAGGTCCAGCATGGTTTTTCCGTATGCCACGGACAGCCGCGTATAGCCGTCCGTCCGGACGTTTTCGATTCCCACAATCCGGGCAAATGCGGCCAGCTGCTTTTTTTTGAGCCGGCCGGATTGACGGATATGGACGGGTGTCAGGCCCGGATTCCCCGGCTTGCGGAAATCGGCGTCGCTTAAATGGAATTTTTCCTTGAGCAGTCGGTACAATCCCGCATGAGGGTGTTTGAATCGGTTATCCGCGCCTCCCCACTTGAAGAGAGACCGGTAGGAATTTTCAGGGACAAAACCTTCAAACCAGTTCGGGCGGAATTTCTTTTGTTTGGGCATAAGCGGTCCTTATGGTCCGTATTTTTACTCGCGGTCTTGCGTCAGATTTTTTCGGGATATCCGGTCGCAGAACGGATATCCTGGTAAAGCGGTTTTAAACGGCCGTAGATTCTGGAATACACTTTGTCAAAGAGCGTCCGGTAAAGCCCGCTTTCCTTTGCCCGGGGCCTGAACGAGCGGCCGGATGACGTCATGCGGGCAACGGCCGTTGGAAAATCAGTGTAGGCGCCCGAGCCTACGGCGGTCGCGATCGCGGCGCCCAGTCCTGAGTTTTCATAGAACCGGCCGCGATGGACGGGCATTCCGAAAATATCCGCGGTGATCTGGCAGACTTCGTCGCTTTGGGAGCCGCCGCCGGAGACCGTCAGTCTTTCAATCCGGATCCTTCCCGATTTTTCGATGCGGCGCAGGCCGTCTTTCAGCGCGTAGCCCAAACCTTCGATGATAGCCCGGTAAATATGCGCCTTCCCGTGCGCGTCGCCGAAACCGATCATAGCCCCCTTGGCCGACGGCTCTGTCAGGCCCGGGCTCCAGTACGGCAGGACGGTCAACCCGAGTGATCCCGCCGGCACGTCCCGCAGGTAGCGGTTCAGGAGGACTTCCGGCGCGATTTTTTTCCGGCTGGCGGTTTCCAGTTCCCGCGAACCGAATTCCTGCAGAAACCATCGGATCATCCAGTAACCCCTGTAAATCTGCACTTCGGGATTATAGTATCCCGGGAGACAGGCGGGATAGGGAGGCATGAACGGAATGGGTTCGTAGTAGCGCCGGGTGGCGGTTTGAACGGTGCCCGTGGTTCCGAAAGACAGAGACGCCGTGTCTTCCGTGATACAGCCGGAACCCAGCGTTTCACAGCCCTTGTCGGACCCGCACGCGATGACCGGAGTCTGGACAGCGATTCCTGTCTGGACGGACGCCCGGGCGCTGATCCGTCCCAAGACCGTGCCGGGTTCCGCCAGGTTCACCAGTTTGTCCGGCTCCACAGGGAATATCTTGGCCGTCAGTTCTCCCCGGGATGACCAGCGGAACTTGCGGTAATTGAACGGAGTGTGGCCGATCTGGGACGCGAGAGAGTCCGTGAATTCTCCGGTTAACCGGGCGTTCAGGAAGGCCGACACCTGCATGAATTTGGCGGTCTTTTTCCAGATTTCGGGCTGGTTCTGCCGGATCCAGTTGCATTTGCCGTCCGTCTGTGTTTTCATGACCGGTTCGGTCATGCCCACGGCGGCGTAAGCCAACGCTTCCGGACCGCGCGGCCGGTAAAGCGGTCTGGATTTCCTCTGGTCCAGCCATGTGATGGCCGGCCGAAGGGGGCGGATATTTTCGTCCACGCAGATGACCGTATCGCGGAGGGTTGTGACGCCCACGCCGGATACGGAACGGAACGCGGCTCCCTCCTTTCGCCTGAGTTCTTTGCATGCCGCACAAAGCGCCGACCAATAAATCTCCGCGTCCTGTTCGGCCCAGCCGGGACGGGGACTGACGTACGGTTCGTAAGGAATTTTCGATTTCCGGATCAAACGGCCTTCGGAGTCGAACAGGATGGCCCGCAGGCTTTGGGTTCCGCAGTCAACCGCCAGAAACACATTCCGCATTATCGGCTCCATCATGACGGATACGGGCAATCAATTATCTTATGCGAATATCGTAATGCCAGTAATTAAAAAGATCTCCTGACGAATTGATCTTTAAATTTAATTTCGTTATAATGAATTGTCAAAAATTAAGAACAGGTCTTCAGTACGGGAATATCCGTGAAATCAATAACCGGAAGCTTCAGGAACGCGTGAAAAACGGGCTGTCAAGCGTTTTTGAATCAGTAAAATGGAGAGGGGTATGAATCAGAAATTTCTCCTCCGTGCCGGTCTATTGCTGTCCCTGTCGGTTGTTTCCTGCGCGCTGATGACCGATCCCGGTGAAACGGGCTTCGGGTCCTTTGATCCGGCCAAGCTGACCGTCCAGCTGGACGGTAACTCCCGCTACGGGATCGTCATTGACCAGAAAGAGATCGTCTACGCTTCGGTCAAACTCACAGACCCCAACGGCGCGGTCCAGATTGCGGAATGGACACCCGGAGGCGGCACGACTTTTGTTTTTTCCAGTCCTCTGGAAGGGTATCATCTCCTGGAAGCCCTGGATGTGGATGCCGCCGCCTGGACCAACACCAACAGCGTTTCCATTTATATGCGCGCCGGTTATAATTACTACGTCACGGTTCAATTGGGCGGGACGGTGGTGGTGTCGGTGCCCGATAACGGCAGCAGTTCGGGGCCTGGCCTGGACTGGCTGTCCGGAGTCCAGGACCGGTATTTGTCCCGGTTCTCCGTGTACGACGACGCGTCGTCGGCCGCGAACAACTTTCACGTCCGGGGTTACATGGGCACGGCCGCGGCGCACATGGCCGAAGACTGGACCAACAGGCCGCGCTCCGGAGTGAATTGCATCCGGGCGTCCGTGGATACGCTCGCGTACGGTTATTGGGCGGGTTGTTATTTCCTGAACGGGTATCTGCAGGGCATGGACAGGAATCCCCGGCCCAACTGGGGTGAAATCCCGGACGCCGGGATCAACCTGGCGGGGGCGACCAAACTGACTTTCTGGGCCAGGGGAGAAACAGGAACGGAAACGGTGGAATTCTACTGCCTGGGGATCGGCCGGGATACCAACAGCGGCGCGGCCCTGGCCGCGTATCCCGATTCCTCTTTCAAATTGAGCACCGGCTGGGTCACGCTGACAACCGAATGGAAGCAATATACGATCAATCTCCAGGGCCGTGATCTCGGCTACGTTCTGGGGGGATTCGGATGGTCCAGCCATTCCAGTCCCGGAGGCGTGGTCTTTTACCTGGATGATATTTCCTACGATCTGGCATCGGAGCCCGCGGCCGGGTTTCCCGTGAGTTACCGCTGCATCCGGTCCACCAATTCTTTCGATATCGTTGTCCGGAACACGTCTTACGTTTATGACGCTTCCCTGGCGCTGATGGCGTTCCTGTCTTCCGGCCAGTATTCGCGCGCCCGGCGGATCGCGGACGCCCTGGTTTATGCGCAGGATCATGACCGTTTTTATACGGACGGCCGTCTGCGGAACGCGTATCAGGGCGGCCAGTTGACGCTGCCCCCGGGCTGGAAGCCGAACGGCAGGCCGGATACCGTCCGTATGCCGGGTTTCTGGGACAGCCTGCACGAAAACTGGTACGAGGATGAATTCGCCGTCAGCACATCCACCGGGAACATCGCCTGGGCCATGCTGGCGCTGCTGTCCTATTATCAGATTTGCGGCGGTCCGGTTTATCTGGAATCCGCGAAAAGGCTGGGCGACTGGGTCATCGCTCAAACGCGCGACACACGCGGCGCGGGCGGCTTTATGGCCGGCAAGCGCGGTTGGGATACGGGGCAGACGAACATTGCCTACAAGTCCACGGAGCATAACCTGGACCTGTACGCGGCCTTTTTAAGGCTGTATGATCTGACCGGAGCGTCCAAATGGGCTGACCAGGCCCGCCATGCCAGCAATTTTGTCATGGCTATGTGGAACGATGCGGGCATTCCGAACCGGTATTTTTTTACAGGCACCCTGGAAGACGGCGTCACCATTTTCGAACTGGCGGTCCCCACGGACTGCCAGCCTTGGGTTCTCATGGCGTTCCACGATCTGCCGCCATTTTATCGCGAAGGGTTGGATTTCAACGAGGCGATCAACCGGGTTCCCGGCACCTGGGGTTTTGACTTCAGCAGCGACAAGGACGGGATCTGGTACGAAGGTACCGCGCAAATGGCGCTTGGTTACGCGCTGATCGGACAGGAGTCCAAATACAATCTGGTCATGTCACAGATGAATCAGGGCCGGAGCCCGGACGGCGCGATCTATGCGTCCGACGTGGAAGTCCTGACAACGGGTTTCGCGAACCTGGACGGGTCGCCCTGGTTTTATTTCCGGCGCGAACACGTGGGCGCGACGGCCTGGGATATTTTTGCCCGGCGCCGCGTCAATCCTTTCTGGCTGGGTAGCGCCCGCGGCTGGGGAACGATTCCCTGACGGTTGCGGTTTCCCCCGGTCCGTTTCCGTGACCAGCCGTCCGGCCAGCCGGCCGGCGGGGAGGCCTGTTCAGGAAGAACGCCGTATGCCGGATGGAGTTCAGGTAAGCGTTTGTTTCCTGCCGGGTTTTTCCTTCGTTCCATCCCAAATAACTTCCCAGTATTCCTGCCGTTCTTTCGGCCAATTCCTTCTGTCTGGCGTAAGGCACGAAAATCTGCATTTCTGTCCGGCGCAGCATGACGTCGGACAGCGTCACAACGCATTCGTTTTCCAGGATGTGTTCGATTTCGGCCCGGCAGTAAGGATATCCCGCCAGGAGCGGCTTTCCGGATTCGGGCTTTTGTCGTATCCGCTTCAGGATGGATATGGCCGCGCGCCCGTACTGGCGGTGAAAATGCCGGAGCTGTTCATAGGTCGCGAATTCCGCCAGTTTCTCGTCCAGCACGATCCGGTTGAACTGCTCGGTGGTGATTCCGGAACGGAACGGAACCCGTGAAAAACCCCTTCGGGCCGCCGCGCCGCGGAACCGCGGCAGAAGCCCCTTCCGGGAGAGCCGCAGGATCACGTCTTCGGCCATTCTGCGGAATTCTGTCAGTTTGCCACCGGCGACCGTGATCAGGCGGTCGTCGTTGTCCAGGATGAAATGACGCCTGCTGGCGGAGGATTCCGCGGCGTTCCGTTTTTTTTGACGCCTGCGGAGCGGCCGGATGCCGGCGTATGTGGAAATCACGTCCCTCGGCTGGAGATTGGCGCCGGGGAACAGGATGTTGACGGAACGCAGCAAATACCCGCAGTCCTTTGCCGTGCAGAACGGGTCGTCCAGGTCTTCGGCGTAATCCGTGTCCGTCGTGCCGATGATGTCCCATTCGCCCCTTTTCAGGATGAAATAGAACCGTCCGTCGTCGGCGGACCGGAGGCCGATGGAGTGGCGGTTGCCGACCCGGGAGGCGGGTACCACCACATGGACGCCCTTGGTGGGGCGGATGGCCTTGTCCTCGACGCCGTGCAGGGCCAGGATCTCGTCAGCCCAGACGCCGGTTGCGTTCACGGTGACCGCGCCCCTGACCGTCAGGGGCTGCCCGGACAGAACGTTCCGGGCCGTAACGCCGGTGACCATGCCTCCGTTGTAAGTCAGGTCGGTCACTTTGACGTAATTCAGCGCGACGGAACGGTAGGCTGAAATTTGCAGGGCTTCCCGCACCGTTTCCAGGGTGAGCCGCGCGTCGTTGACTCCGGCGTCGTAATACAACCCGGAAAAGCGGAGGCCGTCGGTCCGGATTTTGGGCTCGAATTCCGCGATCCGGTCCGGGCGGATGAAGGTGTGGCGCGCATGATTTTTAAAGCGGGTGAACGTGTCGGACAGAAGGCGGTAAAGCGAGAGGCCCGCGCGGATGGATCCCGGTGTGTCTTTGGTGCCGTTGTAGGCGTTGACAATAAACGCTTCGGGCGTGACCAGGTTGGGGAAATGGCGGATCAGCCAGTTCCGCTCAGTGGTGGCGGATCGGACCAGCGCAAAATCCCCCTGGGCCAGATAGCGCATGCCGCCGTGAGCCAGTTTGGATGACCGGGAGGAAGTTCCGGCCGCGAAATCCGTCCTTTCCAGAAGGCAGAAAGACAGCCCCCGGAGGGCGGCTTCCCGGGCCAGGCCGGCTCCGGTAATCCCGCCGCCGATGATGATCAGGTCGAATTCCTGACGGACGGCCTGCTGGAGAAACCGGCCGCGGGTTTTGACGCTCCAGTTCGGCGCCGTGTCCGCTTCGTGCGGCCGGCCGGGCGCCGGATTCATTCCACCGTCACGCTTTTTGCCAGATTCCTGGGCTTGTCCACGTCCAGCCCCTTTTCGCGGGCTATGTCATAAGCCAGGAGCTGAAGCGGGATGATGTTCAATAGCGGCGAGAATTCCTCGATGGTGGACGGGACGATAATGCGGTCGTCCAGGTGTTCGCGGATGTCGTCCGTTTCCTCGTTGGTGACGGCGATGATCCGGCCGTTGCGCGCCTTGACCTCGCGGATATTGGAAACGATCTTTTCGTAAAGAGGGTCCCGGGGCGCGACGAAGACCACCGGCATGTTTTCGTCGATCAGGGCGATGGGGCCGTGTTTCATTTCCGCGGCCGGGTAGCCTTCCGCGTGAATGTAGGAGATTTCCTTGAGTTTCAGCGCGCCTTCCAGGGCCACGGGATAGTTGAATCCGCGTCCCAGGTACAGGAAATTGCGCTCGTCCTTGTATTTGCGAGCAATGCCGCGGATCGTTTCCGCCTGGTTTAAAATGAGGCCGATCTTGTCGGGGATGCCTGAGAGTTCCTTCAGGAGCTTTTCCCCTTCGTAGAGAGGCATGTTTTTCAGGCGCGCCAGGTAGACGGACAGCAGGATGAGCGAGACGATCTGGTTGGTAAACGCCTTGGTGGACGCCACGCCGATCTCCGGGCCCGCATGGAGGTAGATGCCTCCGTCGCATTCCCGCGCGATGGTGCTGCCGATCACGTTCGTGATGCCGATGACGCGCGCGCCCTTGCGCTTGGCCTCCCTCAGGGCTTCCAGCGTGTCCGCGGTCTCTCCGGACTGGCTGATGACGATGACCACGTTCCCTTCCTGGATGATGGGATTCCGGTAGCGGAATTCGGAAGCGTAATCGATCTCCACGGGGATTTCGGCGAACCGTTCCAGGAGATATTTGCCCAGGATGCCGGCGTGCCAGCTGGTCCCGCAGGCGGTGATGACGATCTTGGAAATCCGGCGGGCCTGGGATTCGGTGATGTTGAGACCCCCGAATTTGACGGTGCCTTCGTTCAGAATGACGCGGCCCCGCAGGGCGGTGTGGATGGCTTCCGGCTGGTCGAATATTTCCTTGAGCATGAAGGTTTCGAAATTCTTGCGGGAGATGGCGTCCACGTCCCAGTCGATCACGGACACCGTCTTCTCGATTTTTTCGTAGTTCAGGTCGTATGTCTTGAATTTTTCGCTTTTGATGACGACCACCTCGCCGTCCTCGAGGTAAACCACGTTCTTGGTGTAGGGCATGATGGCCTGGACGTCGGACGCGATGAACATTTCTCCGTCCCCGATCCCGACCACCAGGGGGCTGCCGTTGCGCGCCCCCACGATCTTGTAGGGTTCGTCCACGGACAGAACGGCGATCCCGTAAGTTCCCTCCACCAGTTTCAGGGCTTCCACGACCGCCGACTGGAGGTTGCGTTCCTCGTCCTTGTACACTTCCTCGATCAGGTGGACCAGCACTTCCGTGTCGGTTTCCGATTGGAAAGTGTGCCCCTTCTGGACCAGGAGGTCCTTGAGCACCCGGTAGTTTTCGATAATGCCGTTGTGGGCGAGGGCGATCCGGTTGCCGCAGTCGCAATGCGGATGCGAATTGGGACGGGTGACCCCGCCGTGCGTGGCCCAGCGCGTGTGGCCGATGCCGAGTTTGCCTTCCACGTTCGGAATGTTCCGGTACACCTCGTTCCGGAGATTGTTGATGCGGCCTACGTCCTTCTGGACATGGAGAGTATTGTCTCCGGAAACGATCGCAATTCCGGCCGAATCATACCCCCGGTATTCCAGGCGCTGGAGGGAATCCAGCAGGATTTCCTTGACGTTTCCGTTTCCGATATAACCGACAATGCCGCACATGGAACAAGACCCCTAAGGTTAATAACGGCCATATTTTATCACAGACCGTGTGAAAATAAAAGAAAGAACCGGAGTAACCCTGCGGAGCGTTTTTGACAATTTCCCGGCCGGAAGTATAATAGAAGCCGGATCGTCCTTAAAAACTCCTGTTTTCATCCGGAATGAACGGGGTTTAACGCCTGTTGTTCCCGGCGGGGCTGTTTCTTCGTCTTTTCGCCCCGGTGGAGCGGTCCTGGAACTTCCGAGAAAAGACCGGATTAATCGGGTTGACGCTGGAGGCACTCGCTGACATGATGCTGTTTTATGTTCTGCTGTCCTTCGTGACGGCGGTGGTTTATCTGGTCCTGGGCGCGTATGTCATCTCAAAAGACCGTGTGTCCTGGACCAACAGGATTTATGTCCTGACGGCCTTTTTGTCCGCGCTCTTTTCCTGTTGCTACGCGTTTTTCTTCACGGTCCAGACCCGGGAACAGGCCCTGCTTCTGCTGAGGATCGGATCGGTCGGTTGGATCCTTCTTCCCGCGGCGGCCCTCTATTTCACCTTTTTCTTAACGAAGAACCGCCTGGCCCGCCGCTGGTGGCTGCCGGTCCTGATTTTTACGCCCTACCTGGTCCTGGTGGTACGGTCTGTGTCCAATTTCTATTACGCATCCGGACTGGTTCACCGTGACGGGATCTGGTATGTCGTGGAAAACCACGGATCTCCGTGGATGATGGCCTATTATGCGATTGTTGCGGTTTCGGTCGGCATAGCCCTGATCATGATCGCCCGTTGGGGGCGGCGGTCGGGTCTCCTGCGGGAGAAAAGACAGGCCCGTGTCGTGATCTTGGCCAATATCCTGAATATGGGGTCCATTACGGTCTGGATTGCCATCCGCCAGATATTCCCTCACGATCTGTTTCCCGAGATCACGCAAATCCTCTCTTTGTTCAACGCGGTGGGCGTGGCTTACGCCATATCCCGTTATAAGATGATGCATTCCGTTCCGTCCCTATTGAGCGAGGAAATCCTCTCCAAACTGGAGGACTTCGTGGTTCTTCTCGATCCGCAGGGCCGGATCCTGCGGGTAAACGCCCGGACGCTGGCCGTTCTCGGGTTTGAAGAGCGGGATCTTTCGGGCCGGCCGGCCGGAATCCTGATATCGGAAGAAAACCTGATCCGCGAAGAACTCTCCAAGCGGTATTCCACGGCCGAGTCCCGGCTTCTGGAATTGAACTTCCGGACACGCGAGGGAGAGGAGATTCCCGTACGGGCATCCAGTTCCCGGATACTGGACGAGGACCGGAACCTGGCAGGCCTGGTGCTGATCGGTCACGACCGGGTGATGGAAATCGCCCTCGGCCAGGAAACGCGCCGCCGTCAGGAAGCCGAAACGGGGGTCCAGGAGCAGACGGAACAACTGCGTTTTCTGTCGCGTACAGCTCTCGGGTTCATCGAACTCCGGCAGGAAGAAAACCTCTATCATTATATCGCCCAGAAAACCAGGGAGATCCTTCCGGGCGCCCTGATATTGGCCCTGTCCAGCGGGGAATACCAGGGTCCGTTCCAGGTGGAGTCCGTTGCCGGTGAGGCGTCCCTTCTCGCGGCGGTCAGGGAAATCATCAGCGGCGACCTGGACAGGGTCTTCCTGCGACTGGATCCCGAGGCCGTGACCATCATGCGAAGCGGGCGCATCGTGCGTTATTCCGGGACACTGTATCAGCTGTTTTCGGGGCTTTTCGCCGAACGCAAGTGTTCGGAACTGGAGCGGAAAATCGGACTGAGAGAAGTCCTGCTGGCCGGCTTCCTGCGCGGCGAGAAACTCTACGGCGGCCTGATCGTGATCGGGCGGGAAGGGCTGAAGATCGCGAACCGGTCCGTGGCGGACGCCTTTCTCGGCCAGGCGTCCATTGCCCTGCAACGCAAAAAAGCCGAGGAACTGCTCTATCACCGCGAGAACCTCTATCAGCGGATCATGGAGATTTCCTACAACGCCGTCGTGATCCACAGCGAGGGCAAAGTCCGGTACGCCAACGCCGCGGCAGCGAGGATCCTGAAAGTGAACAACGTCCAGGACGTCATCGGAGGCGACCTGATCTCCTACGTTCATCCCGACTCGCGGGACAAGGTGAAAGAGCGCATCCGCGGGATGTATATGCAGGGTTCGTCGGTCCCGCCCATGGAAGAGAAGTTTGTCTGCGCCGACGGGACCATCGTGGACGTGGAAGTGGTGGCGACGGGTTTTGTGTATCTCGACAAACCCGCCGTGCTGGTCATTTTCCGCGAGATCAGCGAACGCAAACGGGAGGAACACCTGATCTCCGAATTGAAGCGCCAGATGGAGTTTATTCTGGGCGCCACTCAGACCGGGCTTGATATTATTGACGACCAGTACAACGTGGTCTACATCGATCCCGAATGGAAAAAGCAGTACGGCGACGCCTCAGGCCGGAAATGTTACCAGTACTTCATGGGTCGGGATTCGGTGTGTCCGGACTGCGGGATTCCCAAAGCCCGGGAGACCGGGCAGCGTGTGGTTTATGAATCCTATATGAACCGTGAAAAACGGTGGGTGCAGGTGACCACGATTCCCTATCAGGATCAGGACGGGAAAAAACTGTACGCCGAAGTCAACGTGGATATTACGGAACGGAAGGCGTCGGAAGAACGGCTTCGGGACGCTTTGACGAAGATCGGGGAGCTCAACAAATCGCTGGAGGGCCTGGTGGAGAAGGAGAAGCTCCGGAGCCAGGGCAAGGACGACGTGATTCTCCAGCAATCCCGGCTCACGGCTTTGCAGGATATTCTCCGGAATATCTCCCATATCTGGAAGGAGCCCCTGAACAGCATTTCCCTCCAGATCCAGTCCCTGCGGTCCGCCGCGGAGAGGGCCAATGCCGACCCCGCACTGCTGGAACCGTACGTGGAACGGGGTCTGTTGCTTGTCCAGCGGCTCGCGAAAAACCTGGATACGTTTTCCAGTTTTCTGAAACCCGACCGGGTCAAGCAGCGCTTCAGCGTTCCTGAAGCGGTTGACAAGGCTTTGGCCCTGGCGGGGGAAAATCTCAAGGAAGCCGGGATCCGGATCGAAACGGACCTGCCGGAAGGCGTTTATGCCCGTGGCTTGATGAACGAATTCACGGAAGTGGTAATCAATCTGCTCAATAATTCCCGGGATGCGTTTCTCAGGCGGGGCACTTCCGACCCGTATGTCTCCTTTGTCCTGAAAAAGGAAGGAGATCGGGCCGTGCTGACCCTGACGGACAACGGAGGGGGTATTCCCGACAAGATCCTGTCCCGGATCTTCGAGCCCTCGTTCAGCGTTCATGACGGACACGCCGGGATCGGGCTTTTTCTCTGCCGGGAGTTCGTGGAAAAAGACATGGACGGCCGCATCACCGTCCGCAATACCCGGGACGGCGTGGAAGTCCGGATTGAACTGCCGTCCGGAGGCCGCGCTTGAACGCCCTCCTGATGACGGCTGTGATCCTGACGAATACGCTCCGGTTCGAACTGGCGATCACCCCCGCTGAAAAAGAACGCGGAATGATGTACCGGAAAACCTGGGGCCGCATTGACGGCATGATTTTCGTGAATCGGGAACCGCAGCGGGCGTCATTCTGGATGAAGAACACGCCCCTCCCCCTGGTGCTGTATTTCCTGGACGACGATCTGCGGATCCTGGAAAAACACGAAGGGGTCCCCTGGTCGGAGGCCGTCATCTCATCCTCAAACAACGGTGTCCGGTACGTTCTGGAAACCCGGCATGCCCTGACGAACTTTTTTGAAAGCCGGCCGGCAATTTTACGGCCCCTGAAACCCCGCCTGGAAAAAATACTTCTCCAGCGGGCCGATCGTTAGGTTCGGCGAACATGGGTTGCCGGGATTGCCCGAAAAAGAAACGGGTGACCTCTCTCACCGTGTCCGGCACCCGTCGGGTCGTGATGCGCATCGAGGGCATGAACTGCGACCATTGCGTTCTGGCGGTCCGTTCCATCCTGGAGGGAGCGGGGGATTTCAAGGACATTCATGTGGAATACGGCCTGGCCTCGTTCCAGGCGCCGCGTATCCGGCCGCTGGAGGACGTGATGTCGGCCATTCGGGAACTGGGTTACCGTATCGAAGCCGTCCGGTAAACGGGAAACTGGAAAAAAAACGCACTTTCCTTTAAAATCATCTGTTCCGAGATGAGTCACATTCGGCCGGAGGCGTTTATTTCCATACTGAAAAAAGTCCTCGTCCGGAAATCCGGTCACCCTATGATCCAGTTTTTCCGGTATGGAATAGTCAGCGCGATCGCATTCGGTGTGGATTTCGGCACGCTCTATCTTCTGACATTGGCCGGGTTTTTCAGGCAATACTATATCCTGGCGGCAACGCCGGCTTTTTTGCTCGGGCTGCTGACCAGCTATTTCCTGAGCGTCAACTGGGTATTTCCCAAGCGGCGTGTCGGCAGCGCCCGCAAAGAGTTCCTGATATTTTCCGTCATCGGTGTGGTGGGCCTCGGATTGACTCTGGCGGTGATTGCCTTTCTGACCGAGATTGTCCTGGCCCGCTGGATTGTCATTTCCGACAGACAGATCCGCATTATTTTATCAAAACTCGCCGCGGCTCTTGTCGGTATTCTCTGGAATTTCTTCGCGCGCAAATATCTGCTGTTCCGGTAGGAAGGTTATGAAAAAAACCGCAATCATCATCGGCGCCGGCCCGGCCGGCCTCACCGCCGCGTACGAACTGCTCCGGTCTTCGAAAGTCGCCCCGTTGATCCTGGAAGCGGACCGCGTGGTGGGCGGCATTTCGCGCACGGTGGTCCACAAGGGAAACAGGATGGACATTGGCGGTCACCGTTTCTTTTCCAAATCCGACCGGGTGATGGAGTGGTGGAGGCAGGTCCTGCCGCTTCAGGGTTCTCCCGCCCGTGACGACAAATCGCTGGGGCGCCCGGTTCCGGTGTCCCGGCTGAAAGGCGCTCCGGACCCCGACCGTTCAGACCGTGTCATGCTGGTCCGCAGCCGATTGTCGCGGATTTTTTACCTGCGGCGTTTTTTTGATTATCCCGTGACTCTCAACGGGAACACGGTCCGGAACCTGGGACTGGTCCGCATGGCGAAAATCGGGATCAGTTACGTTCTGACGCGGCTGTTTCCGGTGCGTCCGGAAACGACGCTGGAGGATTTTTTCATCAACCGCTTCGGCCTCGAATTGTACCGCACTTTTTTCAGGGATTATACGGAGAAGGTGTGGGGTCATCCCTGCGACCGGATCAGCAAGGAATGGGGCGCCCAGCGGATCAAGGGGCTCTCTTTAACGCGGACCCTGCTGCACGCGGCCGCGTCCGTTTTCAGGCGGAAAAAATCCGGCCCGGGCCAATTGGGCGCCGAGGAAGCCCTGGCCCAGAAGAAAACGGAAACGAGTCTGATCGACCAGTTCCTCTATCCCAAATTCGGTCCGGGACATCTCTGGGAGGAAGTGGCTGGCCGCGTGAAAAAGTCCGGGGGTTGTATCCTGACCCGGAACGCGGTCTGCGGCCTGCGTGTCAGCGGGCGCCGGATTGTTTCGGTGACCGTCCGGGACGCCCGATCGGGAAAAAAGCGGGAAATCCGGGGCGACTATTTCATTTCCACCATGCCGGTCCGCGATCTGGTCCGCGCTTTCGGTCAGGCGGCCCCCGCGAACGTTCGCGAAACGGCGGAGGGTCTGGAATACCGGGATTTCATCACCGTCGGGCTGCTGCTGAAAAAGCTCAAGATCCGGAACGAAACGAAAATACCGACCGTGAACGGCGTCGTGCCCGACAACTGGATCTACGTCCAGGAACGGGACGTGAAAGTGGGCCGGATCCAGATTTTCAACAACTGGAGTCCTTACCTGGTCAGGGATCCGGACACCGTCTGGATCGGTCTGGAATATTTCTGCGCCGAAGGCGACGCGCTCTGGTCCAAAAAGGACCGGGACATGTCCGGATTCGCCGTGAAGGAGCTGGAGAAAATCGGGATCATTGATCCGGCAGACGTCCTGGATTCGGTCGTGATCCGCGTCCCCAAGACGTATCCGGCCTATTTCGGGACCTACGGCCGCTTCGGGGAAATCCGCGCGTTTACGGACCGGTTTGAGAATCTCTTTCTGGCGGGCCGCAACGGTATGCACCGTTATAACAACATGGACCATTCCATGCTCTCCGCCATGGAGGCCGTCCGGAACATCGCCTCGGGACGCAAGGACAAGGATAATATCTGGGCTGTCAATACCGAAGAAGATTATCACGAGGAAAAGAAATAACGGGATTGACAGCGTCCGGCAGGAAAATCAGTTCGCGTGAGGGTGATTCATGATGTGGCCAATGGGGAAGCCGGCTAACCGGAAATGGATGATCCCGGCCCTGACGGCTGTCTGTTGGGCATTAACGGCGCTTTTAACGGTACTTTGCCGGTTTCCGGTCCGATCCGTAACGGTGACGGAATTCGGGTCCGCGGACGCATCGGCGCTAAGCGTGTCATTTCCCCATACCGGAGATTCGGAACCCGGGCGTGTTTTTATCTATAGAATGACCGTTGAAAAAGGCGTTTTCAGCCCCGCGTGGGTCCGGATCATTCCGGACGACGAACTTCTGTCCGTCAAAGCGAACGGGGAGACTCTGCCGCTTCACCGGATCCGTCCGGGGGCCCTGACGGACTGGAATTACGGATTTTCCTATCCGCTGACCAAATTTCTTGGCCCGGGCGCGCATACCGTGGAAATTGAAATCAAGAACAACGGCGGAAAGTACGGGCTGTCCGTCCTGCCGACGGTTCGTGATCCCCTGACCGCCTGGATCGGTTTTCTGTCGGGATTGTCCGTTCTGTTAGCCGCATACCTTCTGTTACGGCATTACCGGACCGGATTCCCGGAATCCGCTGTGATTCTGGGGGCCTTGGCCGTCCGTCTTCTCTATCTGTCTGTCACTCCCTGGAGCATGAGAGGCCATGACGCGGCGGGGCATCTTGATTATGTCGATTATCTGATCCGGAATTTCGCTAGTCCCTCCAGCCGTGAAGGGTTTGAATTTTACCATCCGCCGCTCTATTACGTTCTGGCGGCGGTCCCGACCGGGCTGCTGCAGCTGGCCGGCGCCGGCCGCGCGTTCGCGCTGTCCGTTCTTCAGTTTCTGTCACTCGGATTGAATATGGTGTTCGTGGCCGTTTCGCTGGCAACACTCAGGGACTGGATCGGCGCCCTCGGGTCTGAACGCCAAAACCCACGACTGCTTCGCCTCCGTCCCGGCGGCTGGTCACGCGCCGTTGGCTCGGGAAAATCCGTTCCGGTTTCGTTGATCCTGGCCGTTGCGGGCGCGCTGTTCGCGTTCTGGCCGTCCGGAATCATCCATTCCGTCCGGATCGGCAACGACGCCCTGCTTTATCCGCTGTTCGCGCTGGGTGTGTTTTTTCTGCAGCGCTGGGTCCGCCAGGGCAACGATCGGGAGCTGATCCGGGCGGCGCTGATGGCGGCGCTGGCGGTCCTGACCAAGACAAACGGCGTCGTTCTGGCGGCGCTGATGGCGGCGGTGGTGCTGACCCGTTGGTTGGCGGATCCCGGGCGGTTCCGGGTCGGTGAAATCCGGGCGTGGTTCCGGAGAATTCTTGTTTCGGGCGTGATCTGCCTGGCGGGGTTGACCGTTGCCCACGCGCCCAGAGTCGTGGAGGCCGCGCGCGGAGAGAACCGGAACCTTCTGGTGGCCAACGTTTCCACGCTGCATTCCGGATTGCGTGTGGGGAACAACATCTCAAATTATATCTGGTTCGATGCGCGCCAGTTTGTCACCGTGCCGTTCACCTCTCCCTGGGACGACGGCAAAGGCCGGCAGCTGTTCTGGAACTATCTCCTCAAGACGGCTTTGTTCGGCGAATTCAGCTATGACAGCCCTTTTCTCAGGAACTTGGGCGTGCTGATCAGTCTGGTGTTTCTCGCTCTGACGCTCTATGCCGCCGCGTTCCCGTTCGTGATCGGACGGAGGGATCTGCGGCTGGGGCGGGTTCTTTTTGCCGATTTTTTCCTTTTATTCTCTGCGGCGGTCGTTTTCAGGATCCTGATCCCGTACGCGTCCAGCAATGACTTCCGTTATATCCTCCCCGTTCTGTGTCCCGCGGCGGCGTTATACGGATACGCTATATACGGTTTTGCGCGCAGGGGCATGAAAAGCATGGTCCGGGCCGGGATCGGTCTGGCCGCGGTGTTCCTGGTCCTGGTCGTTCTTTTCTTTGCGGGCCTGTTTGCCTATCATGCGGTGTCGTGATGACAGGATTGATCCGCAATGTCCTGAACTGGTGCCGCGCCGGGACGTCGCGGACGCTGTTTGTCCTGATTGCCGTAAGCGTCCTGGTCCGGATCCCGTTCCTGGTCCGCCCCCTGTCCGGTCATCATGAGTGGTTGACGGCCACGTCCTTCGTTCATGTGGTCAATTTTGTGGAACAGGGTTTCAGCCCCCTGCTGTTCAGTCCCAGCGTGTCGTTTGCCCTGCCGGCGGACAAAAACATACCCTTCTACATGAACCTGGGCGACCGGAACGGGAACATGTACTATCTGTCTTTTCCTCCCTTTGCTTTTATCCTGCCCGCCGCCGTTTTTCGCGCGTTGTTCCTGCCGCCGTCCGTTGTCGGATTGAGGATATTCAACCTGATTCTGCACGTTCTCTGCTGCCTGATCGTGTACCGGATTCTTGCGCGGTTTTTACCCCGGGGCAATGACGGCCGCCGGGCGGCATGGGCGGGTTTTGCGGTTTATCTGTTTTCTCCGGCCACGCTCTGGTTCCAGTCCAACGTCTATATGTCGGACATGGCCGTGCAGATATTTTTTCTGGCGGGGATCTGGTCCTGGCTGGAGTATTTTTACGGTGATTCGCGTCCGTCCCGGCTTTTTTCCCGGCTGGCCGTCCTGGCCTTGGCGAACTTTTGCATGGCCTACACGGAATGGATCGGCGTCTTTTTCGCCTGAGCGTCGGGCCTGTTGGCGATCGCGCGTATCCGGCGGCTGGGCTGGCGCCGGGTTCTGCCGTTTCTTGCCGTTCTGGCGGTCACCACCGGCATCCCGCTGTCGTTGACGTCGTTGCAGTATTCCCTGATCAGCGGATGGAGCGACCTGCAGAGTTACTGGTTTTCAAAATTGACTTTTCGGACGGGGAGCCCCCGGTACGCTTCCGGCGGCCTGGGTTTTACCAATATCCTGGCCTGGCTGAATATCCTGGTCAATTACATTGGCGGTTATCTCCCGTTCCTGGTATTGGCCGTCTGGCTGGCCAGACGGCAGCGGAAAAAGCGGTCGGCATCCGTTTATTCCCCGGTCATGACCGACGCCATTCTTCTCTCGCTTGTTCCCGTCATTCTCCATCACGCCGTCTTTTTCAATTTTACCAGCGTTCACGACTTTTCCGTCCTGAAATCGGCGGGCGTTCTTGCGATTCTGACCGGGCTGCTGTATCATAAATCCCTTTCGGGGCGGCCGCTCAAAAGGGAGCCGGCTCTATGGTTGGGTCTGGTCGCGTTTGCGGTGATCCAGTTCTGGCTGATCAACGTGGCCGGGTCGCACTCCCGATACCGGATTGCCGGAGATTTTATCCGGAGAGAGTCGCAGCCGGACGAGGTCGTTTTCGTGACCGGACTGCCCCTGCCGGCAGACCCGCAGTATCTGGCTTATGCCCGCAGAAACATGGCCGGATGGTCGGGCCCTGGCCAGGCCGCGGAGCTGCTCAGGAAGAACCGGACAGAACGGGGCGTGCTGTTCAGTTTCGGCGCCGATTCCTCCGTTTTGAAGACCGAACGGTTCGTTATGACAAACGGAAAAATCCAGTTTAAGGACGATCGATGAAATCCGACAACATTTTCAGAGTCCTGGCGTTCGGCGACGTGATCGGAGACAGCGGACGCAGGGCGCTGTTCAGCATTCTCTATAAGATGAAAAACCGGCTCACGCCTGATCTGGTGGTGCTGAACGGGGAAAACGCGGCCCACGGATTCGGTATTACCCAGCCCGTCGTTCGGGAATTCCTGGAAGGCGGTGTGGACGTGATCACTTCGGGCAATCATGTCTGGCAGAAAAAAGAGGTGTTTGAGTTCATAGACAAATACCCCGGGCTGCTGAGACCCCTGAATTATCCCCCCAAAACGCCCGGACACGGGACTTATATTTACGAGAAAAACGGACTGAAAGCCGCCGTGATCAACATCATCGGCCGGATTTTCATGGAGGCCGTGGATTGCCCGTTCCGCGCCGTGGAAGCCGAAATCGAGCGCCTGAAAAAGGAGGGCGTGACCGTTATCCTGGTGGATTTTCACGCGGAGGCCACCAGCGAGAAGGAGGTGTTCGGGTGGATGTTCGACGGACGGATCAGCGCGGTCTGGGGCACGCACACCCACGTCCAGACATCCGACGAAAGGATCCTGCCCAAAAAGACGGCGTATATCACCGATCTGGGGCTGTGCGGTTCGGTCGATTCGGTGATCGGAATGAAAATAGCGGATTCCGTCCGCAAGGTGGTCAATCACCTGCCGGTGCGTTTCTCGCCCGAGGAAGGCGGCGCGTTTGAAGTCCAGGGCGCTGTGATCGACATAGACAAAAAAACCGGCGAAGCCGTCCTGATCAGCCGGATCAAGGAACGGGTCAACTGAACCCGGTTCGGTAAATATCATGAAAAAGTCGGATCGTTCCCTTCTTCTGAATCTGGCAGTTTTGGCCCTGATCCTGGCCGGTCTGGCCGCGTATTACTTCCTGAAAATTGTGCCCGATTCCGCCCGGAAAGACCGGGAAGGAAAAGTGTTCCTGCTGGACGGCTGGGCCCCTTCGTCCATCAGCGCGTTGGAAATTTCAGTCCGGGACCAAACGCGTCCGGACTCTGCGGAAAAAAAACTGGCCCTGGAAAGATCGGTGTCCGGATGGATCTTGACGTTTCCCTGGAAGGACAGTGCGGACCCGGAAACTGTTCAGCAGGTTCTGGGAGACCTGATCGCGCTGAAAAGCGACAGGGTCCTTTTTCCCCCGGGCGAATCGAACCGGGAGAGCGCCGATGTTGACAGGGCCGAACTGACTGTCCGGATCGGCCGGAGTGCGGGAACGGGAACCGTGCTGGCTTCCGCCGGCTCAACGGCAGACGGCCGTTACCGCTATGTCACGAGGACGGATGACCGTTCTGTGTACCTGGTTTTTTCCTACAAGCTCCAGTCGCTGTTCCGGGATCCGGCGGAATTCCGGGATAAGACCGTATTCGATATTTCACCGTCCGACATCCGGGAATTCCGGATCGAAAATTCCCGCGGGACCCGGTCCGTATTCCGGAAATCGCGCGACGGCCGGTCTTATGACCTGATCGCACCCGCCCGCGCCCCCGCGCAGCCGGACCGGACCGATGTCCGGTCGCTCCTGGTGGATCTGACCGGTTTGAGAGTCATCCGCTTTCCGGCCGAATCCGGGCAAACGAAATACGACCACGCATCCGTCCGCCTGATCACCGGTCACGGGAAAACGCAGGAAATCCGGATTGGCCTTCCGGACGGCCAGGGGGATTACCCCGTGCGGATCACGCACCGGAACGCGGCCGCCATAGTGGACGGATCGGTTCTGAAAAATATCCTGGACCCGGATCTTTCCGGCCCTGTTCCGCCGGCGGAGACGCCATGATTACGGAGCCTTCACTCGCCAAAAATCTCCTGGAGATGTTTTTTCACGCGCCCGCAGCCAACGCCATCCTGGTTTTTGAGGAAAACCGTTACCGGGGAGTGGTCCTCAAGCGGGACGTGGAAATGGGGATTGCCGAAGGACATTTCGCTATGGACGCGAATGTCAATCCGGTCCGGCCGGAGGAACTGTCCGGTCTGGTGTTCAGGAACGGCGGGTTGTCACCGGGTTCCGGCGTGCCGGCCGGCGTGCCCGCCGTGGACGAAGAGGGGCGGTTGATCCGGATCCTGTCCCGTGAGGAATTTCAATGCCAGTTTTTCTTCGGGGATTTCCGGAAGGATTTTGACCCGACGGGGGTCCTGGCTTCGCTGGAGCATCCGCTGATTGTCACCGATGTCTTCCTGAAAACGGTATACGCGAACGAAAAAGCGCGTGATCTTATGGGCGGGGAGTTGGAAGGGGAAAATTTGGGGGACCGGCTGGCGCGTTTTCATATTTCCAGCGTACGGGATTCACGGTTCCTGGAAAAGGACGGCCGTCTTTTCCGGATGGAAACAGTCCGTTCAGAATCCGACCGTTTCGCCTATCGGGTTTATCTTTTCATTCCCGCCTGACCCGGTCGGTTTTCCGCAAACGGGACAACTCCAGGATCGCTCCGAATATCCTGGGACCCGGGCGGGACAGGGTGTCTTCCGGGAAAAACAGGATTCTCGTTTTCAACTTCAGGCGGCTGAAAAAGTCCTTCAGCGCGGCTTCCTCTCCGCGGAAACGGTCTGACACCAGGACAATTTCGGGTTTGAGATGAAGGATCTCTTCCAGCCCGATCTGCGGATAGCGGACGGCCGTCCGGACAGCGTTGTCCAGACCCGCCCTGGAAATCACGTCTCCAATAAAGCTGTTCGTGGACGCGCTGAAAAACGGGAAAACCGATATCAGGACCAGTGTTTTGGGGCCGCTGCTGTCTGGAGGAGTTACGGCATCCAGATATTTCCGGCATTCCCGGACGGCCGCATCCGGGCTTTTTCCGAGAAGATTTCCGATCACGACCAGGTTGGACAGAATGTCGATCGCGCCCAGTTCGGACAGTGTTTCAACGCGGATGCCCAGGGAACGGATTCTTTCCACCTGTTCCCTGGAATTGCCGGAAGAAGACGCGATGACCAGGTCCGGCTTCAAGGAAACGATTTTTTCCACGTCCACGTTGCCCATATCCCCGATTTTCGGGAGCTTTTTGGCCGTTACCGGATGGTCGCATTGACGGGAAACGGCCGCAATGCCCGATCCCGCGCCTAAAAAGAAGATCATTTCCGTGACGTTCGGCGCCAGACTGACTACGCGTAGCGTATAAATCCTGTCTGGAGCAAATGCGGATAACGCGAGAAGAAGAAACAGAATTCTCTTCATAACGGCGGATCATTTTAACAGAGAAGCGGAAAATCAGGAATATTTGCGAATGTCATTTCCATAGAAAGCGCGTAATACCAAAAGAATTGGGGGACGAGAATTTCGGGGTCTTAGGATTCCGTCAGGAACACAGAAAATACGGCCGGAAATAGAAAACCCCCTCCGGGGGTGGGAGAGGGCTTTCGAAGAATATATTTAAGGGGGCTTCTCATGAATACAATGATAATTATGCAATATGCGTGCCAAAATACAGCCTCATAAAGCTAATTGCATGAATATCAACAAGATAAAAATTTGCGCCACCTCCCGTTATGGCAATAATGCACTATTCACTATGCGTCCGGCACAAGGCTTGCAGCATAATACTGCAGATCACGGCCTTTTCATTTTCATGTCCAGATTGTCGATATATACCAATTGAGGACGCGATATGTTTTGCAGATTGGCCTTATTTTTAATAATGACAGCCGGCTTGCCGGCCGCCTTGACTTACGCCGGTACCGTTTTTCATCTGAAAAATCAGGTGATGACGGAAAAAACCGTGCTGACGGTTGGGGATGTGATTGAAGAAAATATCCCGGCGGGGGTTACGAACGCTCTCGTTCCAAGGATCTACTATTCCAACAAGGAGATAGCTTCCATGCTCCGGAACGCCGGTTTCGGTGATTTCATCCTGGTTGGTTCCGGCGTGAGGATCCTTCCGAAATCAGCCGATGAGCCGGCCGGGCAATCCGTAATGACCGAAAGGCCGAATTTACCTTTGCCGGCAGATCCGGCTCCGGAAATGGTCATCCGGAACGTGAACGGGAATACGGGAGAAGTGGTGTACCGAAAAGGGCCCGTGACGGTGGTCGTTCCGGTTCTGATCCGTTCCAAGAGATCAGACGGGACTTATACCGTCCAAAGCCGGAAAGGCGGACGTTTTTTCAGCGTAACCGTTAAGGCCGATTGAGACGATCTTCGGCCGGGGAGACATCGGGATGACGAGAGTTTTTGCCGTTTTAATTTTACTGGCTTCGCTGCTCACGCGCGGATTGTATGCCGCATCTGTGGAGCTGCGGAACATATTGACCGTGGACGGATTCCAGGACAACCCGATCCTGGGTTACGGACTGGTCGTGGGCCTGAAAGGGACCGGAGACAGTGAAAACGGTTCGCAGACCAAGGAAATCCTGTCCCGTATAGCTAACAATTTCGGTATTCAAATCAATTCCGAACGACTCAAGCCCAAGAACTCGGCCGTGGTCATCGTGAGCGCCATGCTCTCCCCGCTGTCCCAGTCGGGAAGCCGGCTGGATGTCCGGGTGTCCTCCGTTTACGACGCCAAGTCGCTGGAGGGCGGTGAACTGATCGTAACCCCCCTCATTGGGGGAGATAATGCCATGTACGCCGTGGCCCAGGGCGCCGTCCAGACGGAAAAGAACGCCAAGGGAGTGATGGGATTCATACCCATGGGCGCCATAATCCAGAAACAGGTGGCCACGAGCGTGCTGAACGCCAACCGGGAGATTTCCGTTTCCGTCCAGGACACTTTGGGATTTTCGGCCATCAGCAAAACGGCGGACGCCATCCGTCAGCAGATGCCCGATAGCGTCCAAAGGATCGAAAACAACCTGATCGTCCTGAAACTGCCGGAACAGACGGAAGTTCTGCCTTTCCTGACCGAATTGATGAAGATCAAGGTGGAACTGGACGAGGAACCGAGCGTTCTCATCGATTCCCGTACGGGGACGGTCGTGTCCGGGGGCCAAGTGCAGATCAGCGAGGCCGCCATATCCTATAACGGGACCCGGATTACGGTCGGGTCAACCGCATCGGGCGGGGACATGAAGATCCTGAGGTCGTCGGTTTCGGTCCAGGAGCTGGTGGAAGCCGTCAATCAGGTGGGCATTTCCGGCCCGGATATCGCCAAAATCCTGCAAATGCTGTACCGGAACGGAAACCTGAAAGCCAGGCTGGTGGTCCAGTAAAGGCCGTTTTTCCTTCCCGAATTTGACAGAATCCTTCCTGTCCGTTAAACTATTACACAATAATTTATTAGGATAGCCGTACGAATGCGGCTATCCTGATTTTTTTGTTGTCAGGAGCGGTCTATGTACGCAATTATCGACATCGGCGGAAAACACTATAAAGTGGAAAAGGGCGGCGATCTGCTGGTGGACCTCATGGAAGCCAAGGAAGGGGAAAAAGTCCGTTTTGAAAACGTGGTTTTTTTCAGAACGGATAAGGACATCCTCATTGGCACGCCCTATGTGGATCGCGTCCAGGTGGAAGGCAAGGTGATCGCCCCCGTTGTAGCCGGAGAAAAGCTGACGGTATTCAAATACAAGCAGAAGGCGCATTACCGCAGGAAAACCGGCCATCGCCAGAAGTATACCCGTGTCCAGATCACGGCAATCACCATGGCCGGACAGCCGGCCTGATATCCGGATGATCGAAGTCCGGATCCGGATCGGGAACGGCGTTTACACGGTTGAGGCCGAAGGACACGCGTTATTCGGGAAAAACGGAAACGATATTGTCTGCGCGGCGGTATCCGTCCTGCTTCAGAACTGGCTTCTGAGCGAACGGGAGCTGTGTGAAGCGGCGGTCAGCGGCACGCAGAAAAACGGCGAATTCAGGGCGGTGTTGAACGGTCCCGGCGAGCGGGAAAAACTGCTTCTGGAATCGCTGATTCTCGGGATGACGGTCCTGAAAAACCAGCACCCCGAAAGGATCAAAGTCAAAGTGGAGGAAAACCATGGCAAGCGGCAGTACAGCGAAAAACGGAAGAGATAGTCAGTCCAAACGTCTGGGAATCAAGAAATACCAGGGTGAAAAGGTCATCGCGGGAAACATCCTGGTCCGCCAGCGCGGGACCAAGTACCATACGGGCCAGAACGTCGGTCTGGGGCGGGATCACACGATTTTTGCGCTCAAGGACGGGGTGGTCAAGTTCACCGACCGGATGGGCCATAAAGTGGTTCACGTGGTCGAGAAAATCTGACGGAGCCGCATATGGACGCCAAGAAGAAGGAATACTTCCGGAAAAAACTGGCGGCGATGGAAAAAGAGATCCTGGAAAACATCACCAGCGAGACCCGCGACGAGGAAAACCCCTTCGAGATTGACGGCGACCTGGTGGACCGGGCCGAGGCCTTCAATTCCGCTTCGGTGAACGAAGGGCTGTCGGCTTCGCAGAAAAAGATCATCGAGGAGATCCGCCGGGCTCTCCAGAGAATCAAGGACAACGTGTTCGGGAAATGCACCGTCTGCGGTTCCGACATTGAAGCGGAACGGCTGGAAGTGATTCCTTACGCGGAAAAATGCAAGAAACATATGAACGGCCGTTAGGCCCATTTCGGAGGAAAAATGGTTGGATCGAGACTGTATGTCGGGAATCTGAAGTACGAAGTGACTTCGGAACAGCTGTCCGAACTCTTCGCGGGGTTCGGTGAAGTCCGCAACGCCACGGTGATCGCGGGCAAAGGCTTCGGCTTCGTGGAAATGACGAACGCCGCGGAAGCGGATAACGCCCGCAATTTTCTGAACGGCCAGGTGTTCCTGGGCCGCGAATTGCGGATCGACGAGGCGAAACCCCGGCAGATGAGAGCGGCGTTTTAAGTCATTACCGCATTCATCGGATGAATGGCCCCCGGTTCCCTGGTCATCAGGGAAACCGGGGGTTGTTTTTTTCGGTTGTTTTTAAAGGGTTTCCGTTCTATAATGATGCGAAAATTATCCAGACAGAGATCCGGTTCATCCGGGGGAGGGTCTATGAGGACAGTCGGGCGCGCGGCCTGCGGTGTCCTGGTCCTGGCGGCGCTGTTGACCGGTTGCGGCGGATCGACAATCAACAGGGAAAAAATCCTGTTTGAGGTCAAAAAGGGAGACCGTTTCCCCACAGTGGCCCGCCGGCTCCAGGAACAGGGAATTGTGGACAATCCCCGGTCCCTGGTGACAATCGCGCGATTGCGATTCCGGGCCAACGCCCTGAAATACGGGGTCTATCAGATCGAACCCCGGGAGAGTTATTCGCGGCTGGTGGATAGACTGACCAGCGGCCAGTCCTTTTCCCACCGTCTGACCATCCCGGAAGGTAGCACCGTTTTCCAGATCGCGGATATCCTGGAGACGAAAGGCCTGGTGAATCGCCAGTCGTTTATCAGCGCGTGCAGCAACCGGAAATTCCTGACCCAGGTCGGGCTGCAGGCGCCCGGTTGGCTTGAGGGGTTCCTGTTCCCGGACACCTACCAGATTCCTCTGAATTACAGCGAAGATCAGATCATCCAGCTCCTGATCGACAACTTCCTCAGGGCCGTGGACGCTGACACCCGCCGTCAGGCCGCCAGGAGGGGGATGGATTTGAAGAAGGTTGTCACTCTCGCGTCCATTATCGAGAAAGAGGCCGGCCAGGAATTCGAGAAACCGATCATTTCCGGCGTTTTTCACAACCGGATGCGCCAGCGGTACCGCCTGCAGTCCTGCGCGACCTTGATCTATGCCCTGACGCTGGACGGACGGTACGACGGCAACATCCGCAACAGGGATTTTGTTTTCCCATCCAAGTACAACACCTATCAGGTCTTCGGATTGCCGCCAGGCCCGATCGCGAATCCCGGGCGCACGTCCATTCTGGCCGCCATTTATCCCGCGGATACCGGATATCTATATTTTGTCTCCAAACAGGACGGGACACATCATTTTTCCAGGACTTTGGCGGAACACAACGCGGCCGTCCAGAAATACCAGATCCAGCCGGCTGTCGAAAGCCGGAAAAACAGGTCCCGGTAGCGGGATATGGTGGAACGCGGCCGCCTGGTCCGGTTCCTGGACAGCCTTCTGCAACCGGAGCGGGTCAAGGATGCCACCTGGAACGGGCTTCAGGTGGAAGGGGATGCCAAGGTCCATACGGCGGCATTCGCCGTGGATTCCTGCCAGGACACGTTCCTGATGGCCCTGGAATCCGGGGCTGAAATGCTGGTGGTTCATCACGGCCTGATCTGGGGCGGTTGGAAAAAAATCACGGGTACTGACAGGAAAAGACTGGAAATCCTTCTTTCGGGACGCATCAGTCTTTATGTTTCCCATCTTCCTCTGGATATCCATCCCACGATCGGCAACAACGCGCGGCTCATCGGTCTTCTCAAAGCCCGCCGATCGGGAACGATCGGTGAAGCGGGGCTGGTCGCGGAATTTTCCCGCCCTGTCCCTTTCGGCGAGCTGGCCGGGAGGGTCGCCTCCGTTACGAAAGGCTGTCTCCGGACTCTGGAATACGGCCGCGGGCCTGTCCGGCGGCTGGGGGTCTGTTCAGGAAGCGTCCGGCCGTCCTTTTTGCAGGAGTGCCTGGACGCGGGCGTGAACACTGTGCTGACGGGGGAGGGGAGCGGGGAGAGCCTGTTCCGGCATCCCGCGCGGGAAAACGGAATGAACGTCATCTTCGCCGGGCATTATGAAACGGAAACCTTCGGGGTCAAGGCCTTGAAGGAGGCAGTGGAAAGGAAATTCGGGAAGAGAATCCGGACGGTTTTTCTGGAATTGCCGGGCGGCCGGACGGGCGCTCAAGCCGCCGGAATCTAGCCGACGATAAAGTCGTTATTCTGCAGGCGGACCACGCTCTGGATGAATTCGTCCAGTTTGGTCTTGTCTTTCCAGTCCATGTTCGCGGAGAACTTCACACCCAGGATTTTGTAGCCTTCCGCCGTGTCGTCGTACAGGTTGACAATGGTCGCCATGGTCTTGATGACGGTTTCATCGGGGAAATGGATCTGCATGTAAATCCGGCGCATCAGGCGGATGTACTTGTACAGGTCCGGGTCCGTGGCCATGAGCTTGCCGCCGCCCACGCAGACGTCGATAATGGTCTGGGGTTCCTTGGATACCACCTCGAACGCGCACTTGGTGAACAGGTTGTCCACGGCGTTCAAGGCCAGGCTGTTCAAACGCAGGACGTGGGTCTTGTTGATCTGGTCTTTGAGGGAAACCACGCGGATCTGGCCGATCACCTCTTCCTCGAACACCAGGGGGACCACCGCCTCGCTCTTGATCCGGTTCTTCTGGTAGAATTCCTTGATTTTATCCAGTTGTTCCAGTATGTCCGTGAAATTCGCGCCTTCCTCGCTCAGGAATTTGACGTAATCCTCGTATGTCAGGACGCTTTCGTCCTTCTTGGACAGATTGCCGCTGTCGAATACGATGAACGGTTTCTGGAACTTCTTGATGATTTTCACGATGGTGCTTTTTTCGGTGCCGTCAAAAAGAGAGATTTTCGCGATGTCGTAATTTTCCGAGCGGACTAAAGTGCTTTCGATGGTGTTCAAAATCAGGTGGATTTTCTTGGACAGTTCCTCGTCCTGGATGGTCGGGTCCACGACCTTCAGGGACAGCATGCAGTACATCTTGGAGATGAACGGATTGCCGGCCACTTTGATCCTGGTGCTCTTGCGCTTGGGGTGGCTTTTGATCTGTTCGGGAAGCGCCATGGCCTTGTTGGACAGCGGGACGGCCGTGAACAGGTACACGTTGCCTCCCAGCGTCACTTCGGCGTCCATGGGCCGCATTTTATACGATTCAAAAAGGAGTCCGGCTTTTGACGGTTCGATGCTGGACAGGATGACCTGATCGTTCTTCAATTCCTTGAAGCGGACGTTGAATTTTACGTCCTGATCGCTCAGGATACCTGTCGCTCCGTTGGCGCACATTAAGGCCATAACCTTGGATATTTCCCGTTCGTCCCGGTATATCTCCTCAGTAATCATGCGCGGCTCTCATGTCGGAGTCTTTTCTAACTATTTGATTTATCGGAATATACGCCAAATACCTTAAAATCCGCCCTTTTATATACGAATTCCGGTTCAGGGCAATAAAAAACCCTGTCCTTGGCCCCCTTTAAAGGGAAATCCGGACAGGGCTAGCTGTTTCTGGAAAATCTGGCGTTATCAGGAGGGTTGTTTGGGGGGTTGAACAGGGTTCTGTCCCGGGTGCATGATGGTCTGCTTCATTTCCCGGCCGGCTTTGAAGAAAGGCGATTTTCTCTCGGGGACGCGCACTTCCTCTCCCGTTTTGGGGTTCCGCGCCACTCGGGCCTTTCTTTTCTTGATGCCGAAAGTGCCAAAACCGCGCAATTCGATCCGGTCGTCTTCTTCCAGCTTCTCGATGGCCTCGCGGAGTTTGTCGATGAATTTTGCAATGACGACCCCCACCTCCTTGCGGGACATTCCGTATTCCTTGACCTCAGAGTCTTCGAACACGACGTCCACGATGTCGGATTTGGTCATCTTGCTTTTACCCATGACGGACCTCCTGCTATTTCGGCTGGGAGAACTGTTTCGTGTAAAGCAGATCGATCTTGGATTTCAACCGGGATGACTTGTTTCTCTTGTAGATTCCCTTGGACCAGGCTTTGTCCATCTGCGATTTGAAATAATCCACCGTTTTTTTTGCGTCGGAAGCGCTCATTTTACCGCCGCCAATATCCAAAAAGGTCTTTTTCTTCAGGTTCTTGAGAAATCCTTTCAGGACTTTATTGGCCTCATAATGCTTTTTTGCCTGACGGACCTTCTTTTTGGCCGATTTTATGATGGGCACGCTGTCCTCCTGTACCTTCGATAAGTGTCATATATTTTATGATATACAATAGAATTAGTCAAATAATTCAAAATTTGTCCCCGGATGGCGTTCGGACTTGCGCCCCGACCGTTATTGCCGGACAAACCGCAGGAATTGTCAGTGTCTCCGGACGGTATCCGGCCTATTGTTTTGAGAAAAGCCGCCTGGCCGGTTATAATGAACGGCTGATCCGGCCGGGTTTTCAAGCCGTTTTTTCAGGTTGACCGCGGCCCATTCCGGTCCGGTCAGATTGCGGGACCGGTATATCATGATTGAAGAAAAACTCACAACGGCCGATTTCCTCAAGGGCGACATGGATGACACACTCCGGCCGCAGGCCTTTGCGGATTTTGTCGGGCAGGACAAGGTCAAGGAGAACGTGAGGGTGTTCGTGGAGGCGGCCAGGATCCGCGGAAGCGCCATGGACCATGTCATGCTTTACGGGCCGCCCGGCCTGGGCAAAACCACGCTGGCCAAAATCATTTCCAACGAACTCGGAAAGAACTTCAAGATGACCAGCGCCCCGGCCCTGGACAAACAGGGCGACCTGATGGCCGTCCTTACGTCCCTGGAGGAAGGGGACATCTTTTTTATAGACGAGATCCACCGTTTGAAAAAAGTCCTGGAGGAAATCCTCTATTCCGCCATGGAGGATTTCAAGGTGGACATCATTATCGGCGAAGGGACCGGGGCCAGGACCCTGCGCATTACGCTGCCACCCTTCACGCTGATCGGGGCGACCACGCGTATCGGCGCGCTGACGGGACCGCTGCGTTCCCGTTTCGGCATCATTGAACGCCTTGATTTTTACGACACGGCCAGCCTGGAAAAAATTGTGGCGCGCAGTTCCCAGATCCTGGGCATCCCGGCCGACGAACGGGGCGTTTACGAGATTGCCCGGCGCGCGCGGGGAACGCCCCGGATCGCCAACCGGCTCCTGAAACGGGTGGGAGACTACGCGCTGGTCGGGAAAAAAGACGTCATCAGCAGCGAATTTGCCGATTACGCCCTGAAAAAACTGGAAGTGGACGAAAAAGGGCTGGACGAGATGGACCGCCGGATTCTGGCCGTGATTATTGATCACTACGGCGGAGGTCCGGTCGGTTTGGCCGCGGTCGCGGCGGCCGTGAACGAGGAAACGGAAACCATAGAGGACGTATACGAGCCGTTCCTGATCCAGTGCGGTTTTCTCAAGCGCGGACCGCGCGGCCGCCTGGCATCCAAACCCGCGTACGACCACCTGGGCCGCGAATACCGCGGAGAAGAACTTAATCTTTTTTGATTCTGCGGCCGGGACGGCCGCCGTTCAGAAATACCAGAAACCGCGGATATGCGGTATGGCCGCGATGCGGTCCATGAGCTCCGGGTTGTAGCGTATCCCGTACTTGTTGGACGCCTGGACGGTGCGGCAGGACGGGCCGGAAAAGACGTGAAACACCAGTTGGATGATGCCCCGGTTTTCCGGGCGCACAGCCATGTCCTTCACGGCGCCCAGACTTTCCTCAAGGCCGGTCCCGTTTCCTTCCGTATCCAGACAGATGTGCAGCTGCGTGAACCGTTCTTTTGATATGGACTGAATGGGCTTGACGGCCGTCACGTCAAACTGCGCGCTTCGCGCGCCCGCGCGGGCCTCGGTCGCGACCAGGCGCACCATCACGAAATGGTTGTCCTTGATCTGCTCCCGGAACTGGTCGAATTTCTCCGAAAACAGGAACAGTTTGAAGTGGTCGGAACCGTTGTCCAGGGAGAAGACAGCGTAGGGTTTTTTGTTCGCGGCGGTGCGGACGGTCGTGTCGTGAACGAACCCCCACAGGAGAAGACCCGTGCCGGATTTCAGTCTGGCGGCCACGGACTGGGACACCGAAGAGATCCGTCCGAATTCCCGGCTGTGGTGGTCGAACAGCTTGCCGCTCAGGTAAAAACCGAACAGCGCCAGCTCGTTTTCGAACTCGTTCTGGATGGTCAGCGGCGGCACATTGCGGTTCACGTGGATGCCGGAGACGCCCTGGTCCTCGCAGAACAGCCCCAGTTGTCCGCTTTTCTTTTCCTCTTCCCTGTTCAGGGCGCCGCTTACGGTGATGTCCAGGTTTTTGAGGAGGATGGCCTTTTCGGCCAGGATCCTGTCGGCCGGGAAAAGGGAATCAAAGCAGCCGGCCTTGACCAGGATTTCCATGGACACTTTCTTGAATTCCGCATACTTGAGAATCCGTTCCAGGAAATTATCCGGACACGTGTACGGCCCGCCGATCTCCCGTTCCTCAGTGATGGCGCGGGAAATGCCTTCTCCCAGACCCTTGATGGCGCCAAAGCCGAAGACCAGGGCTTCGGACTCGCCGTCCCGGATTTCCCGGAATTCCCAGAAACTGCGATTGATGTCCGGCGGCAGCACCCGGATTTTTTTGGCGGAGGCCTCCTGGCAGTACTGGCGGACTTTGTCGCTTTCTCCCATATTGAGGGACAGAAGGGACGCCATGAATTCCAGGGGGTAGTGCGCCTTGAGATAGGCGATCTGGTAGGCCAGGATGGCGTATGCGGCCGAATGCGATTTGTTGAACGCGTAGTTGGCGAACGGGATCAGCGTTTCCCAGATCTTTTCAGCCAGCGCCGATTCATAACCCCGGCTTTGAGCTCCGTTCAGGAATTCGGGTTTGAGTTTGACCAGTTTCTCGATGATTTTTTTGCCCATGGCCCGCCGCATTTCGTCCGCTTTCCCGAGCGAAAATCCGGACAGGATCTGAGTGATCTGCATCACCTGTTCCTGGTAAACGATCACGCCATAGGTGGTCGCGAGCACCGGTTCCAGGTCCTTGTGGAAACAGTCCACGGGCTCCCGGCCTTCCTTGCGGGCAATGTAGGCCGGGATGTTGTCCATCGGGCCGGGCCGGTAGAGCGCGTTCATGGCGATGAGGTCGTCGATCCTGTTCGGCCGGAGTTTTTTCATGTAATCAGTCATTCCGGGACTTTCAAACTGGAAGATGCCGTTGGTTTCTCCTCGGGAGAAGATTTCGTAAACGGCCGTGTCGTCCAGCGGGATCGCGTTGATGTCGATCTTGACGCCGTGCCGCTTCCGGATGCGTCCCAGGCAGTCCTTGATCATGGTGAGGTTCGAGATCCCGAGAATATCCATCTTGATCAATCCCAGCTTCTCGAGGTGCTCGTGTTCGAACTGGGTGGATATGATTCCGCTCTGGACGTCGCGGTACAGGGGGACAATATCCATCAGGTTCACGTCGGAAATCACCACTCCGGACGCGTGGGTGCCGATGCTCCGGTTGGTGCCGTTCAACTGCATGGACTGGTCAAACCACGTCTTGTCCTTTCCCTGGGCTTTCTGGTAAAAGGATTTGAGCTCCGGGATGGGCTGGATGACCTTGCTCGGGTCGGGATCGGCTTTGCCGAAAACCAGATCCCGGAGATCGTTGTTGGCTGTTTTGTTGTCTATAAACTTGGTCAACCGGTTGACGTTTTCCAGGGGAATCTCCAGAACCCTTCCCACGTCCTTGAGGGAAGCCCGGGACTTGAGGATATTGAAGGTGATGATGTCCGCGGTCTTGTCATAACCGTATTTGGATCGGATATATTCTTTGACCTCGTCCCGCCGGTCATCCTCGAAATCCACGTCGATATCGGGCATGGTGACGCGTTCGGGGTTCAGGAACCGCTCAAAAAGAAGTCCGTAGCGTATGGGGTCGATATTGGTGATGCCCAGGGAGTAAGACAGCAGGGCGCCCGCGGCGGACCCCCTTCCCGGACCCACCAGAATGCCGGTTTCCTTCGCGTGGCGGACAATATCGGCAACGATCAGGAAATAGTTGGAAAAACCCATTTTCCGGATCAGATCCAGCTCGGTTTGAAGCCGAAGGGCATACTCGTCTCCCGGATGACCTTCAAATCTCCTGGCAAGACCGTCGCGGGCAAGCCGGGTCAGGTAAGTGTCTGCCGTTTCGCCTTCCGGAAGACTCATTGAGGGAATATGGTTTTCCCTGGCCGGATCCACGTTTTTAATGGCGACGTTGCAGGCCTCGGCGACCGCCATTGTGTTGGACAGCGCGTCCGGTATCTCGGAAAACAAGGCGGCCATTTCTTCCGGGCTTTTATAGTAAAATTCGTCGTTTGGAAAACGGTAACGGGCCGTATCGCTCATGACCCGTTTGTCGCGTACGGCGAAAGCGATTTCCTGCAGTTTGGAGTCGTCCTTTTCTATATAATGGGAGTCGTTG
>CAYMRH010000014.1:0-28451 GCA_964392785.1 uncultured Brevinematales bacterium
GGTGATCATCGTATTCGTAACATACGTCGGACCCGGAAAAACCAGGTAGAGGGTGTTGGTAGCCAGCGTGGATGTCTTCTGTTCGCCCGGCAGAACCACGGACATTTCCCCCCAAAGAAGCACGAAATCAAAATCCTTTGAGAAATCAAAACCGATCTGATGCTCCCGATAATACCCCAGCGTATAGGCCTTGGCTAGAAGGGTCACGTTGGTGTCTGGCACCGAAGTAAAGTCGATATCCTGGGCCATGACAATCGATTTCATGTACGGCATGTCGTTCAGGCGCGTCGCGTAGGAAACCGAAAGATCAAAACCGATGACCGTCAGGAACGCTCTCACCCCGATGGTAAAATTACTCGCGTTCCAGTCCGGGGTTTCGGCATTTTCGGCAAGCCAGCCGCCGGAACTGTCGGAGAACGACGAAACGCTTTCCGACAAATTGGAAACCAGGCTGCCGTATAAACCGTCCCGAATCCCGTTTTCCATGGTCCGGTTCAACCGGGCGATCGGAGCGTACGGTTCGTAAACCATCTGGAGGCCGCTTTCTAAAACCGGGAAATGGGCCGTCAGGTTCACGGCCAAAGCCGGAATCTTTTTGCCGAAATCGAACGGATCGGAGAAATCGTTCGCATTCAGGACATCCGTCGGATTCAGGCGGTCCGCCGTCCCCCAGTTGATTCTCTGTTTTCCCGCGGTCAAATCCAACCCGGGCAGCAGAAAGTCATAATAGGTAAAATAAGCCTCGTCTAGCCCGATCTCCAGAGGCTGGACCGATGACAGGATCCCGAGCTCACCGACGGCCAGCGTATTGCTGAAACTGGTCTGGCCGTACGGATTTCCGATATACCGCAGCGAGACTTTCGCCGCGCCGTACAGGTTGTCATTGACGGCGTTTTCGAATTTCAGGCTTCCGTACACCTGGTTGAAGAACAGATCCCCGCTGCTTAATGTATATCGGGTGTCGATTTTAAAATCCCCTTTGATGTCCATGGCATGGACCGCGGAAAGACCCGCGATCACGGACAGGAATACCAACAGACCTCTTTTCATAAATACTCTCCCGTGTATTATCCGGCCGTTCGCCGAAATTATTTCTCTTTCTTTTTCAAATATCGCTTGGAGAAGACACTTTGTCCCTCCAGATCCTGATCAAACAGAACGTTTTCCAGCGTCATTTCGGTGTAATGCTTCTTCTGCACGTTCTCAACCCGGATACGGGACGGAATAATGTACTTCCCGTTCTGATGCGTTTCTCCGATGGACATGATTTTAACAAGCGCGTTGTTTTTATAAAGCTCCAGTTTTTGCGGAACGAAATCCGCCTTATCGACCGTCATGACGATTTTATCGTAAACCCGGTCGGAACCTTTTTTCAGCTTAAGGTTAAGGGTATAGAGCTTAGCGTCTTCGGAAGCGACCGAGGCCTCATAATCATTCTTGTATTCGTAGCTCCCCATCTCGTTGTAGGAGAAATCGGTTCCCTGGAAATCGTCATTCTTGATTCCGCCTTCGATTCTTCGGATCTTGCTCTGGGCCGGAAGATAGAGATACATTTCATTTTCGTTCTCCACCAGAAGACCGATGCCGTTCACAGCGGCTGGGGCCAGAAATTTGATCAGTCGCTTATCCTTCCCGGACATCCACATTTTCAGAACCCGCAACTCTTTCTGCGATTCATCCAGGTTCGCCAGGGTCATTTTGGCCGTGCCCTCATAATTCTTCGGACCGTTCAGCGTGTTTTCCACCTTGTTCAGCACATCCTCACCGGTCAGGCCGTAAAGCCCCGAATATAACGCAAACATTCCCAACAGCATACCAATCATTTTGATTTTCTTATCCATACGCACCTCCAATTTCATTTATGCTTTTTTGGTTTTTCTTTTTTTTCCGAAGTTCACCCTCAGAGCCACAATCACCGCCGGCAGGAAAGTCAATGCTGAAAAACTGCTGACGAACATGGTAGCGGCCAATAATGTGCCGGCCGTCCGGAGCGGTATCACGTTGGATCCGAGAAGCACGGCAAAACCGAGCCCCACGGATAAGGCGTTGAAAATAATCGCTCTGCCGGACGAGGCCAGCGTGTTCTCATAAGCTTGACGGTAATCCTGCCCGTGCTGTTCCATTTCCCTGTTAAAGCGGCTGATAAAGTGAATTGTATAATCGATACCCGTTCCGATAATGACGCTCCCAATGATGGCGGTGACAAAATCTAGCGGGATTTTCAATAGCCCCATGATCCCGAAATTGACCATGATGGTAAAAACAATAGACGTCAGCGAAATCAGCCCTTCCGTGAACGATCGGAACGTGATGCAGTTCAGGATCAACACAACGGCCAAAGCAATCAAGATACTGACCATCTGATTGTTCAGGATAGAGCGTCTCATCAGCTCAAAAAGATACGCCACTCCGGTCAGCTCTACTTTCTCGATGGACGCTTCCCGTACGATGTTCTGAGTTTCTTTTGTCGGTACGGGAATCGTTTCCCAGACCATCGGCGACAGCGCGTAATTTAGAAAGTCATCGTTTGCGGCCGTCTTGGTTTCCGGAAATACCATCCGGGCTTTCCTTATTAGAGCGTTCATTTTTCCCTTGACGTTTGCCTCGCGGATCATGATAGCGAGTGATCTTGCGAGGTTTTCACGGTCTTCGTTGGTATATCCGTCCGCCAACGTCACGGTTTTCTTCAGATCTTCCGCTATCGCTGCTTTTGAGAGATCCTTCAGCCGCCCCAGCGAGGAAACGATTTGGCGTGCCTGATTTTCCGTAAACGGAATTTCCGACTCGTCACCGATCAAATAGGAAACCAGCTTCTGACTCGGCAGGGCGGAACGGAACTCCGCCGATGACCGGACCAGATTCGCCACTCTGGCCTCCAGATCCGCGTCCTGAAACGCCAATCCGTAAAACCGGAAAAGGTTTTTCATCATCAGCGTTTCCAGCGCCAGCTGGTAGGGATTGCCCGGAATATTCTCGGCTATCTTGACGTGCTTGGTGTAATTATCTATCATCCCGTTCATCTTGCCGATCAGGCCGTCGATAAAATCATTTTCCTGGTTCGGAAGCATCACGGTAGATATAGCTTCCGTTCTTGCGTGCGTCACCATACCGTCCACCATGCTGTTTCCCTGCACGAAAAACCATAGATTTTCCACTTCCGCTTTCGTTTCCGGAATTCCGTTGATCCCGGTCATGGAATAATTCAGCTCGGAAACAATGTCCCCGATTCCGCTGGGAGCGGGCAGGTTGCTGTAACTCTTGATCTCCTCCTGAAGCATCGTCATGAATTTCAGCACATCCGGGTCCTGAATGTCGGCTTTCACGTAAATGTTGAATGAATTGAAACCGCCGAATTCCCGGTTCATGAAACGACCGGCAACTTTCGGTTCGCTGTCATACTGGAAATAATCCAGAAAATCCGCTTTCGAGGTAATCCGGCTGGCAAATGCAAACAACCCGATTCCGACAACCGAAAACAGGATAATAACCAGATACTTTCTCTTGATGACGAAATCCGCAAGGACTTTCGTCCAGGTTCCCATCTTCACGATTTTATTTTTTTCTTCCTTCCTTTCCAGATACCGGTTCCGCTTGATTTTCGATCCAGCCATATAGGCGGGAATGAACACCAGCGCGATAACCATGGCCACCATGATGCCGAAAGCCGTAAACACTCCGAAGGTCTTGATGATGCTGATGTCCGCCGTGACATTGGAAATAAAACCCGCAATAGTCGTCAGACCCGCCATCAGCACCGGCAGACCGATATTCTTCAGATTTGTTATGATAATTTTCTTCTTGTCAAACATGTGCTCGGTCATTTCATAATAGTTATTGATGACATGAATCCCGTACGCGCTTCCAACGGCCACCAGAAGAACGGGAATGGCCGAACTGAGAACATTCAAGGGAGAACCCACCAGCCCCATAAAACCCATGGTCATAGCCGCCGAAAACAGCACCGTCAACAGAGGCAGCACAACGCCTCGCAGGGACCGAAATGAAATGAACAGAATCAGAAGAACTAGAACGGATACGGCGGGTATCAGGAAAGCGAAATCATTCATCACCATGTCAGATATTGAGTTTATCAAAAAGGCATTGCCCGTAAAATACAGCTTTGCCCCGGAATTCCTGAACACCTGATCGGCCATGGCTTTTATGTCTTTGGCCAGACGATCCGTCTTTACGTCCAGCATCGGCTTCACAACCATCAGAGCGGATCGCCCGTCCTTGGATACAAGGCGGCCGGCATAATTTTTCTTGGACAGCGTATAGTTCCTGAGAGCGGCCAGCTTTGCCGGATCACCGTCAACGGGGTAATGGATCAGCTTTTCAACCTTAATCCCTTCCGGTGTCGCCGTCACATCGTCAATGTTCGCTATGGAATTCACTTCCTCGACAACCCGGCTGACTTCCTTCTTGCCGTTTGTTACCGTCATCGCACCAATCTGGTCGCCGAGCTCGCGAAGACGCTCCAGGTTGTCTTTTGTGAATACATTCTCGGTTTCCACGGCTACCAGAATCGGGTTGTAGCTTCCGAATGTCTGCCCGATGTAATGGGGCATTTTTCCGACTTTCGAGTTTTTGTCCACCCATTGGGTCGCGTCGCTGTCGAATCGCAACATGGTTATACAGGCGCCCAAAGCAACCACCACGACGACAGTCACCAGGATAAACAGCTTGTAACGTCGGAAAATCAATTCGCCTAATTTCTCAAAATATTTCTGAAACACATAATCCTCTCTCAATATCATTTTCCGATAATCGGATGGATGGATTCGAAAACACACCTAGAGATCGCGGCACTCCAGGTGGAAAACTGCCGGTTGTCACGGAATCAGGGAAATCAATAAAGCACTTTGTTGACGGATCTGAAAATGTTGAACAAACGGCTACGGAGTTCCGCCAATTTAATGATATATTTTTGAAACATAATTACTCCCTTAACAATGTATAAAATAGCTCAATTATGCGGATTGATTGCTGTAAAGATATGTATTGACTTCTTTGAAAATACTGATAAATATATTCCGCAGTTCCGACACGTCAATTTTATAATGTTCAGCCCATTTATCTTCCATCACATGATAGACAATCAAAGGCAAGATAGATTGAAAGAATAGTTTAATAAAATATTCTATCGATTGACTGACATTCTTATGTAAGTCCTGCATGACCTTGTTGACCGCCGCAAACACCGGGTTCAGCAAATCCAATATCAGGAATTTATGTTCGCCCATGCTTTTGAAGCCCTCAATTGTAATAATTTTTAAAATATTCTTCTTCTGGTCGAAATACTCCATTACATTGTCAATAATGGCGCCTTCCGCGTTGCCTTGATAATTGGAAATGTTTTTCATGTTTAATTCAACAATCTGTTCCAGTTCCTTGATATATTTATTGACGATGGCTTCCAATATATTTTCCTTGCTCTGAAAATAATAATACAGCATGGCTTTGTTGATTTTTGCTACTGCGGCGATTTTATCGACTCTTGCGCCGTCATAGCCGACCTCGGAAAAGACCTTTTCAGCCGCGTCCAAGATTCTCTGGCGTGAATCTTCCTGTTTATTCATGATTTTTTTCTTTAAATCTTCAATTTTCTTACTGATCATACACCCTCCAATCAATAACTAACCATTTAGTTAATTATAGAATACATATTCGATATTGTAAACCCATTTCTAGAATATTTTTATTTCTAATTATGGCATAGAGTTAGATAACAGATTTGGGGCTAATCAGGAGGGGGAGCGAAATTTATGAGTGTGGGGCTCATCAATCAAAAGGGACCGCCTTTCGGCGGCCCCTAAATCATGTCTTATAAATTTTACTGGATATCGGTCTTGCCGGCACCGGTCGAACCTCCGGCCCTGTGCTTTTTCACCGTCTCGTGCAGGCGGTCGGCCTGCAGGAGGAAGGTTTCCAGCCGCGCCTGGATGATCTGGGAGAACGGATTACCGTCGCATTCGATGGAGATGAAGGGCAGGATATCCGTGCTCGCCTTGAGGTAGGAGTAGTCGGATCCCTGGCCGCCGGCGTTTCTCACGGCCAGTTCCTTGCCCTCCACGGTCATTTCGGGCGTGGCCACGGCCTCGGTCATGCGCGAGTTCATGCAGCCGAACGGGCCCACATTGATCACGCCGCAGTACTTGTCCACCAAATGATAGAGCGAGGAACCCGAAGACAGTCCCGGTTCGCCCGTGAGCTGCATGGGGAAGAAATGGGTGGAGTGGTTCATGTATTTGCGGATCTCGATCATTTCCTGCTCGAAGAGACCCGTCTTCGCGAACAGTTTCTTGAGCTTCCTTTCGTGGTAGTCCTGCACGTACTTGGACACGAACGCCTCGATGTTGCCGATGAAGGTGGTCTTGAGCTCGAACATCTTGATGTCGCGCAGGAAGTCCGTGTAGCGGACCCATTCGCTCACGGGCGCGTCCAGCATGACGAACCCGTTGTCGGCCAGCGCGTCCGGGATGCTCATCAGGGAAAAGTGGTCGCGGCGGACGAAGATCTCGCCGACCACGCCCACGTACTTCGCCTCCTGGATGGGCCGCGTCAGTTTGATTTTGGACAACTCCCTGACGGAATCCTTCACCTGCCGGTAGAACTTCTTTTTGTTGGTCCCGTCCAGCGTGCCGAGGAGCTTCACGACTTCGGCTTCGAAGACCTTCATGCCCTCGTCGCGGTCCACGGCCATCGCCTTGATCGCGGAACGGATGTCGTCCAGGATGTCGAACGCGTACATGGCCTTGGCCATGTTGAGACGGAAGGGTATGCCCAATCCCGCGTAGCCGTTGTCGTTGGAGAGCGGCAGCAGGGCCACGTCTTTCAATTTCAGCTTGTCGATCATGGCGCGCAGCAGGATTTCATACTGGCCCACGCGGCAGCAGCCGCCGGCCGCCACCATGGCGATCAACAGCTTTTCGTTCGGATTGTCCCGGTATTTCAGGTACTTGCGGATCTCCCCAACGATGTTGATGATCGGGAGGCATTCCTTGCTGGTGGTCACCGCGCGGCCCAGGTCCAGCGCCTCGCGGTCGCACACGGGCAGGGCTTCCGCATTCCAGCCCAGGCCGCTCAGCACGGCCGCCGTACTGCGGTTGAAAAGGTCTCCCATGGAGGGAATGACCGTCTTGACGTTCTTGTCCAGCACGGAGAATTTCTTCCCTTCGGAATCCACGAACACCACCTTGCCCAGTTCGTCGATCTCCGTAACGGCCGGACGGAAGTCCGCCTGCACTTCGCGGATCCGGTCCTTGACCTTGAGATAGTTTTTCACCACGTCCATGAACGCCTCGATGCGGGTGTTCACGCCGGCGTCCGCCGTGTGAGTGTCCACCTCGATGGTGAGGGACGGCTTGGTGCCCATCAGGTCCCGGAAGTGCGGAATCATCATGGAGTCGATGGCGCAGAGGAAATTGGTCAGGTAGGTGCCGAAGAGCTGCGGGTGACGCTTCACGATGCGCGCCGCCTTGATGATCCGCTGGCCCATTTCCCAGTAGGTGTTGCGGAAGTTTTCCTCTTTTTCGTACTCGAGGAAGTCGTAGGGGATCATCTCGATACCGCGGGAGGCGAACTTGAAGGGCACGCCCTTGTTGGTTTCCTCCGCGAAGGCGTTATAGGAATGGCCGAACAGCACCACGGCAATCTTGTTCGGGTCCTTTTCCAGGTTAGCCAATATCCTGCGGCCTTCTTCCTTCATGGCCGCGAAACAGTCCATCTGTTTCCGGAACGCCACCTGGTGGGCTTTGCGGCCCTCTTCTTTTGAGAACCCCAGGTCCGTGGCGATCTTGACGAACTGTTCTTCCTCTTTGTCAAAACCCGCCATGAAATTGAAAATGGGGGTGATCATTTTCGGCGCGTTCTGATTTTCTCGCAGGAAGGTCGCCTTCTGGAAATACGGCTCGCCCTGCACGAACATGCAGACGGTCTGGTATTCCTTGCGGTACTCCTCCTGCTCGGACACGTGCATTTCCATGATCTGGGGCATGAAGATGTAATCGGGCTTTTTGTCCAGCAGGTCCTCGAACATGCCCAGCGCCACCTGCGCGGAGAGGCACATGCTGGTCATGGCCTTGTCGATGCCGGTCTGGCGGGCCGTGTCGGACAGGATGACCTTGAAACCCAGCTCGTTGAAAAAGTTGAAGAACATCGGGTAGAGAGTGTTCATCTGGAAACTTCGGTTGAAACCCACCACTTTGGCGTTGGCCGGCAGGTCCTGTCGCGGCTGCGCGAAGGTCTCAAACATGAGCTCGCGGCGCCTGTTCACGTGGTTATAGTCCGAAACGTTGTAGCGGATGGCGTGGAGCTGGTTGTAGTACTTGTTGCAGGCGCCGCCGAAGGGGAATTTCTTGTCCTCGATGTGGATCATCGCGATTTCGCACTTGCGGTCGCAGTTTTCCGGCTTGCCCTGGCAGACAAACGGCTTTCCGTAGCTCACTTCGCGGCCGGCCAAAGTTTTCAGGTTGAAAGATTTCTTTTCCAGGAGGCCAATGGAAATCATGTTCTTGATTTCCAGCGCGACGCCGTAAGCCCCCATGAGGCCGGGATGCGGCGGCACGATGATCTTCTTGCCGGTCAGGGCCGCCATGGCCACGGGCACGGCCTTGTTGTAACACACGCCGCCCTGCATGAAGATTTTCCCCCCGGTCTGCCGGGACCCCTTCACGCGGTTCACGTAATTGATGCAGATGGAATAGACCAGGCCGGCGATGATGTTTTCTTTCGTGATGCCTTCCTGCAGCGCGGTGTTGATGTCCGAGGAAATGAAGGCCGCGCACTGGTCGGAGAAATTGGGCGGATGGTCGCTGGCCAGCGCGATGGAACCGATGTCCTCCATCTTCACGCCCAGCGTTTCGTAGGCCGACTCCTCGAGAAAACTGCCCGTTCCCGCGGAACAGGCCTCGTTCATGGCGTAGTCGCTCGCCACGCCGTTGGTCAGGTAGGTGTATTTGGCATCCTGGCCGCCGATCTCGAAAATGGTGTCCACCTCGGAATCAAAATGCGCGGCCGCCTTGGCGTGCGCGATGATCTCGTTGATGATGCCCTCGGTGTCCGCGTGCAGTCCGGCAATGTAACGGCCGCTGCCCGTGACCCCCAGGCCCACGATGTTCACGGCCGTGTTGCCGATCTGGTCCAGGAGCGCCTGGTAACACTGGCGGCTGGCCTCGATGGGGTTGCCGTTCGTGCGCAGGTATTTCGCGCAGAGGATCTTCTCGTCGGAGGCGCGGAACAGCACCGCCTTGGTGGTGGTGGAGCCCACGTCCAGGCCTATGACGCATTCGTCTCCGGCGCGGGCGGTGTCGAACGGCATTTCCTTGAAGTCCACGCGGTCCACGAACTGGTAAAGGGGTTTCAGAAATTCGAAGGAGGACTTCACGTCCTTGAAGTATTTGCCTTTTTCGGGAATCTCGGCCTGCTTTTCGCGCAGGGCCCAGAGGGCGGCGCCCAGGGCCTCGAAATACGGCGCTTCTTCAGGCACGTCCACGGCTTCGAAATTCTCCCGAACGAAGTCGATCACCACGTCGTTCTGCGCGGTTCCGCCCACGATCAGGACCTTCCGGGCGTTGATCTTGACCAGGAGTTCCTCGATCTTCTTGGCGATCATGCGCGCCAGGCCCGCGGCCACGTCGGCGATGGACTCGCCCTTGTTCAGGGCGTGCGTGCAGTCGGATTTACAGAACACCGAACAGCGCCCCGAAAGGTGGTGCGGGTTGGTGGACGTCCGCGCCAGCTCCACGGCCTGTCCGATGTTCACGTTCATGCGGCGGATCTGCTGGAGGAAAAATTCCCCCGTGCCGGACGCGCACTTGTTGCCGGAGCTGATCCGGGATATGCGGCCTTTGTTGTCGATCTGGTAAACAATGAAAGACTCGCCGCCGGCGGAAACGATCGCGTCGTATTTCCGCTCGCCCTTCCGGAGGAATTCGTAGGCGATCTCGGTGGCTTCCGGCTCGATGATGGCCGGAATATTGGTGATTTCCCGGAACTTGCGGCCCGTAATGGCGATATATTTGTCCTGCAGGTTGTAGGCATCCATATAACGGGAAAAGACCCCTTTCGGGTCCCCGTTATGCTCGGCCACAACGGTGTTCTTGACGGTAATGCCGTTTTCGTCTTTTTCGATCTCCACCAGGGAGAACGAGGACGCGCCGAGGCAGATTCCCACGGCGTTTTCGGTTTTCACTTCGCTCGATTTGAACATGGACAATTTTCCTCCCGGACAGCCCCCGATCCCCGGTCTGAAGGGATGGAACAGCCCTTTTCTAAGCCCTCCATTTTAAGGAAAACCGATAAAAAAGTAAACCTTTGGCCTTTATAAACTGAATCGCAACTGCTTGTTTCGCAGTCGGATAAATGTCAGAAAAATATTCCAATAATTGCCGACTGTTTTTATATGAATTATCCTGGCGCATTCATGTATAACACATTGTCATTGCCCGCGCCCGCCGCGCTCACTTACGGACGCATGCCCCTTCCAGCTCCAGCAGTTTCATCTTGACCGGAATTCCGCCCCCGCCGGAGTATCCTCCCACCCCATGTTTCGCGACGACGCGATGACAGGGAATCACGACAGGAAAAGGATTCCCCTTCAAAGCCATGGCGACCGCTCGCCGGTATCGGGAACCGCCCACCTTTTCCGACAACTCCCCGTACGTAACGGTCCTGCCCGCGGGAACCAGCGCCAGCGCACGGAAAACCTTTTTCTGGAATGAAGACAAACGGCCGCGGTCCAGAGGCAGGCGGAATTTCCCCCGGCCCGTCTTCAGGTATGCCAGAAATTGCGCGACAACTGTCTTGTGCGCCGGATTTCCGCAATTCACATTCCGTCTCTTATCCGGACTTGCCGACACGCGAATGGCTGTGACCGTTTGTTGCCGCCAATCCAGACGGATCACCAGCCCAGAACACTCAATGGAGCAGAATTCCTCAACCTTGCCAGCCATAAAACCCGCCTGGAAGATGTTCTCCTTAAGGATTATAAGGCCGATCACGTCAGACCGCCAAAATTCCAAAACGGCATCGATATGAAAACTATATTTAATGATCTAAATATCATAGAGATGCGTTTTATATTGTCATTGACATTGAACATTTGGTGTTTTTATCTGTTTAAAAATAAAAAACGGGAAATCGGCCTGTTTTCCTATCCAGATGATAATCAAATATAACATCCCTGTTAATTTCTGTTGATTTTTTACCCTCTTTCCATTAAAATATGCTGACGTTAACTGTTTACCGCTGCAAAATTTATGTCGAGGGAGCCGGTGCAGGACAGTATCGAGCTCAAGAGAAACATATACGATCTCTTACGCGAAGGAGAGTTTGAAGGCGCGGAAGAATTGACCCTGAAGGGTATGGAAGACGACCTGAACAACGCCGATTACGAGGAACTGCTGAAAACCATCAAGTTCTGGCAGAACCGCAAGGATCTGTTCGTTTACCGGGACTCTGCCGGGGAAAAACTCTACGGGGAATGGGACAGGTTCCAGGATTTCTGCCGGAAAAATTCCATCGACAACAAGAAATCCGTCCTGGCGGTCAAGGACTTCGTGTTCCGCAAGATCGTGGATTTTCTGATTGACAGCTACCGGATTTCCCCCGTACCTGAACGGGACACATTGGTTCTCCTGGGCCAAAGTTTCGCGGAGCTGGGCCTGACGGACAAAGCCGTGGAAACGCTGGAATACGCGCTGTCCCTGACTGCTGACGACCAGGACGTGAGGATTTTCCTCCTGTTGGGGAATCTCTACGTTCAGGCCGACGCGAAAGACCTCGCGATGGTCATGTACAACGAGGCGTTCTTCAAATTCCCGCAGTTGGTGCGGCTGGACGCGATCGAATACCCGCCCATCCAGAAATTGAGGCAGATCGCCGCGGAAGACGGGTTCGCGCCCAACGAGGTTCAGGAGTGGGTGCCGGTGTACGGCTATCTGTACGACGCGCTGACGGCGCGCCGGAAAATGGAATACAAGGATTACATGGATCTGAAGGAGCGGATCACGGATTACGAAAAATCCCTGAAGGTGGACAAAAAAGCAGCGGGGATCATCGTGCCCAGACTGGTGAACTTCTATCTGTGGATCCTGGATTACTACGTGTACGGAGTGAAGGCGTTCAGCCCGGCTGAAAACGTGATGCGCCGGGTCCTCGAACTGATCCGCGGCGTGCCGGCGGGAGAAAAAACCCGCGAAAAGATCCTGTTGCGCGCCGACGGGTTGTTCAGGAAAATGCTCAAGAACCGGCAGCCTTTCGGTTCCCCGGCGCGTTAACGCCCGGCAGACATTCAGAGGTAGTGATGGCCATCATTGCGGTCGGCTCGCTCGCTTTCGACAGCATCAGGACCCCGGAGGGGGAGCGCGCCCGCGTTTTGGGCGGGTCCCTGACGCATTTCGCCAACGCCGCGAGCTTTCTGTCGCGTCCCAAACTGGTGGGCGTGGTGGGAAACGATTTCACGCAAAAGGAATGGGATTTCCTGAAATCCCGGTCCTCCTCCACGGAGGGCGTGGACGTTCTCCGGGAGGAAAAGAGCTTTTTCTGGGAAGGATACTATACGGAGGATTACGACACGGCGCACACGGTCAAGACCGAACTGAACGCGTTCGCGAAGTTTTCCCCGAAGATCCCCGGCAGCTATCACCGGAAGGGGGACATCCTCTTTCTGGCCAACATCGACCCCGTCATCCAGCGGGAGGTGGCCCTGCAGGCGGAAAACTGCCGGTTGAAGGTGCTGGACACCATGAATTACTGGATCACGAACGCCCGGGGCGCCCTGGACGCCGCGATCGACGCCGTGGACGGCCTGATCATCAACGAGGGCGAAGCGGCCCTCCTGACGGGAGAAAAGAACATCCTGAAAGCCGTCGAAAAACTTTTCCGCCCCAACCTGAAACTCGTGATCCTCAAGAAAGGGTCCAATGGCGTGATGGTGTTCGGACGGGATTTCCTCGTATCCCTGCCGGCCTTTCCGCTGAAAAAAGTGGTGGACCCGACGGGCGCCGGAGACAGCTTTGCCGGGGCGTTCATCAGCTGGCTGGACGCGAAAAAGGTGAAAATTTTCAACCGGGACAATATGAAACGATGCGCGGCGTACGCCACGGTGGTCGCGTCCTGCGCGGTGGAGGATTTCGGTGTGGACGGAATCCGCCGCGTCACGAAAAGGGACCTGGACGACCGCCTGAAGGAATACCGCCGGATCGCCGCGTTTTGACTCTGGAAATCCAAGGAGGATAGGAACACCCGATGTCGGAACCAATCACGAACCGAACCAAAGAGGATATCCTGAAGGATATCGAGGAAAAGCTCAAAGAGGAAAAATGGACGCGCGCGGCCATTGAAAGCTACACGGTCAAGAATTTCATCGAACTGGACGGCGTGATCCGCCTGGCCGTGACGGAGGGGTTCAAGGAAGACCTCAAAACCCTCTGCAAGGAAAACCTGAAGCACTATTCCAACAGCGTGGTGGGCCTGTATATTGTCGGGATCCTGTCCATGGAAGAATCGGCGGTGGACGACACGCACCTGCCCCAGCTCATCAAGCTCTTCCTGGAAAACAAGAAGTTCAAGATCGCGGAATTCCTGGCCGAGAAAATCCTCTCCTTCCGCGAGAACAAGTTCGCCCTGAAAACCCTGGAGTCCGTTTACGAAAACACGGGTGCGCAGGACGAGCTTTTCAACATCAAGAAACGCCTGGTGCTGATCGACAACCGGGACGCCGGCAACGCGAAATACCTGGGCGAATACTACGAAAAAACCGGCGACCGGGATCAGTCCATGTTCTACTACCGCCTGGCCATCGAGCGCTACATCACGATCAAGAACCCCAAGATGATCGAAGACCTCTGGTCCCGGGAGCTGAAGCTCTACCCCGAGGACCCGCAGCTGGTCATCACGCTCTGCCGGAAGATCCGCGAAGTCCTGGGAGACGAACGCGTGGCGGACATGGCGCACAACGACTTCGTGAAACCCATGATGAAGTCGGGCAAATACCGGGAAGCCCTGACGGTGCTCAAGGTCGTCATCGACTTCAAGCAGGTGGACAAGGGCCTGCGCAAGGCCATCGAGGACTGTTACCGCGTCCTGTACGCCAACCACAGCGAACTGGAAAAATACCTGAAGCTCTCGGCCATCGGCCAGAGCTGGAAACCCCACCGGGAGGCCATCCGCGTTTTCGAACAGCACATCGCGTTCGACAAGGGCGTGTACGTGTCCCACAAGAGCTGGGGGATCGGCACGGTGCAGGACATCCAGAACGAAACGGTCACCGTGGACTTTGACGGCAAACAGGGCCACCAGATGGCGCTGGAAGTCGCCCTCCGGGCGCTCAACGTCCTGGACAACGACCACATCGTCATCTGGAAAAAGTTCCGCGCCGAAGAACTGAAGAAAACGGCCCGGGAGAACCCCGTCCAAGTCCTGGAAATCATCCTGCGCGGCAACAGCGCGGACGCCCGCGGCGGAATGACCACGTCGGAAATCAAGCAGACCCTCGTTCCGGATATTTTCACCGAAGCGGAATGGAACAAGTGGTGGAACCAGGCCAAGCGGGCGCTGGAAGGCCACACGGGCATTGTCTGGAACCTGTCCAAGAAGAACGTCCTGGAACTGCGGGAAAGCGACCTGTCCCTGTCCGACGAGATCGTGAGCCGCTTCAAGAAAACCACCACGTTCGACAACAAGATCAGACTGGTGGTGGACTTCCTCGCGGCCGGAGGGGATATCAACCTGCCCGCCGCGGCCGCCCTCCAGAATTATTTTACCGAGATCATCAACGCGTCCAGCGAACCCTCGGAACGCAAGCTCGCGTCCCAGATCGCCCTCAAATACGCCGGTTCGAAGGCCTACGATGAAAACGCCGTCGAGCCCGTGCTGCTGCTCGAGATCAAGAACCCGCTGGAATTCTACGAGTGGCTGGACCCGGAACTGAAAAAAATCTACCTGACGCTGCTCCAGAAAAAACTCAAGGACTGGGACCTCAAGTTCGCGGACTTCATCGTGAACTCCACCTTCACCAAGCTGGACCGGTTCATGCTGAACGAACTGCAGTCCCAGGGCAAGACGGACGTCATCAACACCGTGTTCGCGACCGCCATGTCCAGCTACCAGGAAAAACCCGAGCTCTTCCTCTGGGCGTCGCGGCTCCTGCTGGACGAAGCCGAAGAGGCGTTCCGCCAGATCGTGGGCATCAAGGAGAACGAGATCGTTTTCCGGCTGCTGTCGCTTGTGGACGTGCTGAATTCGGAAATCGAGCAGAAAACCAACGTGGGGCGCGACAAGAAGATTGTCGGGGCGATCACCGAACTTCTGTTCCGCCGGAAAACCCTCCAGTCCCTCATCGAAAAAGGGGACGAAAGCACAGTCAAATCCGTTTATACCGTGCTGAATTCCTCCGCCACGCTGGAGGAAACCCGGAAGGAAGAGGCTTTGAACTGGGTCCTGGCCCGGTTTCCGGACATGCAGAAGGCCTCCACGGCGGCCGCGCCCAAACCCGCCCTGCGGCACCCGTTCCTGGTCACGAAATCCTCCCTGGAAACCAAGAGGCGCGAATTGGCCCGCATCATGACGGTGGATATCCCCGAAAACAGCCGTTCGATCGGCGAAGCCATGGAGAAAGGGGACCTGCGCGAGAACGCGGAATACAAGGCCGCCCTGGAGAAGCAGGACCAGCTCAAGGCCGCCGCCTCAAAACTGGAAAACGAAATCAACCAGGCCCGCGCCATTGACCACGCCCTGGTGTCCACGGACACCATCGACGTGGGCACCCGCGTTTCCCTGAAGGACGAGAACGGCAACCGGGAAGAATACCAGATCCTGGGCCAGTGGGACGTGAATTTCGAAAAACGCGTGATCAGCTACCATTCTCCGCTGGGGAGCGCGCTGCTGGAAAAACGCGTGGGGGACGTTGTCCCGTTTGATTTCAACGGCGAACGGAAAACCTACACGGTGGTCGGCATCGAGATCGCCGACTTTGACTGACGCGGATCATCGGACGAAAGGAGAACGACATGTCATCGGAACAGATCAACACGAGTTCGGGCAAGGAATCCTCGCTTTTCCTGTCCCTGTACCCGAAGGGCTACACCCCCTACCGGATCAAGAAGTTCGACATCCTGATCGCGTTCGCGCTATTCCTGATCGCGGCGATCGGTTATATCCGCACGCTCACGCCGTCCGTGGGCGCCGGAGACAACGGGGAACTGACCACCACGCTGTACAATATGGGCGCCTGCCACCCTCCGGGATACCCGTTGTGGGCCATCATGGGGAAACTCTTCACGTTCATTCCCGTGGGAGACATTGCCTACCGGGTGAACCTGTACGTGGCGCTCTCCGCGGCCGGCACCATATTCTTCCTGTATCTCATCCTGGTCAAGCTCCTGGGGCTGAACCGGGACAAGGGTTCGCTGTCGCTGCCCGTGCATATCCCGGCCATCGGGGCGTCCATGGCGTTCGCGTTCTCGCTCACGCTCTGGGGCCAGGCCATCGGGGGAGAGGTTTATCCTCTGAACGCGCTTCTGGTCTCGTTCATGATTTTCATCATGGTTTTGTGGTACGAGGAAATGATCGTGTTCCGCAGCGAAGGCCGGCTCCATTTCGCGGAGCGGATGACCCTGCTTCTGGCGTTTTCCATGGGGTTGTCCCTGACCAACCACCAGCTGCCCATGTGGTACATTGTGGCGTACGGTATAGTCCTTTTGCCCATGACCATTTTCATCGTGGTATCGGAACGGTCCCAGCAATTCGCGAAAGAATTCAAGGAACGCGCGGCGTTCTTTTTCGTGTTCGTGGTGGTCATGGTGGCGGCCATGGTCATCTTCATGAAGTACGGATACTTAAACCGCCTGCTTTTCCCCAAGGACGTGCCCTATGTCGTGACGGCCATCCTGCTCATTCCGGGATATCTCACGGTCTATACGATCGGGGTCAAACTGATGAAGCGCCACGCCAACCTGGCTGATAACTGGGTGGACCGGTTTTTCGAAATTTTCATGTACAGTTTCTGGCTGCTCCTGTTCGCCATGTCCGTTTATCTCTATCTGGTGGTCCGCGCCAAGGCCCTGGCGCCCCTGCCTGACCCCAAACCGCTGTCCTGGGGCGACACCCAGACGCTGGACATCCTGTTCAACCACATGATGCGCAAACAGTACGGCATCGGCGGCGGCAGCGACATCAACAACCTCCTGGGGCAGTTCTGGGAAGTGTTCAAGTTCAACGTGAAGCAGTTCCACTGGATCAACATCGTGATCGCCGGGGCCGGCATCGTGGCGTTCTTCCTGAAGGACAAGATCTGGCTCGCGTTCACCGTGATCGCGATCCTCATCTTTGACCTGGCGCTGATCAAGTTCGTCAATTTTGACCTGGATCTCCGGACGCTCTCGTTCCAGGAGGTGATGTACATCCAGACCTTCATGTTCGTGGCCCTGTACATCGGTTTCGGCTACCAGCTCCTGATGGACGCCGGATCCCGGCTGGTCAAACTTCTCGCGGCCCGAAAAAAATCCGGATGAGCCTGCTTTTCGCGGTCGCCCGCGCCTTTCACGGCCTCATCCCGGACGGACCTTTCCGCCGCCGGCTCACCGCGGCCGCTTACCGCGCGCTGTACGCCGGAAAGATCGCGGACTGCCGCTGCCAAAACGGCGTGTTCATCCTGAAGACCCGTGACGGCGTGACCGTGAAAAGCGTAAAGGAATTCGATCCCGCGCCCCTGGCCGGGGAATTCCGCGATCTGCCCGTGAACAGGGGAGACACCGCGGCGGACCTGGGCGGCAACCTGGGCGTGGCGGCCGTTTACCTGTCAAAAAAAGTGGGAACCAAGGGCCATGTGATCGTTTTCGAGCCGGATCCGGACAACTTCGCGATCCTGACCCGCAATCTCGCGCTGAACGGGTGCCGGAACGTGACCGCCGTGCAAAAAGGCGTCTGGGACCGGAATACCACACTGAAATTCTTCTGCGGGGGGAATTACACGTCCTCGTTCCGCACCACGGACTATGTGGAGAAGGATAAAAAACAATACTGCGTCCGGAAGGTGCCGGTCACCACGCTGGACGCGGAAATGAAGCGGCTGAAAATCCGCAAACTTGCCGCGGTTAAAATGGACATTGAAGGGAGCGAAGTCCAGGCGCTGCAGGGCGCGATCCGGACCCTGAAGGCCCTCCGGCCGGCCCTCCTCGTAGAGACCCACCGCGTGGGCGCAACCTCCACACAAACCGGGGTGATACGGGCGCTCCGGAAGGCGGGATACGAAAAAATTACCGTTTCAGGGCCGCGCCGGACACCAACGATCACGGCCCGATTTATTTAACAAAACTTCCATATATAAGTTATAATATTTTAAGGAGTTTCGTATGACGCTACCGTGGTTTTTGCCTATAATAATCCAGATCTGTGTTGGCGCTTTAGCCGGTTTCATATACTTTAAAGTGTTTAAAAAACCGGTTTTTGGCGGAATTTGGGGCGCAATCATAATTGGTGTTATTGGCGGTGTTCTGGGAGGACAGTTTTTTGGAAATCCTCCGTTAAGAATAACATACTTTTTGACTACCAATCCGTCTGGAGTCGATTATATTGCCACGTTATTTGGTGTTTCAATTCTTCTCTGGGTCTCCAGCAAGCTCGCTCACCAGTAAACTCCCCGCATTCGTCAGGAGGAACGATATGCCCAACGAACTGGACGAAGTCAAGATCGAAGCCATCGGCGTCAAGCCCGCCTACACGATCGGGCTGGATACGCCCGTTTCCAAGGCGGCTGAAAAAATGCTGCGGGAAAAGATCCACAGCATCGTTGTGGTGGACAAGAACAACAAGCCCGTCGGAATGGTGTCCGCCTGGGACATCATGAAAGTCACGTTTTTATCGGAAGGGTCCCGGGACCTCCCCGTCTCCAAGATGATCGAGGGCCAGAAACTCACGTTCGTTTACGGAGAAGTCAGCGTCCGGGACGTGCTGAATCTCATGATCAGCAAAAGCGTCCGGTCCATGCCGATCCTGGACGACGAAGACAAACTGGTCGGGAAAATCAGCATTACCGACATCGCGAAATTCGTGAAGGAAAAACTGTAAGCTCTTTCTTCATACCCCCTTCGGCTCCGCTCAGGGGGCGTGCCGGCAAACAACGCGCTGCCTGAGCCCTTCGTCAGACTCAGGACAGGCGCCGCCGAAGAAAATGAAATCATGAGCCGAAAAAGGAAGTCCATCATGGCCAAATATCTCGTCACGTCAGCCCTGCCCTACGCGAACGGTCCCATCCATCTGGGACATCTGGCCGGCGCCTACCTGCCGGCGGACATCTTTGTCCGCTCGCGGCGCCTGAACGGGGACGACGCGGTCTACATCTGCGGCAGCGACGAGCACGGCGTTCCGATTACGATCCGCGCCGAACAGGAACACATCACCCCGCGCGAAGTGGTGGACAAGTACCACGCCCAATTCGAGGACAGTTTCCGCAGGATGGACATCGCGTTCGACAACTTTTCCGGCACGGCCCGCCCCGGGCATTACGAGATTTCCCGGCGGTTTTTCCTGGATCTTTTTGAAAACGGCCACATTGTCACTCGCACCGAAAACCAGTTCTACGACGACCATCAGAACAAATTCCTGCCCGACCGCTACGTGGAGGGCGAATGCCCGCATTGCCATTACGACAAGGCGCGGGGGGACCAGTGCGACAAATGCGGCCGGCTTTTGAACCCCGAGGAGCTTCTCCACCCCAAAAGCGCCCTGTCAGGGAAAAAGCCCGTGATCCGGCAGACCAAACACTGGTATCTGAAACTCCAGGATTTCCAGCAGAAACTGATTGACTGGCTGAACTCCAAGAAGAACTGGAAGGACAACGTCCGCAAGTTCGTGCTGGGCTGGATCGACAAGGAAGGCCTCCACGAGCGCGCCATAACGCGGGACATTGACTGGGGAATTCCCGTGCCGCTGGAGGAAGCCAGGGGCAAGGTTCTCTACGTCTGGTTTGACGCGCCCATCGGCTACATTTCCTCCACCGTGGAGTGGGCGGAAAAAACGGGAAAACCGGACGCCTGGAAGAATTACTGGCAGGACCCCGAAACACGGCTTGTCCATTTCATCGGCAAGGACAACATCCCCTTCCATGCGGTCATCTGGCCGGCCGTTCTCATGGGCCAGAACCAGCCGTTCATCCTGCCTTACGATATTCCGGCCAACGAGTATCTGACCCTGGAAGGCGAAAAGATTTCCACGTCCCGGAACTGGGCCGTGTGGGTGGACGAATACCTGGAACACTTCCCGGCCGACCCCCTGCGGTATTTCCTCGCGTCCAACGCGCCGGAATCCAAGGACGCGGATTTCTCCTGGAAAGCGTTCCAGACCCGCAACAACGAGGAACTGGCCAACATCCTGGGGAATTTCGCCAACCGGACGCTGACGTTCGTCCAGGCCAACATGGGCGGTATTTTCCCGGCGGCCGGCGAAGCGGACGCCCCTATCCTGGCGGAGGCGGAGAAAAAACTGTCCGAAATCGCGGACTGCTACCGGGACTACCGTGTCCGGGAAGCGGCCAAACTCCTGATGGATATTGCGCGCATCGGCAACCGGTATTTTGACGACGCGAAACCCTGGGTCCTGAAAAAGGACAATCCCGCGCGACTGCTGTCCGTGATCGGCGTCTGCGCCAATCTGCTCCGGATGATCAGTGTCGCGATGTATCCGATCGTACCGTCTTCGGCCCTGCGTTTGTGGATCATGATCGGCGAAACGGGAGACCTCACGGCCGAACGATGGGCCGATGCCGGGAAAAAACGCGTTCGGGACGGGCAGAAGATCGGGGAAGTCGGTATTCTTTTCGCCAAATACGACGATCCCCTGATCCAGGCCCAGATTGACCGGCTGATGAAGAAATCCGGCCAGTCCAGGGCGGCGTCAGACGGAACCGCGCCCGTAACCATAGCCGATTTCCAGAAGGTCGATATCCGCGTGGGGGAAATCCTCTCCGCCGAACCGGTGGCCAAATCCAACAAACTGTTGAAGCTCAAAGTCCGTGTGGGAGATGCGGAAAAACAGATATTGGCGGGAATCAAACTGCATTACGCGCCCGAACAGTTGATCGGGAAAAAGGTGATCGTGCTGAATAACCTGGAACCGGCCAAACTGATGGGCGAAACATCGGAAGGGATGCTTTTGGCCGCCAGCACGCCGGACAAGTCCAAAGTGATCCTTCTCACACCGGATACGGACATCGAAAGCGGCTCGAAGGTGAGTTAGACCTGTTTTGCCGCAGAGACACAAAGGCACAGAGATATTTATCGGGGATAACGCGGAGCGCCAATTTTCTTCCGCTCTCTGTGTCTTCGTGTCTCTGTGGCCAACTTATATTTTTTTGTCCGATTCCCCGCAGCCGCACGAACCGCCGCCGCCATTCTCCATCGCCGCCCGGTCCAGGATGCGCACCATGTCCCGCACGGCCCGGTCCAGCCCCGTAAACACCGCCTGCGCGATGATGGAATGACCGATATTCAGCGTGTCGATCTCGTCGATCAGCGCCACGTCGAACACGTTCTGGTAATTGAGCCCGTGCCCGGCGTTCACTCCCAGCCCCATGTTTTCCGCGATCACCGCGCACTGGAAAATACGCTCCAGGATCGTCAGCCGCTTTTTCGCGTTCCGGGCGTTGGCGTATTCGCCGGTATGGAGTTCCACAAAATCCGCTCCCACGTCCCGGCTGGCCTCAATCTGCCCCCGGTCCGCGTCCACGAAAAGACTCACCAGAATCCCCTTCTTTTTCAGCTGCGAAATGGCCGTTTTCAGGTCCGATTTCTGGCCTTGGACGTTCAAACCGCCCTCGGTGGTCACTTCCTGCCTGCGTTCGGGCACAATGCAGACTTCATCAGGGCGGACTTTCAGGGCGATCTTCAGGATTTCCGGGTTGACGGCCATTTCCAGGTTCATGCGCGTGCGGATTGTGTCCCTTAAAATGAGAATATCCCGGTCCTGGATATGGCGGCGGTCTTCGCGCAAATGCCCGGTAATGCCGTCCGCCCCGGCCAGTTCGGCAATGGCGGCCGAGGCCACGGGATCCGGATACTCCGCCCGGCGCGCCTGCCGGATCGTGGCCACGTGGTCGATATTGACGCCCAGTTTTTTCCTCATGATCCCACCTCACTCATCCCCGATTCCTTCCAGTTTCTCCATGGCCTTGATTCTGGCCAGCGCGCGGCTCCGGTACTCCTGGGCGGCGCTGTTGTTGGTGTCCGCCAGCAGGACCTTGTCAAACTCCTCGACCGCCTTGTCGAATTCTCCCGTGTTGTAATAACCGACACCGGTCTGGAGGTAGGATTTGGCGTTGTCGCGGAATATTCTCAGGATCCGGTTTTTCAGGTCCTGCGCTTCCCGGTGATTCGGCGTCCTGGCCAGAACGGAATTCGCGATCTTCAGGGCGCCCAGGTAATTTTTCGCGCGGAACTGTTCCTGGGCCCTGTCGAAACCGCGCCGGGCGTCCCTTTCCGCCGCGGCCAGTTCGATCAGGTCCGAAGCGCGGTCCAGGTCCGGATCGTATCTCAGGGCCGTCCGGGCTTGCGCGATGGATTCTTCGTAGAAACTCCGTCTGTAAAGGTCCTGGGCTTTCTGGAAATACCGTTGGGCGATCCGCGCCAGATGCCCGTCTATCTCCCGCTGCAGGGAAGCCGCTTCCCCGTCAGATGGCACCACCTGCACCAGTCGGACCACGGCCTGCCTGGCTGTCAAATACCGGCCCGACCGGATCAGGGAGCGGATCTCCGTTTTCTTCTGTTTGGCGTGGGACAGAACATCGCGGTTGGTGGATAACGTCCGGATTTTTTCCCTGGCCACAGGGGAATCCTGCACTTCCGCGGCCATGTTGTAATATTGAAGGGCGGTCACGGGATCTTTTTTTTCTTCGGCGGCGGCCGCGCGCGACAGATAGGCGCTCTGGTAGTCGGTGATCTTGTCATCGATACGGGCTTTCCTGAGCGCGGCCTTCCGGTTATTGGGGTCGTAATTCAGGGCGGCGCCGAATTTCTGATACGCCTTGTGGTAAACCAGGTAGGCCTGATCGTCGCCGCGGCTTTCCAGACGTTGGGCGCGGTTCTGCAACGTCACGCCCTCTTCATAAATTTCCCTGGAAATTTCGGCGCGGTCCCTTTCGAAATACCCGGTCAGGGCGAACTGGACGAACTGCCGACCCGCATGATAGGATACGTCCACACGGTAATCCTGGCCGGAAACTCCGGCGCCCAGGCGGACATCCTCAAAATCATAGGACAGTCTCAGGAAGAGAAACCGCCATCCCGCCGGCTCGGGGTGGAATTCCGCGCCGATCACGAACCGGTCGTAAGACGACAGAAAGTGCTTCTCCAGGAAAACCTTGGTCCAGACGACCGGGATGTCGTAACCCGCGCCCAGCCGGAGGGCCAGGTCCTCACCCTGCGCGCGGACAGGCTGTATGCCCAGGTTCTGGACCGCAAAGCCGAAGAACAGCCTGTTGTTGAGGGCCGGGTTTCGGAACAGGTCCCATCCCGTGGATTCGTTCGGCTTGAGGATCAGCCCCGCGTCAAACAACATCCCGTCGCCGAACTCCAGCCGGTCTCCGGACACGGACTTGACGGCTATGCCGGCGGCCAGCCACCCGGCCAGATCGCGCCCCCAACCCAACGAGAGTCCTCTTTTCACGGTATCATCCAGCTGGTACACGGTCAGGCTGAGCGCGCCGCCCACGAACGGAAGCACACCGGAAACGCCCAAATGCCCGATGCTCTGAAAGGCGGAGGTTCCGACCGTCGCATTCAGCCTGTCCACCCGGAACAAGGCGGCGGGATTGACGAAAGCGCCCGGCCCGTCATCCGCAAAGACGGAGGAATTCAGGACCGAATACCGCGCGCTGAAATCCATGCGCTGGAGCTCGTTGAGGGCGTAAGAAGGGGACCAGGCCAGAATCACGACGAAGACAATCAGAAGAACGCATCTCATGAATACATCCCCTCTCACATGACGGGTCATCATGCGTATATTATAAGACAACCGGCCGGGGTTTCCAATTTATATTCAACCCCGACCGCTCTTCGCGCGTCTCACGATCACCGTAAAATCGTTGGGCAGGTATTCGTCCAGAATTCTGATCTCCGCGCTGGACGGGCAGCAGGACCGCAGGGTGTCCCGGACGGCGTCGGGACGGTAATAGCGGTACTCCGGTTCCCGGTCCGCCGACTTTTCATGAAGCAGATTGAACACCAGCCATTCGCGGGAGTAGCCGAAAAGATTGGCCAGGGACCGGTTCAAGAAATCCTCGTCACAGCCCTGCTCCAGGTTGAACACCCCCGAGGAAAAGACGACATCGAAAGACGCTTCCGGAAACAACCGCGCGGACAGGGCGTCCCCGGTCACAAATCCGGCCTGCGGGTATTTCCGGCGGGCCCTGTCAGTCATGTCGGCCAGGATATCCACGCCGGTATAATCCGCCACGATCCCTTCTTCCGCCAGGAAACCGCACAGGCTGCCCACACCGCAACCCACGTCCAGAAGCCTGACGCCCTGCAGGGGCACCGACTGAGCCAATACGGAAAACCTCGCCCTCTGGGATTCGGGGCTTTCCCAACCCACCATACCGTGGTCCTCGGACTGCGTCAGAAGCCGACGGCGGTAATACCGGTCAAGACAACTCTGCTGGTTCATCACGACCATCATCATAGAAAAACGGCCGGATTGTGTCAATCATCGCGGCGTTAAACGCGCCCTGAAAATTGGATGCGACCGCAAAATAATGTATAATAGGCCTTCGAGGAGGCCGTCATGGATGCGTTCCCGTTGCTCCGTCGCGGACTGACAGCCCTGTTCCTGTTGGCCAGCCCGGTCCTGATCCCCACGGAATCCCTGATCCGGGACACGGTTGTCCTGGACCGCGCTTACATCCCGGCCCTCATCCTCACGGGACGATCCGCAAAAGATAAAAAGGCGGACGCCAAAATCCGCCTCTCCGTGGCGAAATTCTCCGACACATGGAGGGATTACCGCGCCAAATACGCCGGATTAAACCCATCCGACCCTTACTGGATCAAGGATTTTGACCATATTGACCTGGCTGTTTCGGACGCTTTGAAAACCGCTTCGGCCGGCCACTTCGTCAAAACACACGTCAACCTGGAGGAAGTCCGGCTGACATTCCACCTGCTCAGAAAAAGAAACCGCCTGGATTATTACCTGGACTCCCTGACGGATTACCATTCCGGCATGGAAGGCGTTGCGCTCCTCCTGGAAAACAAAAAACCGGCCGATCTTACCGACGCGGACCTGGACAACATCCGGTCCGTGCTGGCGGAAACACTCCGGTCCTGGGCCCCGGTCACCAACTATTCGAAGCGGATCGAGCCGTTCCAGATCGGCGAAACGGCTCTCCGCCGGCTGGACAATTCCGTCGCCGAAGGCTCCTCCATTCTGGATTCCCTTCGTGACGCGCTGGAACAGGGCGACCGGCAGGCCGTCCTGGCGGTCTCAAAACGCCTGAAACCCAACTATATCGGTATTCTGTCGCTGTTCGGGAATTCCGGCCAGTAGGCTGCGATGATGGCCCGGAAATTCATCCTGACCGGACTGGCCGCCGTTTTCTCGTTTCTGTTCGCCAATGCTTCTCTTTCGTACGGGCCGGACGGCATCCTGACGATTGACGCAACCAACTGGAGCGAACAAGAGGCCGTTTCCCTCTCGGGGAAATGGCTCACGCCGCCCGCTTGGGAAAGAGCCAACCCCGGCCGGACTTCACCGACCGGCGTGCCGATGTCCCTTTGGACAAACGACCGTCTTCTCAAAGCCGTGATGACAATCCGGACCATCGGCCCCCAGCCCCTGCTCTCGCTGGAATTTCCGCCCTGGTACTCCCCCTTTCAGCTCTGGGTCAACGGGGAAATCGTGATCAGCAATTCTCTGGAATCGGGACCCTTTGTCCCGCTACAAAACCCCGCTTTCTACATACTCCGGCGAAACACCAACGCCTACCGGATCGTGTTCATGACCGCCGCGTCGTTTTTTCCGGACTCCCGCCCCTGGGAGTCGATCCGTTTCGGGAAACGGAGCCATAACCTGGCCGTCCGGAACCTGTATCTCATCCTGGAATCGGTCCTGCTGGGCGTTTTCCTGTTCGCTTTTTTCGTCAATGCGTCCCGCTTTGTCATCCACCGTCACACGCGAAAACCCTACCTGTATTTTTTCCTGCTCTGCCTGATCTACGCATCCATCACGTTTCTGAGCGGGGCCACCACGGACATGCTGGCCGGTTTCGACTGGAGCCGGGTGTTCCGGATCCTCCTGACGCTGTACAACCTGTCCCTTGTTTTCTGGATTCTTTACGAGAAAACGGTCCACTCGGCAGGCCGGTTCGCGTTCCTGGGCACCGTTCTGCTGGCCGTCTCGATCGTATCCGGCTTTATACCGCTGATTCTGCCGGCCGCGGCGCTCGTTCCCTTCCAGCTGTTTTGGATTCCGATATACGCGCTGATTCTGGTCCTGATGCTCGTTTTCTTCCGGAGGGACGAGTCCAGCCGGCTGCTCATGACGATCCGGATCCTGTCGGTCCTGGCGATGACCGCGGCTCTCGCGGCGGATTTCATCATCCTGAGTGTTGCGCGTCTTTTTTCCCTGGCCATTCCGTTCGGTGCTCTCCTGATGGCGACCGCGATCACCCTCAAGATAGCCCTCCATATCCGCGACGAGATCGGCCAGGCCGAAACGCTCGCCAAAAAGAACGAGATCCTGGAACGGGAATGGTCCAATCTGAAAAACCGCCAGGCCTCCCTTCTCAAACACGAGGAGGAGCTCGTGGCCGTCCGGGAGGAGATCCGGAAAAAACGGGACGAGTTTCTGGGCCGTTTCACCGCGCGCGAGCGGGAAATTCTGGACAAACTGGCCCGCGGGGACAGTTATCGGGAAATTTCAGAAGCCCTGTTTGTATCCGAAAAAACCGTGGACAACCACGCCCAGAACATCTACAAGAAGGCGGAAGTCCGCGGGCGGGGACAGCTTTTAAAACTGATTCAGAACCTGGACGACCGCCCCGCCTGATCCTGTCAATCCGTTCCGCGTTGCGTCCCGTTTAAAGCGCCTTTTCCTTGTCAGATTATTGATGAGCGACAAACCTGATAAGGATATCTCCCTATTGACCTTATCGCTCTGAATTATTATTATCATGAGCTTGAACAAGGGGTTTATCATGAGCTCGGTCTTCCGGATCGTTTTGGCCGTTTCTGCGGTGGTGTTTTTTGCAGGCGGTATCGCCTTCAGGTCCGTCATGCCCCTCAGCATGGGCCTGATCGCGCTGGCGGCCGCGTTCGTCGCGATCCTTCTCAGAAACCTTCAACGGGACACGGATGACGACAAACCGGAATGACCGGCGTTCCGGAAGAACCGCTGACAAACGGCGCTTCAGGAATTGCCGCCGCTCTTCCCGCTTTCTTCAATTAGTGTATGGTTTGATAACCCCGAATCTATTCATGATCGTCAGCGACAGAACTTGACTGCGGGCGGACGCCGGCAGAATCGGGTGAAAAAAAAACGCCCCCGTCAGAAAGATCGGGGGCGTTTCGGAGCGTCTGATTTTTACTTATGCCGATTTCGGTTTCCCGCCGGCTTTTTTGCCGAAACGCCCGCGCAACATGTATGTGGCGGGGGCCGCGATGGCGATGGACGAATAAGTCCCCACGGTAATGCCGACCAGAAGCAGAAGCGCGAAATTCCGGAGCACGATCCCGCCCCAGAAGTAAATCGCGAAAACGACAAACAGAGTGGTCAGACCGGTGATGATGGTCCGGGACAGCGTCTGGGTGATGCTTTTATCGATCACCAGGGCGTAATCTTCTTCGGGGTTGACGGCCGCGTTCTCCCGGATCCGGTCAAACACCACGATCGTATCGTTGATCGAATAGCCCAGCACGGTCAACAGGGCCGCGATCACGGTGATGTCGATCGGGATCCGCAGAAACAGACAGAAGGAAAGCATGATCGCCAGGTCGTGGAACAGGGTGATGACAGCGCCCAGACCGTAAAAAAAACTGAACCGGAAAATGATATAGGCCATGATGAGCCCGGCGGCAATCAGCACCAGATTCACGGCCCTCCTGGCGAAATCGCGTCCGATTTTGGAATCCACCCGTTCGCTGCCCTGGAGAACCACCCGGTCCTGGCCGAAGATTTTCTTCAGGAAATCCAGGTTCTTCTGGATCTCGTCTCCGGCGGAATTCTCGGCAACGGGAAGAGTGATCAGGTAGTGGCCGTCTGAAGCGGCTCCCACCGTGTTGACATCCGCCTCCCGTTTGTCGTCGGCAAAGGCCTTGCGCACGGTCTGGATGGTCACACCGGGCGCGGTGATGCGGGTTTCCAGCTTGACACCGCCCTGGAAATCGATCCCCAGACGGAAGCCGCCCTGAAGCAGGTAAATCACCACGCCGGTCACTGAAACGTACATCCACAGCGGCCAAGTC